>CACHFK010000006.1 GCA_902579085.1 uncultured Pelagibacteraceae bacterium | reverse complement strand
TTGATTTTCCAAACTCAGTCATATTTGCTAGCAAATAGCTATTTAATGATTTTCTAACTTTTTCAAATTCGTTTTCATTTTTTAAAGCTTCAGGAAAAATGATTTCAGCACCGGCATCGATGTATGCTTTGCATCTTTCAATCATTTTATCCAACCCTTCAACATTTTTTGCATCAGATCTAGCAATTATTTTAAAATTTTTATCTTTCTTAGAACTTACACACTCTTTAATTTTATTAACCATATCTTCTTTTGAAATAAGTTCCTTATTATCTAAGTGGCCACACCTTTTTTGAGCTATTTGATCTTCTAAATGTACAGCTGAGATTCCATTATTTTCAAACGTCTCAATAGTTTCTTTACAAGATTTAAATCCTGTATCTATATCAACTATTGTTGGAAGATTGGTTACCCTGGCTATTTGATTTGATCTATTACTCACATCTTTAAGTGTTGTTAAACCAATATCAGGATAACCTAAGTCATTAGACATAACTCCACCAGAAACATACACAGCATCATACCCAACTTCCTCAATAACTTTTGCAGTTAAAGGATTATAAGCTCCTGGAACTCTTAAAATTTTATTTAATTTTAACTTATTATCTAGATCAATTCTTTTTTCCTGCGGTTTTTTTTTAATAAAATGCACTTAAAAAATTCCTAGTTTATTGTTTTTTTTCAGATATTTTTTGTCTACTACAATATTTAATTTTGTTAGTTGTCCTTTTTTAATTTTTTTCAAATTTTGAACAATATTGATAAACCTTATACTTTCTTTACGTGAAATAATATTGTCTGTAAGAGTTTTGAACTTTTTTATATAATCATTTCTTTTAAATGGTTTTGATCCATAGGGATGTGCATCTGCTCTTTCAAGCATTTCAGATATTTTTTTTCCATTTTTCATTGTAACCACAACTCTAGCACCAAAAGATTTTTTTTTTGGATTTGGATCATGATATTTTTTTGTCCATTTTTTATCTTCATGCGTTTTAATACTTCGCCAGATTTTAATAGTACTTTTTCTATTAGCTCTTGCTTTAGTATATGATTTAACATGGTGCCAATCAGCGTCCTCAAGTGCTACTGCAAAAATATACATTATAGAATGATCTAAAGTTTCTCTGCTTGCTTTTGGGTCCATTTTTTGAGGATCATTTGCTCCAGTTCCAATAACATAATGAGTATGATGACTTGTATAGATATCAATTTTTTTAATGTTATTTAAATTAGGAATTTTTTTATTAAGTTTTTTAGCAATATCGATTAGTGCTTGAGCTTGATACTCAGCGGAATATTCTTTCGTGTAAGTTTCAAGTATAGCTTTTTTTTGTTCATTTTTTTTTGGAAGTGGAACATTATATTTTGCGTTTTTTCCATCCAAAATTCTAGCTATCACACTATCTTCACCTTCATATATGGGGCTTGGTGCTCCTTCTCCTCTCATTACTCGGTCAACAGCTTCAATCGCAAGTTTGCCCGCATGAGCAGGTGCATAAGCTTTCCAACTGGAAATTTCTCCTTTTCTAGATTGTCTTGTAGAAACAGTAACATGTAGAGCTTGTTGAATTCCTTGATATATAGTTTCTGTATTTAGTTTAAGCATTGATCCAATTCCTGCTACAACACTAGGACCTAAATGGGCTATATGATCCACTTTATGTTTATGAAGACATATTCCTTTAACTAGATTAACTTGAACTTCATAAGCTGTAATAATTCCTCTTAATAAATCTAATCCAGTTCTTTTTAATTGTTGTGCAACAGCTAATATAGGAGGAATATTGTCACCAGGATGACTGTAATCAGCCGCTAAAAAAGTGTCATGAAAATCTAATTCTCTAACAGCAGTTCCGTTAGTCCATGCAGCCCACTCACAATCAAATTTAATTTTTGAATTAATCCCAAATATTGTTGCTCCATTTTTTCTTTTGTGTGCTTTAGCCATTTCCCTCGAAGAGACTACTGGTTTTCTATTTAAAGATGCAATAGCAACAGATGCATTATCAATAATTCTGTTGATCACCATTTCAACTGAATCTTTGTTAAGTTTAGCATTATCATTTGCAATTTCAGCAATTTTCCATGCAAGTTGTTTTTTTTTATTTAATTTTCTTTTAGAAGGGTAAACCTTAACTTTATGATTAATCATATTATCTATATTTTATTAAATTTTAATACCTTAGGATAAAATATAATCAAGTTTAATGATTTAAGTATTTATTGATAATTTGTTCAATATTTACAAAATCTTTTATCAAGTAGTCATGATAAATTTCAGAAACTTTCTTTTCAGTGTACCCATCTTCTAATAATATAAATGGAATTCCTGCTGACTTAGAGGAATCTGCATCTGTTTCGCTATCTCCAATCATTAAGCTTTTTTTTACATCACCTTGCATAATTTCAATTACATTTGTTAAATGTCTTGGATCAGGTTTACAATAATCAAATGTATTACTTCCCGCAACATATTCAAAGAAATCATAAATTTTTATTTTTTTTAATAAATCTATAGCCAGATGCTCTTGTTTATTAGTACAAACACCCATGGATATATTATTTTCTTTGGCCCAATTTAAAAATTCAATTACTCCATTTATTAATTTACTTTCTACAGCAATATTATTTCCATAATATTCAATAAATTCTTTAACCATTTCATTTTTAATATTTTTATCATTTATTTGACCAAACTCTTTTTTTGCTTGACCCCAAACTGCTCTTCCGATTAGTGAAGCCGCTCCTTGACCAACAAGTTGCCTGATATCGTTTGTAGATTTAGTTTCATAGCCAAATTTTTTCATAACATAATTATGTGCATTCATTAAATCTGGAGCTGTATCTATAAGAGTTCCATCGAGATCGAATAAAATAGTTAATTTTTGAACCATTAATAAAGTATTATTAAGAAATAATTTGTGAGTTAAAGTAAAGTTTTACCTAAATATATATAAATATCAAATGAAAGAAAAAAAATTACAAAACAAACTTAGAAATAATTTCATAAAAAAAGGTGTAAAAATGATTGCACCAGAAACGGTTTTTTTTTCTAAAGATACAAAAGTTGGAAAAAAAGTAGTTATTGAACCTTACGTAGTAATTTCTAAAAATGTAAAAATTGGCAACAATGTTACTATTTCATCATTTTCTCATTTAGAAGGAGTCAAAATTGATAATAATGTCAACATAGGCCCTTATGCAAGAATAAGACCAGGCGCAGTTATTAAATCTGGTTCTAAAATTGGAAATTTTGTCGAAGTTAAAAAAAGTATAATTGGAAAAAATTCTAAAGTTAATCATCTCTCTTACATTGGTGATACAGTAATGGGTAGCAATGTGAATGTTGGTGCTGGAACTATTACTTGTAATTACGATGGAAAAAAGAAAAATAAAACAAGAATTAAAAATAAAGTATTTGTTGGCTCAAATTCATCTTTAGTTGCTCCAGTTACTGTGAATGATAACAGTATTATTGGTGCAGGCTCGGTTATTACTAAAAATGTGTTAAAAAATTCTTTAGCGCTTGAAAGAAATGAACAACAAGAAATAAAAAATTATAAAAAAAAATAAATGTGTGGAATAGTAGGAATTACCAGCAATAAAGATGTAACATCTAGAATAGTTAATTCTTTAAAAAAATTAGAATATAGGGGATATGATTCAGCTGGAATAGCAACTCTTGATGATGGATTTATAAAAGAAGTTAAATGCGAAGGAAGAGTAGACGTTCTAGAGAAAAGTATATCAAACTCAAATTTAAAAGGTGAAATCGGAATAGGTCATGTTAGATGGGCAACACATGGCAAACCAAGCACTATAAATGCACATCCTCATTCATCTGAAACAGTTTCAGTAGTTCATAACGGCATTATAGAAAATTCCACATTGTTAAAAAAAATATTAGAAAAAAAAGGATATAAATTTAAATCACAAACTGACACTGAGGTTATTGCTCATTTGGTAACAGATTATTTAAAAAAAAATAATTTAAAAAATACTATTATTAAAGTTTTAAAAAAATTACATGGTAGCTTTGCTTTAGGTATTATTTTTAAAGATTATCCCAATCTAATTGTTGGCGCACGAAGAGGATCCCCTTTAGCTGTTGGATATGGACCAAATGAAAATTATCTAGGCTCAGATTCATATGCTTTAAAATCTATGACAAATAAAATTTCTTATCTTAATGATGGTGAGTTTTGTTTGATCAAAGATAATCAGGTTGAGTTTTTTGATACCAATGGAAATAAAGCAAATAAGAAAATATTAAATTTATCACAAGATAACCAAGATTATGACAAGGGTGATTATAAACATTTTATGGCAAAAGAAATTGATGAACAACCTGCAACAATTAAAAATTGTGTTAATGAATATGTTGATAAAGTTAATAAACAAATAAATATTTATAATTTCCCGTGGAAAATAGATCAAATAAATTCAATAGTTTTGATTGGTTGTGGAACTGCTTACCATTCATGTTTAGTAGCAAAATATTGGTTTGAAGAATACACATCTTTAGATGTTTCTATCGATATAGCTTCTGAATTTAGATATCGAAAACTTAAATTTAAAAATGACTGTTTGTATGTTTTTGTATCTCAATCTGGAGAAACTGCTGATACTTATGCAGCTTTAGATATATGTAAAAAAAATAATATGAAAACTTGCTCAATAATTAATGTTGTTGAAAGTTCAATTGCTAGAGATTCTGATCTTGTTTTACCAATTCACTGTGGCCTAGAAATAGGTGTTGCGTCTACCAAAGCATTTTTAGGTCAAATGCTTGTTTTATACATGTTATGCTTAAAATTGTCTTTTGATAAAAAAATAATTGTTAAAAGTAATTATCATGAAAAGATAAAAAGTTTACTTTCTTTATCTAATCTATGTAAAAAAACTTTATCTAATGATATTAAAATACAAAATGCCAGCAAAGCTTTCATAAAAGCTAAAGGTTCAATGTTTCTGGGAAGAGGTTATTCTTTTCCAATAGCTTTAGAGGGGGCACTAAAACTAAAGGAACTTGCATATGTTCATGCAGAAGGATATCCAGCAGGTGAAATGAAGCACGGTCCTCTAGCATTAATTGAAGAAGGTATGCCAGTTGTTGTTCTTGCTCCAAGAGATAATCATTACAAAAAAACAATTTCTAATATGCAAGAAGTAATAGCCAGAGGTGCTAAAGTTTTATTAATTACAAACAAAAGTAAAGATGAAGTTCAATCAGAAAATATATGGGAAACAATAGAAGTTGAAAACTTATCTGAAGATCTTCTTCCTTTCTTAACAGTTATACCTCTTCAAAAATTAGCTTATTATTCAGCTTTACAAAATGGTTATGATATAGATAAACCAAGAAATTTAGCAAAATCTGTAACAGTTGAATAATAGTTAAACTCTGTTAAAACACTCCCAGGTTGAATATGAAAAAATGGAAAATAAATAGTTGGAGAAATTACCCTGTAAAACACATTCCCAATTATGAGAATGAAAAAGAACTTAATATGGTTCTTGGGAAAATAAAAAATTTTCCTCCTTTAGTTTTTGCTGGTGAAACTAGACACTTAAAACAGCAACTTTCAGAAGTAGTTGATGGTAAAGCATTTCTACTTCAAGGTGGTGATTGTGCTGAAAGTTTTGCAGAATTTAATCCAGACAATATAAGAGATTACTTTAAAGTTATATTGCAAATGTCCTTAGTGTTAACTTATTCGGCATCATTGCCAGTTGTAAAACTAGGAAGGATTGCAGGACAATTTTCAAAACCTAGAAGTGCAGCAACAGAAAAACAAGGTGATAAAGAATTACCTAGTTACTTAGGTGATAATATAAATGGTATCGAATTTACTGAAAAATCTAGAAAACCTGACCCTAAAAGATTGTTTAAAGCTTATTCTCAATCTGCTTCTACTTTAAATTTACTAAGAGCTTTTTGTCATGGGGGGTTTGCTGATTTGCAAAAAGTTCATTTATGGAACACTGGATATATTAAGAAAAGCCCACAAGCTAAAAAGTTTAAAGAGATAGAAGATAAAATTGCTGATGCTTTAGCTTTTATGGATGCTTGTGGAATAAATTCTGATTTCAATAGAAGACTCAAGACAGTAAATTTTTGGACATCACATGAAGCATTATTACTTCCTTTTGAAGAAAGTATGACTAGAGTTGATTCAACAACAGGAGAATTTCACGACACTTCTGCTCATTTTGTTTGGATAGGTGACAGAACAAGACAATTAGATGGTGGACATGTTGAGTTTTGCAGAGGTATAGAAAATCCTATTGGTATTAAATGTGGACCGACTTCAAAACCTGATGAGATTGTAAAAATTTGTAAAGTAATTAATCCTAAAAATGAAAAAGGTAAAATAACTTTAATTTCAAGATTTGGACATCAAAATGTAGAAAAATTTTTACCAAAATTGATTAGAAGCATTAAGAAAGAAGGTTTAAATGTAATTTGGTCTTGCGATCCAATGCATGGAAATACAATAAAATCTACAACTGGATTTAAAACAAGACCTTTCAATAATGTTTTAAATGAGGTTAAAAATGTATTTAGCGTTCATCAAAGTGAAGGATCTTATGCTGGTGGATTACACATAGAGATGACGGGACAAAATGTTACAGAGTGCACAGGAGGAACTCAGAAAATATCTGATAAAGACCTGTCTAGCAGATATAGAACTCATTGTGACCCAAGATTAAACGCTAATCAAGCTTTAGAATTGGCATTTATGATTTCTGATGAGATTAAAAAGAATTCCATTTATGCCAAAAGTGGAATTAAAGCGGCATCTTAAACGTTTATAATTTTAATCCTTTAACATATATTTAAACTATGGAAGTTAGTAAAAAAGTTTTGTTTATAAGAGATTGGATATTGAATTATGCTAATTCAATGCCAACAAAAGCAAAATCTTTAGTTATAGGCATATCTGGAGGTATAGATTCTTCAGTTTCAAGTACTTTAAGTGCAATGACAGGTTTAAAGACTATTGCAATCTCAATGCCTATTAAGCAAAAAAGCAATCAACATGATTTAAGCCTGAAACATCAAGAGTGGTTAAAGAAAAATTTTAATAATGTAAGTAGTTTTACAATTGAATTGGATAATCTCTTTAACACATTTGAAAAAACTCTTTCAAAATTTAATAATGAACATGGTATGGCTAATTCTAGAGCAAGATTAAGAATGTCTACACTTTACCAGGTTGCAGCAGCAAATAATGGAATAGTTGTTGGGACAGGAAATAAAGTTGAAGATTTTGGTGTTGGATTTTACACAAAATATGGAGATGGAGGAGTTGATATATCGCCAATTGCCGATTGTAATAAAACTGAAGTTTGGGAATTAGGAAAAGAACTTAATATTTTAAGAGAAATAATTGATGCACCACCAACAGATGGATTATGGGATGATGGTAGAACCGACGAGGGTCAACTTGGTTTAAGTTATAGTGAGCTTGAAGAAGCAATGGATAACGAAAACTCAATAAATAGAGAAAAATATATTAAAATAAGAAAAGCAAACTTGCATAAGATGGATCCCATCCCAGTTTGCAAGATTCCTAAGTAATCTTAAAGATTCACAAATCATAAATTAAAGTATATTTCTAGAACAATGGATAAAGATATTTTTTTAACAAATAGCCTCGGCAACCAAAAGGAAAAGTTTATTCCAATTAATGCTAACAAAATTGGAATGTATGTTTGTGGACCAACAGTATATGACAATCCTCATATAGGTAATGCAAGACCACTAATTGTATTTGATATCTTATTTAAAGTTTTAAAGTGCAAATATGGAACTAAAGCAATTAATTATGTAAGAAATATTACTGATATTGATGATAAAATAATTAAAGCATCATTAGAAAAAAAGATATCTATAAGCGAACTTACAAATAGAATTACTAAAATTTTTCATGATGATTGTAAGTATTTAAATTGTGAAGTTCCTTCTCATGAACCAAAGGCTACTGAAAATATTTCATTAATGATTGAAATGATAATGAAGCTTATTAAAAATGATAATGCTTATGAAAGTAACCAACATGTTTATTTTGATGTAAATAAATTTAAAGATTATGGAAAACTATCAAATAAAAATTTAGAAGAGTTGATTTCAGGTGCAAGAGTTGAAATATCAGAAAATAAAAAAAACCCTGCGGATTTTGTTTTATGGAAACCATCTTCTGAAAATGAACCTTCTTGGGAATCTCCATGGGGAAAGGGCAGACCTGGTTGGCATCTTGAATGTTCAGTTATGTCTAAAAAATTTTTGGGAGATAAATTTGATATTCATGGTGGAGGTATAGATTTAATTTTTCCTCATCATGAAAATGAAATTGCACAATCTAGATGTGCAAATGAAAATGAAACATTTGCTAATTATTGGGTTCATAATGGTTTTATAACAATATCAAGTGAAAAAATGTCAAAATCACAAGGCAATGTTTTAACAATTAACGATTTAAAATATAAAGTAAAAGGTCAAGTTGTAAGACTAGCATTAATTAGCTCTCATTATAAGCAACCGTTAGATTGGAACGAAAAACTTTTATCTGAAAGTGAAAAAACAATTAACAAATGGTATGAAGGTTACACAGAATTAAAAAAACAAGTTTTAATTCCTCAAGAGTTCCTCTCACCTTTGTACGATGATTTAAATACACCGGGTTATATAGCTAATCTTCATAAGTTATTTGAAAAATCTCAAAAAGGTTCAGCAAAAGACAAAGAGATATTTGTTTCTGCATGTAATTTTATTGGCTTATTAAACGAAGATAAAGATACTTGGGAAAAATTTAAACAAAGTAAGTCAAAAATATCAAAGGAAGAAATTGAAAAAAAAATTGAAGAAAGAAATATTGCTAGAAAAAATAAAGATTATAAAGCAGCCGATAAATTTCGAGATGAATTGTTAGATAAAGGAGTTTTAATTGAAGACAAAGATGATAAAACCCTGTGGAAATTTAAATGAGTAAAGATAAAATATACATATTTGATACTACATTAAGGGATGGCGCCCAAACTCAAGGTGTAGATTTTTCTATAGATGATAAATTAAAAATATCCAAGTCTTTAGATGATTTAGGCGTTGATTATATAGAAGGAGGTTGGCCAGGAGCAAATCCTACAGATACTGAATTTTTTCAGAAAAAAATTAAATTAAACAATTCTGTTCTGATAGCTTTTGGTATGACTAAAAGATCTGGTAGAAGTGCAGAAAATGATCCTGGATTATCAGCTATAATTAACAGCAATACACCTGCAGTATGTTTAGTAGGTAAATCATGGGATTTTCATGTAGATGTGGCCTTAGGCATATCAAACAAAGAAAATTTAGAAAATATTTCCGAAAGCGCAAAGCTTTTTGTAAAAGAAAAAAAAGAATTTATGTTTGATGCAGAACATTTTTTCGATGGGTTTAAAAATAATAAAGAATACGCCCTTTCGTGTATTAAATCAGCTTATGATAACGGTGCAAGATGGATTGTGCTTTGTGATACTAATGGTGGTACTCTTCCAAATGAGGTTGCAGAGATTGTAAAAGAAGTAACAAAAACAGTTCCAGGAAAAAATCTAGGAATTCATGCACATAATGATACTGGAAATGCTGTAGCCAATTCTTTAGCTGCCGTTTTATCTGGCGCAAGACAAATACAAGGAACAATTAACGGTTTAGGTGAAAGATGTGGAAATGCCAATTTAATGTCAATAATTCCTACACTACATCTAAAACAAACTTATTCACAGAATTTTGAAATTAATATTAAAAAAGAGAATATTAATAAATTAACCCAATGTTCAAGATTACTTGATGAAATATTAAATAGAAAACCAAATCAACACTTACCTTATGTAGGTGCGGCAGCTTTTTCTCATAAGGGAGGATTACATGTTTCTGCAGTTCAAAAAGATCCAAAAACTTATGAACATATAAATCCTAAAGAAGTAGGAAATGTAAGAAACATTGTTGTTTCAGATCAATCTGGAAAATCTAATATTGTTTCAAGATTAAATTCTATAGGAATTGACTTCAAGCAAGATGATCCAAAAATAAAAAAACTTTTAGAAGAAGTAAAAGATAGAGAATTTATTGGGTATAGTTACGATGGAGCAGATGCATCTTTTGAACTACTAGCAAGAAGAGTAATGGGTGAAATTCCAAGATATATATCAATTAAAGAATATGATGTTAGTGTAAAAAAAAATAATATAGGAGAAATTGTTTCTTCAGCTAAAGCCCAATTAGAAGTTGATAAAAAATTAATTCTTTGTGAAGGAGAGGGTAATGGCCCTGTACATGCTCTTGATAATGCAATTAGAAATAATGTAGACAAATTAGCTAAATATTCACAATATTTAAGAGATCTAAAACTAGTAGATTATAAAGTTAGAATACTTAATACAGGAACAGAAGCTGTAACGAGAGTTTCAATCGAAAGCACAGATTCTAAAGGTAAAAATTGGTTTACAATTGGAGTATCTGAAAACATTATTGAAGCTTCATTTAAGGCACTTGTTGATAGCTTGGATTATAAACTATTCAAAGATAATGCTCCAGCTAGCCTTTAATGTTTAATAATATATCTTTTATTTTACATAAACCTCAATTATCAGAAAATATAGGTGCGTGTGCTAGAGCAATAAAGAATTTTAATTTTAATAAGTTAATTTTAGTAGATCCTAAGCCAATTTTTCCAAATGATAAAATATTAGCTACATCAGTCGGCGCAAAAGATATAATTAAAAAAAGTAAAGTTTTCGATACTTTAGAACCTGCTTTAGGTAAAATAGATTATTTAATAGCAACTACTTCTAGGTTTAGAAATAAAAACATTAAACATATACAGTTAAAAGATTTAAAAAAAATAGATTTTAGAAAAAAAATAGGTTTTTTGTTTGGCTCAGAAGCCTCAGGGTTATCAAATAATGAAGTAAGTTATGCAAATTACACAATGCAAATTCCAACAAACTATAATTTTAAATCATTAAATATTTCACACAGTTTAATAATTGTAGCTCAAATAGTATTTAATTTAATTAATTTAGATTCTAAAAGTTATAATAAATCTCAAAAAATTACCTTAGCTTCAAAAAAACAAGTACAATCAATGATGAATTTGTGTATAAAAAATCTAGATCACCGAAATTTTTTTAAACCAAAAGAGAAAAGAGCTATCATGCTTGAAAATTTAAGAAATATTTTTTATAGAATGGAACTTTCAGAAAAAGAAATTCGCATTTTATCAAGTGTATTTGCAAGTTTATCTAAAAAGGTTGATTGACAAAACAGATGTTAAGTTTATAAAGCCCAATATCAAATGACAAAAAGACTAAACTCTAAACATAAAGTTGATAGAAGGCTAAAAGTAAATCTATGGGGAAGACCCAAGAGTCCATTTAACACAAGAGCTTATCCTCCAGGTCAACACGGCCAATCAAGAAGTTCTAAACCATCAGATTTTGGAATTCAGCTTCAAGCTAAACAAAAACTTAAATCTTACTATGGCAACATGAATGAGAGACAATTTAGAAATATGTATAAAAAAGCAATTATGAAAAAAGGTGATACAGCAGAAAATTTAATTGGTTTATTAGAGAGAAGGCTAGATGCTGTTATATATAGATCAAAACTATCTAATACTATATTTTCATCAAGACAATTAATCAACCATGGACATGTAAGAGTTAACGGTAAAAAAGTTAATATATCTAGCTATCAAGTAAAAGAAGAAGACAGTATTGAGATAAGAGATAAATCAAAACAATTAGCCTTAATAGATATTGCCTTAGCAAACAAAGAAAGAGAAGTTCCTGAGTATTTGCAACTAGATGAAAAAAATAAAAAAGTTAAATTTGTAAGAGTTCCCAAATTTGATGAAGTCCCTTATCCGGTTGTTATGGAACCTAATCTTGTTATTGAATACTATTCTAGATAAACTTTTTGATCAAAAGAACCTCAAAAAAATTTATAGACAATCTTGTTAAAAATAATCCAAATTGGAATATTTTAGATATTGGCTGCGGTTATACAGCTCATGAAAAGGCAAATGTAGTTTGTGATGTCCAAGACTTATCAAATTACTACAAGGAAAAAAAATTTATTAAATTAAATGATAAAATTTTTCCATTCAAAGATAAAGAATTCGATTTTGTAATTGCCTCTCATGTTTTAGAACACGTTGATGATGTTACTTTTTTTATAAGTGAGTTAGAAAGAATATCTACCAAAGGATATATCGAACTACCAACACTACTTGATGATAATCTTGTTTTTGAAAATAAAAATGATCATTTATGGCAAATGGAATTTGATGATGTTGAAAGCAAATTAATCATATCTAATAGAATTCAATTTATTGAGCCAATATTAACAGTTTCATCTGCTAAACAATTCTTAAAATATTTTAAACAGAGTTTGAATTTAGAATTGTATTGGGAAAAAGCTATTGATTATAAAGTAGAGGAAAAAAATATTGAAAATTATAAAAAAATTTCTAGGCTTATTCTTTTTAGGAAGTTTGTATCAAAGTTAATTAGAAATGTTATTAGATAGTCAGTGATACTGAATATAAAATTAAATATTTAACTTTTTTTTTTAAAATTTATACTTTTTTCTTCAAATAGCTTTGCTAATTCGCCATTCTCATACATTTCTTTAATAATATCACAACCACCAATAAACTCATTTTTTACATAAAGTTGAGGGATTGTTGGCCAGTCACTATAAGCTTTTATTCCTTCTCTAACGTTTTGGTTTTCTAAAACGTTTACACTTTTAAAATTTAGTTCAAGAATTTTAAATATATTTACTACAGCCATCGAAAATCCACACTGAGGTGCATCAGGCGTTCCTTTCATAAATAGACAAACATCATTATTTTCTATTTCACTTTTTATTAAATCATTTGTTTGTTGATCCATTTAATTCTCCTTTGTTTTAATTGCTAATGCGTGCAGTTCATTTCCCATCTTGCCTTTTAATGAAGTATAAACCATTTTGTGCTGTTCTATTTTACTTTTACCAGAAAATTGGCTTGACGTAACTGTGGCAGAGTAGTGATTACCATCACCAGCTAAATCCTGAATTTCTATAGTTGCATCAGGCATCGCCTCTTTTATCAACTTTTCAATTTCTTTTAAATCCATTGCCATTAGCTATCCATATAGTTTCTTAACCAATACTTATGTACATTTGATAATTCTTCAATAGGTAATTTTATATCATTTTTAAAACTTAACATTTTTTCATCTACTGTCCCAAATTCATCGTAATGGATAGAATTATTATTTAGTATTTCGCTTACTTTCTTTATATTAGACTTATTTACTTCTATTATATATCGACCCTGATCTTCTCCAAAAAAGTACTCAAATTTATTTATTAAACCTTTTAATGGATTTATTTTAATACCTTTATTACCTTTAATGCACATTTTTGAAACCGCGACTAATATACCGCCCAATGAAACATCATGGCATGAAGCAACCAAACCTAAATCTATTAATTTTAACAAGGTTTCCCCAACATTTTTTTCATTAAATAAATTAATACTGGGTGGTGCTCCCTTTTTTTCGTTTAAAAAATCTTTTGCAAATACGCTTTGATCTAAATGTCCCTCAGTTTTACCTATTACGTAAACAATATTTCCATTTTTTTTAAAATCCATTGTAATTATTTTTTTATAATCACTAATTAAACCAACTCCACCAATAGTTGGTGTTGGTTTAATACCTCTGTCATTTGTTTCGTTGTAAAAAGATACATTTCCAGAGACAACTGGAAAATCTAAATATTTGCTTGCTTCTGCTATCCCTTCAACACACTCAACAAATTCCCCCATATTTTTTTCTTTTTCAGGGTTTCCAAAATTTAAACAATTTGTAATAGCTATTGGTTTAGCTCCTACAGAAATTAAATTTCTCCAACTTTCACAGACAACTTGTTTCCCTCCAGAAAATGGATGGGCAAAACAATAAGATGCTGACGAATCTACAGATGATGCAACAGCTTTTTTTGACCCATGTATTCTCACAACGCCCGCATCACCTCCAGGTTTTTGAATTGTGTCACCCATAACAGTATGATCATATTGATCCCATATCCATTTTTTGTCAGAAATATTTGGAAATGCTAAAATTTTTTTTAAACAATCAGATAAATTTATTGTTTTTAAATCATCTTTATTAAATTTTATTTTTTGAGGAAGTTTAGTTTTTTTCCATTTTCTGTCATACATTGGTGAATTTTCTGCTAATAGATCTATTGGGATTTCTGCAACTTTGTTATTTTCGAATAATAGTTCTATTTTTTTTGAATTAGTAGTTTTACCAATTACTGCAAAATCTAAATTCCATTTATCAAATATTTTTTTCGCATAATTTTCTTTACCTTTTTCTAAAACAATTAACATCCTTTCTTGACTTTCTGAGAGCATGATTTCGTAAGGGGTCATTTTTTCTTCTCTACAAGGAACCTTGCTCAAGTCTAGTTCTATGCCAAGTTTTCCTTTTGATGCCATTTCTATACTGGATGAAGTTAATCCTGCAGCACCCATGTCTTGAATAGAAATAATTGAATTATCTGCCATTAACTCTAGACAAGCTTCTAATAATAATTTTTCAGTAAATGGATCTCCAACTTGAACTGTTGGTTTCTTTTCTTCAATTTTATCATCAAATGTTGCTGATGCCATACTCGCACCATGAATTCCATCTCTTCCTGTTTTGGAACCTACATATATAACTGGTTTATTCGTACCAGCTGCTTTTGAATAGAATATCTTATTTTTATTTACTAATCCTAAAGTCATTGCATTCACTAGAATATTACCATTATAAGACTCATCGAAATTTGTTTGTCCTGCAATTGTTGGAACTCCAATACAATTACCATAACCTCCAATGCCTTTTACTACTCCTCTTAATAAATTTTTAGTTTTTTTGTGCTGCGGTGAACCAAAGTGTATAGAATTTAAGTTTGCAATAGGTCTTGCTCCCATTGTAAAGATATCTCTCATTATTCCTCCAACACCAGTGGCCGCTCCTTGGTATGGTTCAATAAAAGAGGGATGATTATGACTTTCAATTTTAAATACAATTGCATCATCATCTCCAATATCTATTACTCCTGCATTTTCTCCAGGGCCCTGGATAACTTGCTTACCTTTTGTATGTAGTTTTTTTAAATGTTTTCTAGATGATTTATAAGAACAGTGCTCATTCCACATTGCTGAGAAAATTCCTAATTCTGTAATATTAGGCGTTCTTTTTAGTAATTCACAAATTTTAGTAAATTCCTCTTTTTTTAATCCATGATCTATAGCAACAGACTCTGTGACTTTCATTATTTTAAGTTTCCTAAAAGATTTTCAAAAAATAAAGATCCATCTTCTCCTGAAAGATACTTATCAATCATTCTTTCAGGATGAGGCATCATACCCAAAACATTTTTATTTTTATTAAATATTCCTGCAATATTTTTTAATGCTCCGTTAGGATTATTTTCATCATTTTCTAAACCTTTTTGATCACAATAAGTAACGGCGATTTGGTTATTATCCTCTAAAGATTTAATTTCATCTCTTGAGCAAAAATAATTACCTTCATTATGAGCTATGTGAAGCTCCAAAATGTCTTTTTTAATATTATTAAAGTATTTATTTTTCTTATCCTTAACTTTTACATAAACATTTTTGCATATGAAATTTAGATATTTATTTTGCTGCAATATACCTGTTAGTAAACCTGATTCTGTTAAAATTTGAAAACCATTGCAAATACCAAGAACAAGTCCACCAGAATTAGCAAAATCTATAACTGATCTTATAATTTTTGATTTTGATGCAATGCTTCCACATCTTAAATAATCTCCATAAGAAAAACCACCAGGAAGAACAATTAAATCACTTTTTGGAATAGATTGATCATTATGCCAAATCATTTGATTTTTAAAGCCAAACTTTTTTAGAGCAACATCCATGTCTCTATCACAATTTGAACCTGGAAAAATAATTACAGATGATTTCATTAATATTAAACGATTTTGTAATCCTCTATAACTAAATTTGCTAATAGCTTTTTACACATTTCGTCTACTAATGATTTTGCTTTATTTTCGTCATTTTCTTTGACATCAATCTCAAAAAATTTTCCTTGCCTTACATCGCTAACATTATCAAAATTCATACCATTTAAGGTTTGTTGAATTGCTTTACCCTGAGGGTCTAATACCCCATTTTTTAATGTTACAATTACCTTTATTTTCATTATTTTTTCTTAATTTTAACAGCTGTGGGTTTTGGAAATTTTATAGGTCTAATGTTAGATTGTTCATGAAGAATATCCAATCTTCTTGCTACTTCTTGATATCCTTCTATCAGGTTTCCTAAATCTTTTCTAAAAATATCTTTATCTAGTTTTTTTTCTGTAGTTGAATCCCAAAGTCTGCATGTATCTGGGCTAATTTCATCTGCTAAAATAATATTATTATCTACTAAAGATTTTCCAAATTCTAATTTAAAATCAACTAACTTTATACCAACGCCTCTAAACATTCCTTGAAGAAAATCATTTATTCTTTTGCATTGATCATTAATTAGCTCTAACTCCATTATATTCATCCAATTGAATGATAAAATATGTTCACGGCTTACCAAAGGGTCTCCTAAATCATCATTTTTGAGACAATATTCAATTAAAGGGTAATCTAAAACTGTTCCATCTTCTATGCCTAGCCTTTTAGTTAATGATCCAGTAGCAATGTTTCTTACTACAAATTCAATAGGAATAATTTCAACACTTTTAACAAGTTGTTCTCTCATATTAATCCTTTTAACAAGATGATTTTTTATTCCTATTTGATTTAAGTTTGAAAGAATATGTTCAGAAATTCTATTATTTAAAATTCCTTTACCTTCTATAACTGCTTTTTTTTGGTTATTGAAAGCAGTTGCGTCATCTTTAAAATGCTGGATAACCAAGTTCTTTTCAGGTGAGGCATAAATTATTTTTGCTTTACCTTCGTATAATTTTTTCCCTTTTTTCATTATTTGAAAACTCTTCTAAATATATAATTAATATTTTTCAAATGCTTATTGTACGTGAAAATTCTATTAATTTTATTTTCACTAATTTTACTAGTTATTGTTTTATCTTTCATTATAAGATTTTTTAAATTAATATTTTTTGAAAAACTTACTTTTGCATGACTTTGAACTAATCTATATGCTTTTTCTCTTGCCATACCTGTTTTTGTTAATTCCAACATTATTTCCTGAGAAAAAACTAAACCTTTTGTAAAATTTAAGTTTTCAATCATTTTTTTTGGATAAACAATCATTTTGTCCAGAATATTTGCAAGTCTATATAAGGCAAAATCCAAAGTTATATTTGAATCAGGTCCAATATTTCTTTCAACACTTGAGTGAGAAATATCTCTTTCATGCCACAGAGCTATATTTTCTAAAGAAGGAATAGCATAACTTCTTATCATCCTTGCGAGTCCTGTTAAATTTTCACTTAAGATTGGATTTTTTTTGTGAGGCATTGCAGAAGATCCTTTTTGATCTTTCGAAAAATATTCTTGTAACTCATAAACTTCAGATCTTTGAAGATGTCTTATTTCTGTTGCTACTCTTTCAACTGATCCTGCAATAATAGCTAGTATAGAAAAGTAATGCGCATGTCTATCTCTAGGTATAATTTGAGTTGAGATAGGCTCTGGTTTTAGTTTTAGTTTTTTTGCAACATAAATCTCAACTCTAGGATCAATATTAGCAAATGTTCCAACAGCACCTGAGATTGAACAAGTAGAAATATTATTAATTGCATCTTCTAATCTTTTTTTATTTCTTTTAAATTCTTCATAGAATGATGCCATTTTTAGGCCAAAAGTGATTGGCTCGGCATGTATTCCATGACTTCTTCCAATACAAGGAGTTAGTTTATATTTTTTTGCCTTTTTTTTTAAAACTGATAAAATTTGATCAATATCTTTAATTAATATTTTTCCAGATTGAACTAATTGTAAGTTAAAACTTGTATCCAATACATCCGAAGATGTCATTCCTTGGTGTAAATATCTTGCTTTAATGCCAGCTTGCTCTGTAATTGAAGTTAAAAAGGCTATTACATCATGCTTTACTTTCGCTTCAATATCTTGAATTCTTTTTACTTTAATTTTTCCTTTTTTTTTAACAATTGAAGATACACCTTTGGGTATAATTTTATATTTTTCCATTGCTTCTGCTGCAGCAATTTCAACTTCAAGCCAAATTTTATATTTATTTTCTTCTGACCAAATTTGTACAAGTTCTTTTCTAGAGTATCTTGATATCATTACTTATATGGAGGTTTTCTATAATCTTTAACAGATTCTGTAAAAATTTCATATGAATCTTCTGTTATTCCTAATGTGTGCTCAAATTGTGCGGATAAAGATTTATCCTTTGTTACCGCAGTCCATCCGTCATTTAAAACCTTAACATCTAATTTTCCAGCATTTATCATTGGTTCAATTGTAAAAGTCATACCAGGCTTTAATTCAATACCAGTATTTTTTTTTCCATAATGTAAAATATTGGGTGGTTCGTGAAAAGTATTACTAATTCCATGACCACAAAAATCTCTTACAACTGAAAAACCTTTTTCTTCAACATATGATTGAATCTCAAATCCTATATCACCGATTTTAACTCCAGGTTTTAAAATTTTTATTGCTCTAACCATTGATTCGTAAGTTGCATCAATTAAATTTTTCGCTTTTACTGAAATTTCACCAACTGTGAACATTCTACTTGTGTCTCCATAATATTCATTAACTATAGCGGTAACATCTACATTTATTGCGTCACCTTCGTTTAATATTCTATCTGATGGAATTCCATGACAAACAACATGATTTAAAGATGTGCATAAAGATTTTTTGAAACCTCTATAATAAAGTGGAGCTGAGTATCCACCATTGTCGTTTATAAACTCATAACTTAATTGATCAATTTTGTCAGTTGATATTCCTGGCTTGATATAATCTGTAAGCATATCTAAACTTTGAGATGCAAGCTTTCCAGCAATTCTCATTTTTTCAAATTTTTCAGAATAATTAATCATTTATTATTTTAATTTTTTTTTCAATTTTTATTTCTTTAGTGCTTAAATAACATCTATAGGCTAAAAAATTAACCCCAGCTTTTTTTGCTTCGATATAGTCATTATAATAATTACTATCTATATCTTTAGCTATTTTAAATTCTTTTATATCTTGGATTTGAGTTAAAAATAAGACATAAGGTTTATATCCTTTTTTAATAGAATTAATTAGCATTTTTAAATGTTTTGAGCCTCTTGAAGTTACTGCATCAGGAAATTCAGCCGCAACATTGTCCCTTAACAATGTTACATTTTTGACTTCTAAAATTTTTTTATCACAGAGAAAATCAAATCTAGTATCATCAGAATATTTAAATTCTGCTTTAATATTTTTAACTGATTTAAATTCATCAATTAATTTATTGTTTAGAGCATGTTCAACAATTCTATTTGCTCTATGTGTATTTACACCAATAATTCTTTTACCAACCTTTATCATTTCAAGAGTGAATTTTAATTTACGTTTTGGATCATTATGCTTGCTTATCCAAGTACTATTGTCTTTATCAAGAAGACCCATCATTGAACCAGTATTTGGACAGTGTGCAGTAAGTATTTTATTATTTACTTCTATATCTGTGAAAAATCTTTTATATCTTCGGATTAATTTGCCTTTAATTAAACTATTGGTAAATTTCATTTTAATTTATTTATATTTGTAAATGACGAATAAAAAAGAAATAATTGCTGGAATAATAATCATTGGTAATGAAGTATTATCAGGGAGAACTAAAGATGTTAACACAAGTTCTATTGCAATCTGGCTAAATTCTCTTGGAATCAAAGTTAATGAGGTTAGAACTATTCCTGACGATGAAAAAATTATTATTGATACTGTAAATGAACTAAGAAAAAAATTTAATTATGTTTTTACTACCGGAGGCATAGGCCCTACCCATGATGATATAACAGCTGAATCTATATCTAAGGCATTTAATTTAGTGTATGGGTTCCAAAAAGAAGCTTTTTCAATATTAGAAAAGTATTATAAGCCAGGCGAGTTCACTGAAGGAAGGCAAAAAATGGCAAAAATGCCAACTACCGCAAATTTAATATTAAACCCATCTAGTGGAGCCCCAGGTTTTTATGTAGAAAATGTTTTTTGCTTACCTGGAGTTCCCTCTATCCTTAAATCAATGTTGGGTGGTTTAAATAATATTTTAGTTGGTGGCGATCCAGTTATAAGCAAAACATTAAACCTAAGAACAGTTGAGAGCGAGATAGCTAAATCTTTATCAGAGATACAAGATCAAAATCAAGAAGTTGAAATAGGTAGTTATCCTTTTTTTAGAGCAGGAAAATTAGGAGTATCAATAGTTATAAGGTCAACTAATCAATCAAAAATCGATCAATGCAACGATCAAATACTTAATTTTATTAAAGTAAAAGATATAGAAATTTTAAAGGAAATTTAATGTTATATTTTGCTTACGGAAGTAACCTCAATCATTTTCAAATGAAAACAAGATGTAAAGATTCTATTTTTATAAAAAAATATAATCTCAAAGGTTATAGATTAAACTTTAGAAGCAAATACAGAGCCGCAGATATTGAAAAAAAAATAAATTCTATAGTACCAGGTGGGTTATTTGAAATTTCAAAAAGCGATGAAGATAAATTGGATGTGTATGAA
Source organism: uncultured Pelagibacteraceae bacterium (assembly GCA_902579085.1). GTDB lineage: Bacteria > Pseudomonadota > Alphaproteobacteria > Pelagibacterales > Pelagibacteraceae > Pelagibacter. Next base: position 16,149 of record CACHFK010000006.1, on the reverse strand, counting down.
GATTTTCCAATACTTTATAAAAAACTTTATTTTAAATATTATAACAAAAAAGTTATGACGTATATAATGCCAAATAAATCACATTTTAGATACCCAACTGAAAGATATCTAAATGTGATTAAACGTGGCTATAAAGATTGTAAGTTAGATAAAAAATATCTGATTAAAGCCTTGCAACCTATAAAGTAAATGCTTTCTAAAAATAAAATATTTAAAAGAGGAATTTTAGATGTTGCTCCTCATATGTTGTCTGTGATTCCTTTTGGGATAATTTGTGGAGCTATTGGTGTAGAGTTAGGATTTAATCCATATCTAGTCTACGCAATGTCTTTAATTATATTTGGCGGCGCTTCCCAAATAGTATTTTTACAATTATTATCAGGTGGAGCTTCTGCATTAATCGCCGTAACATCAGTTGGGGTAATTAATTCAAGACACCTTTTGTATGGCGCTGTTTTATCAGAATATTTAGAAAAATTATCAATATTAAAAAAACTTATAATTTCTTATTTTGTTGTAGATCAAGGATTTGCAGAATCAAATAAATATTTTAAGAAAAATAAAAATCAAAAGCATATTCATTATCATTTGCTGGGAACTGGGATTACACTTTGGGTTTGTTGGCAAATTTCAACATTAACTGGAATTGTGCTTGGATCAATAGTTCCACCAGAGCTAGGTTTAAAATTTGCAATTCCACTTACTTTTATTGCGATCGTAGTAAGTGATTTAAAAAAAATCGATCATGTTGTTGTTATGCTTGTTTCAGGAATAAGTTCTTTAATATTTTTTGATGCTCCACTTAAATCTTACATAATTATTTCACCAATAATTGCATTAATTGCAGCATCAATATTATTATGGAGGAAAAAATTATGACCTGGTTATCAATCACAATTGCTGGAATGATAACTTATTTAACCAGGATGACAATGATTACATTAATTAGCAGAGACATGCTTAATGGAAGAATAAAGCAAGTTTTAAGCTATGTAGCTTCAGCTGTTTTTCCTGCCATAATATTTCCAGGAGTTTTTCTTAACGATTATGGAAATTTTATTGAAATAAATGATCCAAAATTATTTGGTGCAGCAATTGCAATTATAGTGGGTTTCTTTTCAAAAAATGTTATTGCAACAATTCTTTCAGGTTTAATATCCTATTGGATTATTATTTTTGTTTTATAATTTATTATAAATACAAGACTTTCAAATTGAGAAAAGATAAATTATAAATATATAAAATTTATTTAATGGCTATAACAGCATATTTTTACCAGCTTTTGTTACATTTAAAAAAAAATAATTTAATAAATGTAAATCAAACAAAAACACTATTCGAAATAGGTGAACAAAATTGGTATGGTGATGTTAAATTAGAAGATCTTTTAAATTCAGCAAAGGAATTAAGTGAAGATAATTCTAGAAATAAATTAGTTTCAAGATTAGAAGAAATTTTACTTGATATTGAGATTAATAATAATCGCAAAAAATATTCATTTGAATTAGCTAAAATTTTTTACATGATAATTTTTAATAATGAAAAATATTTAGCTATAGATCTTCATGGTACAAAAGATTCAATTAAATATAATTTAAATGAAGAATATAAAGTAGACGAACAATATGATGTTGTTACTAATATTGGTACTACAGAACACATTTTTAATCAATATAGTGTATTTAAAAGTATTCATAATTTGACTAAGCCAGATGGACTAATGTTTCATCAAGTTCCTGGACAAGGATATTATGATCATGGATTTTATAACTATCAACCTACGTTCTTTTTTGATTTAGCAGCTGCCAATGATTATTCAATAATAGGTTTTTGGATGTATGATAATAATAAAGTAGAGGTTATTAAAGTACACTCGAGAGAAAATTATAACAAGATCTTTACGAGAGATAATCATCCAACATATTATGATAATGTTGTTGTATTCAAAAAATCATCAGTACCAGACAAACAATTCAATCTTCCTACACAATTCATTTATTCTGATAAAGCTGATTTAGACGATTTATCTAACTGGGATAAGAATAAAAAATAAAAAAAATTTACTTATTCATCTTGTTCAATTATAAATATTAGCATAAACACTCATGAAATTCATTAATACCCTCGTGGTGAAATTGGTAGACACAAAGGACTTAAAAGCCGAGGGATAGAAGTTAAAGTCAGTCCATAGTAGTCCAAGACAGTCTAAACACCTTATAAAATCACATAATTTTAATTTTACTTTAAATTAGTATTGGAAAATACGGTTTATTATTTTAGTCAAACTAGAGCAAGACTAGAGCATAAAGAGATAATATAATAAATTTCAATCATGAAAAAACTATTAATCATTTTAATTTTTTCTTTTCTTTCTTTTGATTTTGCATCAGCAATTAGTGATTTACCCCCGTGTAAAGGAAAAAATTATGAAGAATATGTAAATTGTTATGGTTCCTATAAAGATAAAGATTACTCAAAAATATATAACCAACCAGGATTAACTAATAATTATATAGGTGAATTTGGAGACCTACCAGGTTTGTCTAATGGAAAAGGTATTGCTGAGATTTATGTAAATGGAGAGTATGACGGAACATATGTTGGGAATTTTAAAAATGATAAATTGGATGGATTAGCAACATATATAGGACAAAATTTTTTTTCTGTTGCCGAATATAAACTCGACGAATTTGTAAATGGAACTGATTTCTTAGTGGAAGACAAAATTGTTTATGTTGGGCAATATGATAAAGATGGAGAATGGAATGGTCTTGGAGCTGTAATTAGTCCTGATGGGTGGACTTATAATTTCTTTAAAAATAATGAAATTGTAGAAAATAATGAAGAACAATCTGCAATTAATGAAATAAATCATTCACCATGCAAAGGTCAAGATCGATCTAAATGGTACAATTGTACTATACATAAAGAATTCTTTTCAGATAATACAGACGATCCTCTATATTCATATAATTCTTCTATATCAAAAAAATATAATGAAAATTTTTCATTTAGTGAAGTGACTGAAATTTACTCAGGTGAGCTTTCTTTTTTTCAAAAAAAACCTATATTTAATGGAAAAGGTATTGTTGAAACATATTTTGATGGAAAATTAAGTTTAATTTATATTGGTGAATTTAAAAATGGTTTAAGGAGCGGTTATGGGACAGAATATAACGTGGTAAATAATTCTGTTTATGTTGGGCAATTTAAAAATAATAATTTTAATGGGTATGGCACTGCTATTACAAAAGATCATAATTATGTAGGTAATTTTGATGGCAACTATTATCACGGAGTAGGCATCTTATTTACAAAAGATAAAAGAAGTATTAGTTCTTTTAGATGGGATGAGCCCCTTTATGAAATAGAACATAATGTTAAAATAGATAAAGATGTAGCTTTAAGTTGTGAAAAAAAAACCTCTTATGGTTATGCTCGTTTAAAACTAATATTAGATAAAAATTTAAATAGATTTACTATTAGTTCAAAAAAGGCTGAAGTGATTTTGAGCAATGTTGTTTCTTCTGAACCAAGTGAACCCGATTATCATTCTAATTTTAATGTTGAAGAAATTCTTCTAAATTCTGATGATTACTTGATAGGATTTTATAGAGATGATGAGTTAGATAAAAATTTTCACTTTATGTTAGATAAATTTAGTGGGGAATTAAAAGTGTTAGAACTTGATGATATTAATCATAAATATGTAATCAATCCGGCTGGTAATGGAGTTTTAATAGGATACAAATGCAAAAATAAACTATTTTAATTAGACTAATGTACAATTGGTATCTATTGTTAATTATAAGGTGAAAAAACTTTTAGGGATCGTGGTTCTGGGTTTGTCGAAATATTATCCTATAGATTATGGGACAAGCAGCACAAGACCAGCACATAGGGAGATAAAATAAAAAAATTTTACTTATAGGACTTGTTCAATTATAAATATTAGCATAAATACTCATGAAATTCATTAATGCCCTCGTGGTGAAATTGGTAGACACAAAGGACTTAAAATCCTTGCCCTTTTGGGAGTGCCAGTTCGAGTCTGGCCGAGGGCACCACTGAATGATTAAACCTCATATTGTTTTTGATAAAAATAACTTTTCTCTAAAAATAAAAAATTTTTTAGAAAAAAGATTATCAATATATACAATTTCTAAATCAAATCTAATTATTGTAATTGGTGGTGATGGTTTTATGCTTTCAACATTAAAGAAATATTATAAATGTAATAAGCCATTTTATGGAATTAATTCTGGAAGCTATGGTTTTTTGATGAATAAATTTTCAGAAAAAAAAACAATTCAAAATCTATCAAGATGTAGAATGGTTTCAATTTCTCCACTTGTAATGACTGTTAGAAATAAATCTAATATAACAAAAAAATCTATCGCTATTAATGAAGTATCTATATTAAGACAAAGCAGACAAGCTGCTTCATTATCTATTTTAAATGGAAGTAAAATAGTGATCAAAAGATTAGTTTCTGATGGAGTACTTGTGTCCACACCAGCTGGAAGCACTGCTTATAATTTATCAGTTCATGGACCGATTTTAAGTTTGGATTCAAAAAAATTATCTATAAGTCCTATAAGCCCTTTTAGACCAAGAAGATGGAAAGGAAAAATTGTAGGTGACAGAACAAAAGTAGTAATAAAAAATTTAAATCCAAAAAAAAGGCCAATAAGTGCAGTTGCTGATAATTTTGAAGTAAGAAATGCTAAATATATATCAATTAAAATTAGTAAAATAATTAAATTTAATCTTCTATACGATAAAAACAGAAGTTTACAAAAAAAAATCAAAATTGAACAAATAAGAAAAGAAGTTATTTAAAAATCAAATAATTCAAAATTAATTGTATGAGGTTAAAAAGACTATTTGTTAAGAAATCAAAAAAATTTATTATAAACAAGCTAAGCAATAATTTTAGTACATTGTTTCAAGCTTTTAATGTTTCCGATAAACCATTTACTGATATTCCTTACGTGACGTTGAAATTTAAAAAAAGTTCTTCATTAGCAAAAATTAATGAAACGATTTTACTTAAAATAGATGGTACAATATTACCTAAAATTTTAGAAACTGGAAATTTTGATGAATTTTTATTTAATTTTTTAAAAAAAAAATTAAATAAAAAATCTTTATTTGTTGATATTGGATCAAATCATGGCCTTGTTTCTAGACAAGTTTCAAACATCAAATGGATAAAGAAAATAATATGTTTTGAACCAGTTAAAAGTATTTTTGGCTTATCTCTTCATAATACAAGAAATATTAAAAACATTGAAAGATTTAATTATGGATGGGCTGAAGGCAATGGCTACAAATTTTTTTTTGAAAATCCAAGTAATTCTGGTGATTTTAGCTTAATACCAAATAAACAAAGGAGAATTAAACATAAATTTAAGTTTAAGAATGCTAAAACCGAACTTAAAAAAATTATAATCAATAATAAAAAAAAATTGCAAATAATTATTAAAACTGACTGTCAAGGTTATGATATTAAATTATTCTCAATTTTAGATATTCACTATCTTAAAAAAATACATATATATTTTTTAGAGTGTAAAAATATAGAGAATAATAGAATAAATTTTTACAAAAATGTTAAATTATTTGACAAAATTTATATTTCTTGCCCTTTTATTCACAAAGGAGTTAAAAAAATTAATTTTAATGATCTTCCTAAATATTTTAAATTAAAAGTTGAGTTTGATTTAATATTATTGAATGATGTTAAAAAATAATTACTAATTATAAAAAAACTTCTATGTATGGCTTTGAAAAGGGCATAGTCTATTTAATTATTGGTGTAGTTATTTTAATGTGTTCTAAGTGGATATATCAAAATGCTGTCAGCGCTAAAGGATTTAAAAATAAAGTCATAATGGCTTTTTTCGGTATAGTGATTGTTATATTTATTATATTAGACTTTGCAGATATTATTTAATAATGATCCTGGCTCTGTGTTTAAAATAAATAAATGAAAAAAAAAATTGAATGGACCTGTCGGCATACTTGGAAACGTAGTGCTTATAATACCTTTTGGTGTTTAATTGGATGTTCAATTGGAGATTTTGGAACAATTTTATTTTTTCAATTACAAAATATTCTTTGGCCAACTCTTTATATCATGATTTTGGCAATCATTAATGGGTTGATTACAAGCATAATATTAGAAACTTTTATTCTATTGAAACAAATGAATTTTGATCAAGCATTAAAAACAGCTCTTGGAATGAGTTTTATTTCTATGATTAGTATGGAAATTGCCATGAATACTGTTGACTGGTGGTTAACGGGTGGAGCCAATCTAAACTGGTGGATAATACCTCTTATGCTAATAGCTGGCTTTATCACACCTTGGCCATATAATTATTGGCGATTGAAAAAATTTGGCCTATCATGTCACTAGATATTTTTCACTTGGCAACAATGATTTTATTGAGTGATGGTGCCCCCGCACGGATTCGAACCGCGGACCTATTGATTACAAATCAATTATATAAGTTTAAATAAACATTTGTTTGCAACAATAATCTTAAAATATTTTTATTCTGGTCACACTATGGGCACAGTGGTAGAGTTTTTATTATGAAATTTAAAAATTCAAAAAATAACTTTGTCGAAACTGCATCATCTCCATTCAGCTGGTTGTGGGTATTTCTCTTTGGTCCATTATATTGGGCTGTTAAAGGTATTTGGAGACACGCTGTAGCTAATTTAATATTGACTATAATTACCTTTGGAATCTGCCAATTCATTTATCCATTTTTTACATATTCAATTATAAGAAAACATTTTCTAAAGTTAGGATGGAAAGAAGTTAAGTGAAAAAATTTAACGTTGATTTTATTGAGTGATGGTGCCCCCGCACGGATTCGAACCGCGGACCTATTGATTACAAATCAATTGCTAAGTTTTAAATAAACATTTGTTTGCAACAATAACCTTCAAATATTTTTAGTCTGGTCACACTATAGGCACAGTGATAAAGTTTTGAAGATGAAAAGACTATGGATAATCCCCTCAGCTATTTTATTTGTAAATATTTTAATTTTAGTACTTGGCATCGCAACTAACTCAGGTTTTGTCGGAACTCTATTTGGAGGATTAATGGCAATAATGACAGATCCAGTTATAATTATTTCAGGTTTATTAATTGGTGTCATTGCTTCAGATAAAAACCTTAAAATCTTTCTGCTAGTATTTTTCGTTGGAACAATTGTATTAACGGTATTGTTTCATTTTATGATTAATACTACCTATGCAATTACTGACTTAGTTCGGTTTGATGGTATTCTTATCATTGCAAGTGTTGTATTTTTAATAAAGAGATTATTTATCAAAATATGAAAAAACTCTTAGGGATCGTGGTTCTGGGTTTGTTATGGTGAGAAGATTCTTTAGTTATATTTTTTCACGAAGCAATACAGTATTATTTCTAAGCGCTTTTTTTCTATCTATTTCATTAACTGCAAGTCTTTTGTATTTAAGTTCAGAACAGCCGCATCTTTTAATCAAAGATTTTGACGGAGATTTTTCATTTTGGAAATTAACTTTGCTTGGAAAATTTTTTATGTTTTCTGGAATTTTTCCAAATTTTTTATTTTTAATATTAATTTTTAGATTAATTAGATTTTTAATTATTATTTGTTTAAAGCCATTGGGAAAAATACTAATGATCATATTTTCTAATAAAAATTTAGATAAATTTAACGAATACGTCACTAAACTTGAAAAAACTCTAATAAAGAACAAACCTAAAGTAGATAAAGCTTTTAATAAAATTAAATTAAAAAAAAAAATAAAAAAAGACTACTTAATGCCACTTTCGATTATTATTTCAGCAATAATATTAGCTTTTGCAATATTGTTCCAATAAAGAAAAATAAACGACTACTTGATTGATACACAATCTATACACACTCTATACACACTCAAAGCACACTATGAGCACAGTCAGAATAGAAATTTAACTTTTTGAAAAAAATTAACGTTGATTTTATTGAGTGATGGTGCCCCCGCACGGACTCGAACCGCGGACCTATTGATTACAAATCAATTGCTCTACCAGCTGAGCTACAAGGGCATAAATTGTTTTGTATTATGATTTTAAAGATTATCAAGAAAATTTTTTTTGTTGATTTATATGATGAAAAACAATAGCAGCACTATTAGATATATTTAAGCTTTCAATATCTTTATTTATATTAATTTTGACTTTAAAATCTGTATATTTGGATGTATGTTTATTAAGACCAAAACCTTCTGAGCCAAACAATAAAATATTGTTTCCTTCCCATTTAATTTCAGTAAAATTTTTTACACTATTAGCTTCAAATCCGTAAACCCAAAAATTTTTATCTCTTAGATATTTTAAAGTAGTATTGATATTTGATACTTCAAAAATATTTAAATACTCTAAACAACCACTTGCCGCCTTGTACATCAACTTACTTTCTTTTGGAAAATGTCTTTCCTTTACAATTAAACCATCTATATCAAATGATGCAGCACTTCTTATTATTGAACCTATATTTCTAGGATCAGTTACTTCATCTAAGCATACTAAAGTTAAATTATTTTTATTTTTGATAAATTCCTTTAATTCTATTTTGTTTAGATGTTCAATTTCTGCCACATATCCTTGATGTAGTATCCCTTCATTTTTGCAATATTTGTCTAATTCTTTTTTTGTTTTAAATAAAACTTTGATATCTTTTAAAAGATTTTTTTTTGGGCTATCTCTATGTATATTTTTTTTGCTTTCTTCCGTTAAAAATACTTTTAAGACTTTTCTATTAGTATTTTTTAAGGCTTCAAATACCGCATGTTTACCAACTACAAAGAAAGAAGATTTGTTCATACAAATACGTTTTTTATACGTTTTTTTAGCGATTTTTCCTATATTTCACGTATTGCATTTGTACAATAAAAATATATAAAACGCATGTTGTTTAAAGCTTTATTGAACAAGGGGACGCTTCCCCTACGAGTATGGAGGGGTACCAAAGCGGTCAAATGGGGCGGGCTGTAAACCCGTTGACTTCGGTCTTCGAAGGTTCGAATCCTTCCCCCTCCACCATTCAATAATTTTTTTTACAATAAAAATGGAGTGGACTTGGGTGCTGCGGGTGTAGTTCAGTGGTAGAACACTAGCCTTCCAAGCTGGTTGCGTGAGTTCGATTCTCATCACCCGCTCCAAAAAAAAATGTATAAATAAAAATGAGGTAAAAAAAGTAATGTCGAAGGAAAAATTTGTAAGAAATAAACCGCATTGTAATATCGGTACAATCGGACACGTTGATCATGGTAAAACAACTTTAACAGCCGCGATCACAAAAGTTTTAGCTGAAACAGGTGGTGCACAGTTTACTGCTTACGATCAAATTGATAAAGCTCCCGAAGAGAAAGAAAGAGGAATAACAATTTCAACTGCCCATGTTGAATACGAAACAGAGAAAAGGCATTATGCTCACGTAGACTGCCCAGGTCATGCTGATTATGTTAAAAACATGATTACTGGTGCGGCACAAATGGATGGTGCAATATTGGTTGTTAATGCTGCAGATGGTCCTATGCCTCAAACTAGAGAACATATTCTTCTTGCAAGACAAGTTGGTGTTCCAGCAATTGTTGTTTACTTAAATAAAGTAGATCAAGTAGATGATAAAGAAATGATAGATTTAGTTGAAGAAGAAATTAAAGATCTTTTAACATCTTATAAATTTCCAGGTGATAAGACTCCAATAGTTAAAGGTTCTGCTCTAGCAGCGGTAGAAGGAAGAGATGATGAAATTGGAAAAAATTCAATTATGGAATTAATGAAAGCAGTTGATGAGTTTATTCCTCAACCAGATAGACCTAAAGATAAAGATTTCTTAATGCCTGTCGAAGATGTATTTTCAATTTCTGGTAGAGGTACTGTTGTAACAGGAAGAGTAGAGTCAGGAGTAATTAAAACTGGTGAAGAAATAGAGATAGTTGGAATAAGAGAAACAAAAAAATCTGTATGTACAGGAGTTGAAATGTTTAGAAAACTTCTAGACTCAGGTGAAGCAGGAGATAACATAGGTGCGCTTTTAAGAGGTGTTGAAAGAACTGATGTTGAAAGAGGTCAGGTTTTATGTAAACCTGGATCAATTACTCCTCATACAAAATTTGAGGCACAAGCTTATGTTTTGAAAAAAGAAGAAGGTGGAAGACACACTCCTTTCTTTACAAAGTATAGACCTCAGTTTTATTTTAGAACAACTGATGTTACCGGCGAAGTAGAATTGCCATCAGGAACTGAAATGGTAATGCCTGGTGATGATGCAAAATTTACAGTTAAATTAATAACACCAATAGCAATGAATGAGAAACTTAACTTTGCAATTAGAGAAGGTGGCAGAACAGTAGGAGCTGGAGTAGTAACAAAAATAATAGAGTAAACTCCATAGGAGTGTAGCTCAATTGGTAGAGCGCCGGTCTCCAAAACCGGAGGTTGGGGGTTCGATTCCCTCCGCTCCTGCCAATAATATTAGCATTAATTATGAAAAACCCATTAAAATTTATTCAAGATGTAAAGCAAGAAGCTTTTAAAGTAACATGGCCAACAGGTAAAGAAACTGTTCAAGGTGCCTTAATGGTAGTTGCTATGGCAATAATTGCTTCTTTATTTTTTTTATTACTTGATCAGGTTTTAAAATTTTTTTTAGAAATAATACTTAAAGTGAGCTTTTAATGAAAAATTGGTACATAGTTCAATCACACTCAAGTTTTGAAAATAAGGTTGCTAAACTAATTAAGGAAGAGGCTGAAAAAGCTAAAATATCTGAAAAAATTGAAGAAATTGTTGTACCTACACATGATGTTACAGAAGTTAAAAGAGGTAAAAGAATACAAAGAAAAAAGAAATATTTTCCAGGATATGTTCTGATAAAAAGCGAAATGGACAATAACATTTACCACATGATTAAAAATATCAAAAAAGTATCAGGGTTTCTCGGATCAAGAGGTTCGCCGATTCCTGTTTCAGATAAAGAAGTAGAAAAAATACTTGGACAAATAAAAGATGGTGTTGCACAACCAAAATCTGCTATAGAATATAATATTGGTGAAAAAGTCCAAGTTATCGACGGACCGTTTGCATCATTTAGTGGAATGGTTGAAGATATTGATGAAGAGAAACTTAGACTAAAAGTTTCTGTATCTATATTTGGAAGACCAACGCCAGTAGATTTAGAATATAACCAAGTTGAAAAGGCAAGCTAATGGCAAAAAAAGAAATAAGCGGATATGTAAAATTACAAATCAATGGAGGTCAAGCAAATCCAGCACCGCCAGTTGGTCCGGCTCTAGGTCAAAGAGGAATTAATATAATGGAATTTTGCAAGGCTTTTAATGAAAAAACTAAATCTTTTGCTGGCAAACCTGTACCAGTGATAATTACAGTTTATAAAGATAAAAAATTTGATTTTATTATAAAGTCTCCACCCGCATCTCATTTTATTAAAGAAGCTGTAAAGCTTAAAAGTGGTTCTAAAGAGCCAGGGAGAAATATTGTTGCATCAATATCAAAAAAACAATTGGAAGAAATAGCAAAAAAGAAAATGAATGATTTAAATGCTAATAATATAGAAGAAGCTTCAAAAATTATAGCTGGGTCAGCAAGATCTATGGGTATAGAGGTAAAAGAATAATGAAATCTAAAAGATATAAAAAACTACCTGAAAATACAAAAGAGCTCCCATCTGATACAATTGAAAATTTACTTTCTAAGATTAAGTCAAATTGTACAACAAAATTTGATGAATCTGTCGATATAAATTTACAAATTAATAATAAACAAAAGAAAAATGAAATAAATATTAGAACAGTTATTAATTTACCAGGTGGAACAGGAAAAAAAGTTAAAATTGCTGTTGTGTGTGAAGATACAAAAATTCAAGAAGCAAAAGATTCAGGAGCTGAAGTTTTTGGCGGAGATGATTTAGTAGAAAAAATTAAAGATGGTCAAATTGATTTTGAAAAATTAATTTGTACACCAGGTATGATGATTAAGCTTTCAAAATTAGGAAAAGTTTTAGGTCCAAAGGGTCTAATGCCAAACCCTAAGCTTGGAACAGTTACAAATGATGTAAAAAAAAGCTGTAACAGATGCTAAATCTGGCCAAGTTGAAATCAGAAATGATAAAGAAGGTAATATTGGATTAAGTATTGGTAAAAAATCTTTTCAAGACGATCAGCTAATAAAAAATTACAACGCAGTAATTGATGCTTTGGATAAAGAAAAATCAAATATCTCAATTAAAGGTGATTTAGTTAAACAAGCATTTATAACTTCTAGTATGGGAGTGTCATATAAATTGAAGATTGGAAAAGTACTGTAAAAATTATGATGAATCGAACTCAAAAAAAACAATACATTGAAGAAATGACAAATCAGTTTGAAAAATCTGAAGCTGTTATAGTTACTCATTACCAAGGTTTAACAGTTTCGCAATTAGATGATTTAAGAAATAAAATGAGAGAACATGGTATAATTTTTAAAATAACAAAAAATAGAATTACGAAATTAGCTTTAGAAAAAACTAGATGTAAAGATATATCTGAACTATTTTCAGGACCAACAGCAGTGGCAATGTCCGAAGACGCTATAACTTCAGCTAAAATATTAACAAAATTCTCAAAAGAAAATGCAAACTTAAAAATTCTTGGGGGAATCATGGGTAGCGATGTTTTAGACTTAGCTGGAGTTGAAAATGTAGCCACTCTTCCTACTTTAGATGAAGCAAGAGCAAAAATAGTAGGAATATTGCAATCTCCGGCACAAAAAATCGCAAGTATTTTACTTGCACCAGCGTCAAAAATCGCTATTTTAGCGCTCGAAAAATCAAAAAAATAACCAGGAACAGAAAATTATTATGGCTGACTTAAATAAAATTATAGACGATCTATCAAGTTTAACTGTTGTAGAGGCAGCTGAACTTTCAAAACAATTAGAAGAAAAGTGGGGCGTTACAGCGGCTGCAGCAGTAGCAGCAGCACCAGCCGCAGGAGCAGCAGGAGCAGCACCAGCAGAAGAAAAAGATGAATTTACAATTATGCTTACTGCAGCAGGTGATAAAAAAATTAATGTTATTAAAGAAGTTAGATCAATTACTGCATTAGGATTAAAAGAAGCTAAAGATTTAGTTGAAGGTGCACCTAAAGAAGTTAAATCAGGTGTTAACAAAAAAGAAGCAGAAGAAATAAAAGCAAAGCTTGAAGCAGCTGGAGCAAAAGTAGAACTTAAGTAATTAATAAGAAAGAATTTAATTGCTAGTTAATTTTTTAATTAGCAGATAGTATAGATGCAATTATCTTTTACTGAAAAGAAAAATATTAGAAAAAGTTTTGGTAAACTTAAAGAAAGTTTATCAATTCCAAATCTAATTGAAGTACAAAAAAATTCTTATAAACAATTAACTGAATACAAGGGAGATGTTGATAATCATCTTATAAAAGGATTTGATAGAGTATTTAAAAGTATTTTTCCTATCGAGGATCTTAATGATAAAGCAACATTGGAATATGTATCTTACAGATTAGAAAAACCAAAGTTTAATGTTGAAGAATGTATAACGAGAGGATTAACTTATTCTGCTGCTCTTAAGTGTACTTTAAGATTAGTCGTGTATGAAATAGATCAGGAAAATAATACCAAAGATATATTATCTGCTAAAGAACAAGATGTTTACATGGGAGAAGTTCCAATGATGACTGAAAGCGGAACTTTCATTACTAACGGAGTTCAAAGAGTTGTAGTAAACCAAATGCATCGAAGTCCGGGAGTTTTCTTTGATCATGATAAAGGAAAATCTCATGCAAGTGGAAAACTATTATTTAATTGTAGAGTTATTCCAAATCGAGGATCATGGCTTGATTTTGAATTTGATGTAAAAGATTTATTATATTTTAGAATAGACAGAAAGAAAAAAATTTTAGTATCATCGTTACTTCTTGCATTAGGTTATTCTAAAAATGATATTGTGAATGAATTCTATGACAAAGAAACTTATATTTATGATGAAAAAATATCTAAATGGAAAACTAAATTTGATCCAGAGAATTATAAGGCAAAAAATTTTTCTGAGGAGGTTATAGATTCTAAAACAAAAAAAGTTGTAATAAAGTTAGGTGAAAAAGTTAATTTTTTAACAGCAAAAAAACTTGCAAATGAAGGTTTGAAAGAAATTTATGTATCTAATGAATCTTTATATGGAAAACTTTTGCATAAAAATATTAAAAACAATGAGGAAGAGTTTAAAATTGGCACAGAGTTAAATGAAACCATTATTCAGAATTTTATAGAAAACAAAATTTATACGATTGAGATAGCAAAAACAAATTCAATTACTAAAGGTCCTTATCTTTTACATACCATCCTTAATGACAAAAATGAAAATAAGAATGATGCTATAACTGAGATATACAAGGTTTTAAGACCAGGCGAACCACCAACAATTGAAATTGCAACTCAAATTTTTAATAATTTGTTTTTTAGTTCAGACAGATACGATTTATCTGATGTAGGTAGAGTAAAAATAAACTCAAGGCTAAGCTTAAATTGCTCAGATAAGATTACAATATTAAGAAACGATGATGTTCTCGCAATTATTCAGAAAATGCTAGATCTTAGAGATGGAAAAGATGAAATTGATGATATCGACCATCTTGGAAATAGAAGAGTTAGATCTGTAGGTGAGTTGGTTGAAAACCAAGCTAGAATTGGAGTTTATAGAATGGAAAGAGCCATTAAAGAAAAAATGACTACTCTAGATGTTGAGTCAGCCATGCCACAAGATTTAATTAATGCAAAACCTTTAACAATTTCACTTAAGGATTTCTTCGCTACATCACAACTGTCACAATTTATGGATCAAACCAATCCATTATCAGAAATTACTCACAAAAGAAGAGTTTCAGCTTTGGGACCTGGTGGTTTGACTAGAGAGCGAGCAGGTTTTGAAGTCAGAGATGTTCACCCAACTCATTATGGAAGAATATGCCCAATAGAAACTCCAGAGGGTCCTAATATTGGTTTAATAAATAGTTTATCAACTTATTCAAAAATAAATAAATATGGGTTTATAGAAAGTCCATATAAGAAAGTTGAAAATGGAGTAGTGCAAGACAATATTGAATATCTTTCAGCAATGGAAGAGACAAAATTTACAATAGCACAAGCTAATTCGCTATTAGATAGTAATGGAAAGTTTAAAGAACAACTTGTTTCATGTAGACAAAATTTAAATTTCATATTGTCTAAACCTGATAATATTGATTACATAGACGTTTCACCAAAACAACTTGTTTCTGTAGCAGCATCTTTAATACCTTTTTTAGAAAATGATGATGCAAACAGAGCTCTTATGGGATCTAATATGATGAGGCAAGCGGTTCCATTGCTTAAACCTGAAGCACCACTTGTTGGAACAGGTATTGAGAGCGATGTAGCCTTAGACTCTGGAGTTACTATAGTCGCTAAAAGAAATGGAATCGTTGATAAAATTGATGGAAAAAGAATAGTAATTAAAGCATCTAACGAAAAAGATTATTCTCAATCTGGTGTAGATATTTACAATTTACAAAAATTTAAAAGATCAAACCAAAATACTTGTATTAATCAAAAACCATTAGTTAGAGTAGGAGACAAAGTAAATTCTGGAGATATTATAGCTGATGGACCATCAACAAAAATTGGAGAATTAGCTTTAGGAAAAAAATGTAACCGTAGCATTTATGCCTTGGCAAGGTTACAACTTCGAAGACTCAATTTTAATTTCAGAAAGATGTGTAACTGATGATGTATTTACCTCTGTTCATATTGAAGAATATGAAATTATGGCAAGAGATACAAAATTAGGAGAAGAAGATATAACAAGAGACATACCAAATGTAAATGAAGAAGCACTTAAAAATCTTGATGAGTCAGGAATTGTTTATATAGGAGCAGAAGTTAAACCTGGAGATATTTTGGTAGGTAAAGTTACACCTAAAGGAGATAGCGCTTCAGGACCCGAAGAGAAATTATTAAGATCAATATTTGGTGAAAAAGCAATAGATGTTACAGATACATCACTAAAAATGCCTAGTGGAAGCGGAGGTATA
>CACHFK010000005.1 GCA_902579085.1 uncultured Pelagibacteraceae bacterium | reverse complement strand
TTTAGTTGGAATATGCGTTATTCTAACTGCACTGTCTGTTGTATTTACATGCTGACCACCAGCCCCGCTAGATCTATATGTATCAATTCTCAAATCTTTATCGTTTATTTCTATATCAATACTTTCATCTACAACTGGATAAATCCATACACTTGCAAAACTTGTATGTCTTCTTGCACCAGAGTCGAATGGTGAAATTCTTACCAATCTATGAATTCCAGACTCAAATTTTAAAAATCCATATATATAATCTCCTGAAATTTTGATTACTGAAGATTTAATCCCAGCTTCTTCTCCTCGATGTTCGCTGATTAGTTCTACTTTATATCCTTTATTGGAAGCCCATTTCATATACATTTTTCTGAGCATTTCTGCCCAATCTTGACTCTCTGTACCACCAGCACCAGCATGAAATTCTAAATAACTATCCAATATATCGTTCTTATTTGACAAAAAACATTTGATTTCTAATTTTTTAACTTCAATTTTTAAATTTTTAAATTTATTTAATATTTCTTCTACAACTTGATTGTCAGTTTCTTCTTTTGCTAAGAGGAATATGTCATATAAATCTTTTATTTCTTTTTTAAAGTAGTTGTATGATTTGACTAAATTATTATAGTTTTTTTTCTCTTTTAAAATTCTTTCTGCTTCGTCTCTGTTATTCCAAAAATTTTTTGAATTTATTGTTTTTTCTAATGTTTCAAGTTTTTTTTCAATATTGTGCTTTTCAAAGAAACTCCTTAATTCTTTGATTAATAATACTTATCTCTGATCTATAATTTTCTATGTATGATTCCATTAATAAAACTTTAAAATATTATTTTTTGAAATTTTATAGTCTGAGTTATAAATACCAATATTTGATATATTTTCAATTTTTTCTTCTTTGAAAGATTCTATTATTGTCTTTTCTGATCCAAAATTTGCTTTTTTTCCTGTTTTTGAATCTACCACCATCATTTTTATACCTTTTGCAACCTTAAATGGTCTAGCTTCATAATTATTAACAGCATTTTTCATAAATTCTTTAAATATTGGCATTGCTGCTCTAGAACCAGTTTCAGTTTTTCCTAAGCTTTTTGGATTATCATGCCCCACATAAACGCCAACTACTAAATTAGAAGTAAATCCTACAAACCAAGCATCAGTATTTTTATTTGTTGTGCCAGTTTTTCCTGCAATTTGTAAATTTAAATCTCTTAGTGCTTTTCCTGTTCCTCTTTTAATTACACCCTCTAGTATAGAAACCATTTGATAAGCAGTTTGTGAAGAAAAAATTTGCTTATAGTTGTTTTTTATTCTTGGAATTTTATTTCCATCAAATGAGATTTGATCACATTTATCACAAATTCTATTTTTGTTATTAAATATAGTGTTTCCCTCACTATTTTGAATTCTATCAACCAATATAGGCTCTACTAGTTTTCCTCCATTTACAAAAGAACAATATGCTGTAGTGATTTTGAGCAATGTTGTTTCTTCTGAACCAAGTGAAATAGACATAAGCTCTTTTGGATTTTCATAAATTTTTAATTTTTTAGAAAATTCAGTTATTTTATTAATTCCAAGTTCTTGTGCTACCCTAACAGTCATTAAATTTCTAGATTTTTCAACACCTGTTCTTAAAGTTGAAGGTCCATAAAATTTTTTACCGTAATTTTCTGGTTTCCACATTTTAAGATCTGTTCCTTGATCAAGAACTATTGGTGCGTCCAAAATCAAAGAAGAAGGTGTAAATTCATTTTCTAAAGCTAAAGCATATATAAACGGTTTAAAAGCCGATCCTGGCTGTCTCAAAGCTTGAGTACTTCTATTAAATTCACTTTTTTTGAAACTAAATCCTCCTGACATTGCCAAAACTCTTCCACTAAAAGGGTCCATTACAACAATTGCACCATTTGCTAAAGGAATCTGTTTTAAACTGTAATTGCCTTCACTTTTTTTTTTTACATAAACTATGTCACCAATTTTAAATATTTGATTTAAATTTTTTCTTGTCCAATTAATATCCTCATGCTCAATGATGCCAGTTTTATTTTCTTTTGTTACAACGATAGCTTCAAACTTATCAATTCTTTTTATGATTGCTAATTCCCACTCTAAGGATTTTTCCAGATTGTATTTACTTAATCCTGCTATCCAATTTTTATCTTTTTTTTTATTTAATAAAGGACCTCTCCATCCTCTTCTTTTATCATAATTTTCCAATCCTTCTCTAAGAGCTTTTGTGGCTACATTTTGTAAATTTAAATCTATTGGAGTTTTAATATTAAAGCCTTGTTTATAGACTTTTTCAAAACCATAATTATTAATTACTTCTTTTCTAACCTCTTCAACAAAATATCTTGAATCTTCTAAATATATTCTTTTTCTTTTTCTTAATTTGATTTCAGAATTTACTATCATATCATGATAATCTTTATCTATATATGAGTTTTCTAAAAGATTATTAACAACAAGATTTCTTCTAAATTTTGCTAATTTAATATTTTTATAAGGATTATATTTGCTTGGAGCTTTAGGTAAAGCTGCTAAAAGTGCTGCTTCTGAATAATTTAAATCATTAATTGATTTATCAAAATATCTTAGACTCGCAGATGCTATTCCATAACTTCCTTCTCCTAAATAAATTTGATTTAAATATAGTTCTAATATTCTTTCTTTTGATAAGGCTCTTTCAATTCTAAACGCAAGTATTGCTTCTTTAATTTTTCTATCGATACTTACTTCATTATTTAATAAAAAATTTTTTGCAACCTGTTGGGTAATAGTAGAAGCTCCTTCTAATCTTTTTGAATTTAGAAGATTAAATAAGTTGTTTTTAAATGCTCTTATTATTCCTTTTGCATCTACACCAGGATGTTTGAAAAAATTTTTATCCTCTGCTGATAAAAAAGCATTTATTACTACATTAGGTATAGAATCAAAGGGAACGAATATTCGCTTTTCTGTAGAAAAATCACTTACCAAAATTCCATCTCCTGAATATAGCTTGCTAGAGACAGGTGGTTTATAACTTTTTAGATATTTATAATCTGGTAATTTATTTGAATAAATCCACAATATTGAAATAATAGATAATAAAAAAACTACCAATATTAGTGAAAAAAAAATTGATATTTTTTTTATTATTAAGATCATTTTACTATTATTTATATAATGAATTTGTTATTGTTATGGCACCGAATTTAAAAAAACTATGAAAATATATCAAAAATTATGTCAAAAAATTTATACATTGATGCATCGCATCCAGGTGCAGTTAGAGTTGTTCTTAAAAATAATAATCATATCGAAGATTATGAATATGAGAGTGTAAATAATACTTTAATTAAAAATAATATTTACTTAGGAAAAGTCAGCAGAATAGAACCTTCTTTACAAGCTGCATTTATTGATTTTGGAAGAGAAAGGCATGGGTTTTTATCTTTTAACGATATACAGTCTGATTATTATCAAATTCCTCAAAGTGATTTAGAAAAAATAAAAAAAGAAGAAGAAAAAGTAAGAGAGGAACTTTCAAAAGAAGGTGAAAATATAGAAAATAAAATTTTGGATGGAGAAAAAACAATCAAAATCAATGACCCAGTTGAAAAAGAAGATGAAGTTGAGGAAAGTGAAGAAACTAAAAAAAAAAAATTTCCAACAAAAAAATATAAAATTCAAGAAGTAATTAAGCCTAACCAGGTTATTTTAATACAAGTTCTGAAAGATGAAAGGGGCTTCAAAGGAGCTGCATTAAGCACATTCATATCAATTGCTGGTAAATATATTGTCTTAATGCCCAATACAGCAAAAGGTGGGGGTATATCTAGAAAAATTTTTAATCCTGGGGAAAGAAAAAAAATAAGAACTATCTTAAACGAGATAGAAATCCCAAAGGAGATGGGAATTATCGTAAGAACCGCAGGATTAAATAAAACTAAAAATGAAATTAACAATGATTTAAATAATTTAATTTCAGTTTGGAATTTAATAAAAGATAAAGCAATGGGTTCAATTGCACCAACATTGATTCACCAAGAAAGCGATATAATTAAAAGAAGTATAAGAGATATGTATGATGACGAAACTCAAAATATAATTGTTGAAGGCAACGAAGGATATCAAAAGACAAAGAATTATATGAAATTGATGATGCCCAAACAATTAAAAAAAGTAAAAAAATATAGAGAAAAAATACCATTATTTTTTAAAGAAAATATTGAAAAAAAACTTTTTGAAATATTTAAATCTGAAGTAAAACTTAATTCAGGTGGATATTTAGTTATAAATCCTACCGAAGCTCTGGTTTCTATAGATGTTAACTCGGGAAAATCTATAAAACAAAAAAATGTAGAAAGTACAGCTTTGGATACAAATTTAGAAGCTGCTGAAGAAATAGCTAGACAAATCAAAATTAGAGATCTTTCAGGTTTAATTATTATCGATTTTATAGATATGTTGAATTTTGGAAATAGAAAGCAAATAGAAAGAAAAATTAAAGAATGTTGTAGAAATGATAGAGCAAGAATACAAATTGGTAGAATTAGCAATTTTGGTTTACTTGAAATGTCAAGACAAAGATTAAGAGAAAGTAACGTAAAATGGTCAATAAAATTAACTAATGAGTCTTTTGCTTTAAAAATATTAAAAATGATTGAAATAAAAACAATAGAAAATAATGCTAAAATTATTGAACTCCAATTAAATAGTAAAATTATAATTTTTATTGATGAACACTTTAAAGAGGATGTAATTTATTTTGAAAAAAAAAATAAAGTAAAAATTAATATAAATTCTAACGATAAATTAAATTTATCTGAATATTTAATCGAATATAAGTCAAAATCAAAAAAAATAATAGAAAAAGTAGAAAACCTAGAAAATTTAAATAAAATTATAATTGAAAATAAAATTCAAAAAGTAAATCAAAATCCTAGAAAAAAAATTTTTAGAAAAAAAAAATTTAAAAAAAAATTTATTGAAAAAAAAAACTAAATTAAACCTTTATTACTAGTTGAAGCAGATCCAAATAAATTTGGTTTAATTCTTCCAGAAATAAAAGATTTTCTTCCTGCAATAACTGCGAATTTCATTGCTTCAGCCATTTCAAAGGGTTTCCTTGCTTTTGCAATTGCTGTATTTACTAGCACTCCATCACACCCTAGTTCCATAGCTAATGCAGCATCTGAAGCTTGGCCTATTCCTGCGTCAACGATTAAAGGCAATTTAGTTTGATGTCTGATTATTTTTAAATTTATTTTATTTTGAATTCCTAATCCTGATCCAATTGGGGCAGCTAAAGGCATTATTGCACAAGCTCCTACATTTTCTAATCTCTTTGCCATAAGAGGATCATCATTACAATATACCATAACTTTAAACCCCTCTTTAGTTAAAATTTCAGTAGACTTTAAAGTTTCAATTGCGTCAGGAAATAAAGTTTTTTTATCTCCTAAAACTTCTAACTTAACAAGTTCCCATCCTCCAATTTCTCTTGCTAGTCTTAAGGTTCTCAAAGCTTCATCGGAAGTAAAACAGCCAGCTGTATTAGGTAAATAAGTAATTTTTTTTGGATCGATGTAATCCATCAGTAGTGGTTTTGATTTATCAGAAATATTTACTCGTCTAACCGCTACAGTTACTATATCTGCGCCAGATATTTTTATTGCTTTTGCGCACTCTAACATATTCTTATATTTTCCAGTTCCAACAATTAACCTGGAAGAAAATGTTTTTTTTCCAATTATAAATAGATCTTTCTTTTTCATTAACCGCCACCAATAAAATTAACAATTTCAATCTTATCGCCTGATTTTAAAATAATTTTACTTATTCTTTTTCTATCTACAATCTGTCTATTTAGCTCGATAGCTATCTTTTTAATCGGTAATTTTAACTTTTCGATTAAATTTTTTAATGAATACTTTGGATTTACAGTCATTTGTTTGCCGTTGACTATAATTTTTATTTTATTTTTTTTTCTCATATAATATAAGGTTTTTGTGAGCAAAATACTAATTATCAATGGTCCAAATCTTAATCTATTAGGTGAAAGAGAACAATCACAATATGGAAAAAAAGATTATAAATTTTTAGAAGAAATTTGTTTAAATAGAGCTAAAGAATTAAAAATAGACTTAGAAATTAAACAATCTAATGTTGAAGGAGAGATTGTAAACATGATACAAGATTCAAGGAATTCTAAAGATGGAATAATTATTAATGCTGGAGGATACACTCACACCTCAGTTGCAATTAGAGATTCCTTAAATATTTTTAAAAAACCAATTATAGAACTTCATATATCGAATATATTTAAAAGAGAAGATTTTAGACAAAAATCATTAATAAGTGATGTTGCGACTGGTGGTATTTTTGGACTTGGTGTTGATGGTTATATTTTAGCCATAAATTCAATGCAAAAGTTGTTAGAAAATGGAAATTGATAAAAAAATAATTTTAAGACTAGTTCAAGCTTTAGAAGATTTAAAAAAATCATTAAAAGGAATTGAAATAGATAGCAAAGAAGAGTCAGTTGAAAAAGAGATTGAAATATCTGGAACAATTATTAAAAGTCCAATTGTTGGAACCGCATATCTAGCACCAGAGCCAGGTGGAAAACAATTTATAGAGATAGGAAAAAAAATCAAAAAAGGAGATACTATAATGATTGTTGAGGCAATGAAAACTATGAACCACGTTCCCTCAACATCTGACGGGATTGTTAAAGAAATCTCTGTTGAAGATGGTCAACCAGTAGAGTTTGGTCAAAAACTTATAATACTTGAGTAATGTTCAAAAAAATTCTTATCGCTAATAGAGGAGAAATTGCAGTAAGAATAATAAGAGCTTGTAAAGAATGGGGAATACCGACTGTTGCAATTCATTCTGATGTAGATAAAAACAGCATGCACGTCAGATTAGCCGATGAAAGTGTTTGTGTAGGAACGCATCAACCAGCTAATAGTTATTTAAATATTCCATCAATAATGTCTGCGATTGAATTAACTAATGCTGACGCAGTTCATCCTGGATATGGTTTTTTATCTGAAAATGCTGAATTTGCAAAAATCTTAGAAGATTATAAAATTAAATTTATTGGACCATCATCAAAATTAATTAAAATGATGGGTGATAAAATACAAGCAAAAAAAATTGCTAAACAATATGGTTTACCAGTAATAGAAGGTTCTGAAGGTGGAGTTTCAGATATAAATCAAGCTAAAGAAATTTGTAAAAGTATTGGATTTCCAGTCCTTATAAAAGCAGCCGGTGGTGGTGGTGGAAAAGGAATGAAAATAGTAACTAAACAAGAAGAATTTGAGAATTTATTTTTAACTGCAAAATTAGAAGCAAAAAAATTTTTTGGCAACGATGAAGTATATATAGAAAAATTTTTTCAAAATCCAAGGCATATAGAAGTACAAATTTTATCTGGTAAAAATAGAACAGTTCATTTACATGAGAGAGATTGCTCAGTTCAAAGAAGGCATCAAAAACTTATTGAAGAAACCCCAAGCCCTATTTTAAAAAATGAATTAAGAAATGATTTATTTGAAAAAACAGTAAAAATGGTCAGTCAAATTGGTTATGAAGGCGCTGGAACAGTAGAATTTATATACGAGAATAACAAGTTTTACTTTTTAGAAATGAATACAAGAGTTCAAGTTGAACATCCAGTTACAGAAATGGTCACAGGAATAGATATTATAAAAGAACAAATTTGGATAGCATACACGGGAGAAACTGCTTTAAAACAAGAAGATGTAAAACCAAGAGGTCATGCAATAGAGTGTAGAATAAATGCTGAAGATGCAAGTAAAAATTTTCAACCTTCTCCTGGTATCATTGGTATGTGTCATCAACCATCTGGATTTAGAACTAGAGTAGATGGATCAATTTATCAAGGTTATAAAGTAACTCCCTATTACGATAGTATGGTTTGCAAATTAATATGCCATGGCAGAAATAGACAAGAGGCAATTCAAAGAATGCAAAGATCATTAGATGAATTTGTAATTGAGGGAATCAAAACTACAATTGATTTACATAAAAAACTTCTTGATCACAAAAAGTTTATTTCTTCTGATTTTAACGTAGGCTGGTTAGATAACGAAAAAATTATTTAACTATAGCATTTTTTAAGCCATATATCATAAACTGGATGATCAAATGGTCTAATAGATGGACTAGAGGCAAATGTCCAACCATTAAAAATATATACCTTATCATTATTTGTTGATTTCAAATCTGTTACCCGCATATATGCAGTTACCTCGGGATCATCATCAAATTTTGAATTTTGACATTTTAATACATTGATTAATAAATTTTGAAAAGTTAAATCTTCTCCAATTTTAACTTTAATATTCGAAGTTTTTGAGCTTACCTTATCTAAAATATTTAGTTCGGCAAATTTTTCGCTTGTATTCATATTTTCTGAAAAAGTATTAATGCACAATAATTGGCCAATAAGAATTATAAAAATAAAAAAATTAGCTTTGCCAAGAGTTATATTTTTTTTTAAGAACATTTTTATTTTTTTTTGGATGGTACGAATTTTTAGTTCCCGTTTGATTTGGTAAATGCTCCTTTTGCCATTTATATTTTTTTAAATCTCGAGAATTTTCTATTTTATTGCTAATATAATGCATCCATGAATACCACTCTTCTGGAATCTTGGAGGCTTCAATTTCTCCATTATAAATAACCCATCTTTTTCCAGATTTACTTTGATAATATTTATTTCCTATTTCATCTTTACCAATATATTTTCCATAAAAAATGTATGAAGTCTTGTTCCTAAAGTCTGATGATTCCACCAAGTGAATATTTCTTTAAACATTGTCAACATAAAAATAATTTTTTATTTCAATTTTAAATTGTATAAATTAAATTAGACTAAATTTAAAATTTGTATATACATAATTTATTATACATTCAAATTATTAAAATAAAAATTATGTCAAAATATTTAGTTGAAACCTATTACACCTGCAGCATTAAAGTAAGCCATTATCTAGATGATATAAGTGAAAATACTCTTAACAATTTAGAAAAACAAGAAAATGGTAAATTAGAAATCTTAGATATGAAGCTTGATTCTAGAAAAACAAAAAATCTTGAAAAAATAGATGATGCAAAAATTAATATTACTGAAAATGAAAAACAAACTCCAAATTTAGATATTTCAAAAAATAATAAATTAAAAATAAATGAAAATATTTTAGGGAATGTAAAAGAAAGTTTGGGAAAAAGATTTAGTATGCCAGATCGAAGAAAAGGCTATATTCAAAAAGCATCTATAGGTAATCACAAAGTATATTTACACACTGGAGAATATGAAGATGGAAAAATAGGTGAAATATTTATTGATACAAGCAAAGAAGGTGAATTAGTAAAAGCTTTAATGAACAATTTTGCAATAGCTATATCATTAGGCTTGCAGTATGGAGTACCTCTTGATGAATTTGTAAATGCCTATGTTGATACAAAATTTGAACCATCGGGAAAAGTTTTTGGTAACGATAGAATTTTAAGTGCCACATCTATACTAGATTATATTTTTCGAGAGCTTGCTATTTCTTATCTTAATAGAGAGGATTTAGCTCATACACCTTCAATAGGAGGTATAGAAAAACTTGAAGAAAATAATACTCATGAAAATTTAGAAAACCAAAATCAGTTTTTAAAATTAGTGAAGGATATAACAAGTAAAGGATTTGTCAGAAGTGACTATAAAAAGAAACTTGTTGATCTTACGGACATTAGGATAAATCTTAAAGGAAAAAAATAACTAATTGTTTTTCTTAACCGATAGACTTAACTCTTTTAACTGCTCGTCATCAACATTTGAAGGAGCATTCATCATTAAATCTTGTGCATTTTGATTCATTGGAAACATTGTAACTTCTCTAATATTTTTCTCATTAGCTAGAAGCATCACTATTCTATCGATACCAGGGGCCAAACCTCCATGGGGTGGTGCCCCATAACTTAAAGCATTTATCATGCCACTAAATTTTTCATCAACATTTAATTTTGAATAACCTGCAATTTCAAATAATTTGTACATTAATTCAGGAATATGGTTTCTTATTGCTCCTGATGAAAGCTCTATACCGTTACATACAATATCGTATTGATAAGCCTTTAAAGATAAAGGATCAGAAAAATCAAGATTTTTAATATCTCCCTGCGGCATTGAAAAAGGATTGTGGCTAAATTTTATTTTTTTTGTCACTTCGTCTTTTTCAAAAATTGGATAATCCACTATCCAACAAAAAGAAAAGCAATTTTCATCGATTAATTCTAATTCTTCACCTAATTTAGTTCTTGCTAGATTTAATATTTTTTCTATATCATTTTTTTTTCCACAAGATAAAAATACTGTGTCTCCCACCTCAGCCTTAGTTGTTTTCATTATTTCAATTATTGATTCTTCAGAAAAAAACTTTCCTACCGGTCCTTTGCCTATTAATTTGTCATTTTTTTCGATTGTAAAATATGCTAGTCCAGATGAACCTTGTTCTTTTGCCCAATTATCAATTCCATCAAAAAAACTTCTAGGTTTATCTTTTGTATTTTTTGTTATTAAGCATCTAACTAAAGATCCTGATTTGACAAGTTTTTTGAATATATCAAATTTGACATCATCTCTTTGAAAAATATAGGTTATATCGGATATAGTTAAAGGGTTCCTTAAATCTGGTTTGTCAGTCCCATATTTTAACATTGAGTCAAAATAAGTAATTCTAGGAAATTTATTTTGTAGAATTTTTTTATTAGAGAAATTTGAAAAAACTTTTACAAATAATTTCTCAAATACCTCAAAAATATCATCTTGTTCTACAAAAGACATTTCTACATCTAATTGATAAAATTCACCGGGACTTCTGTCAGCCCTTGCATCTTCATCCCTGAAACATGGTGCAATTTGAAAATACTTGTCAAATCCAGAAACCATAATTAGTTGTTTAAATTGTTGTGGTGCTTGAGGTAAAGCATAAAATTTTCCTGGGTTTAATCTACTTGGAACCAAAAAGTCTCTTGCTCCCTCTGGACTAGAAGAAGTTAGTATTGGAGTTTGAAACTCTAAAAAACCTAATTTTTGCATTTCTGTTCTTATAAATGATATTATTTTTGATCTTAAAATTATATTTTGATGAATTTTTTTTCTTCGTAAATCTAAAAATCTATATTTAAGTCTAATTTCTTCTGCATACTCTTGATCAGAAAATACTGGCATAGGTAATTCTTTCGTAGTTCCCAATATTTCAAAATTATTTATTGAAACTTCAATCTGACCAGTTGATATATTAAGATTAATTGTTTCTTTTGTTCTCTCAACAACTTTTCCCTCAATTTTAATAACAGTTTCCAATGATAATTTTTCGATGTCATTGAAAATAGAATTACTTTTATCAATAACACACTGTGTTAATCCATAATTGTCCCTTAAATCTAAAAATAATAAATTTCCGTGGTCCCTTTTTTTATTTATCCAACCAGATAAAATTATCCGATCTCCTTTATGAGTTAAATTTAGCTCATTACAATAATGTGTTCTATATCTTGTCAATTTTACAAAATCTCTTTAATTGTTTTAAAATTTATTGGCTTTTTCTTTTTTAAACTAAGCTCATCAACTTTATATATAAATTCATATATTTTACTATAGGATCTATCTATTCTGTTAATTATAAATTCAATTATTTTTTTTTCTAATTTAATTTGACGATCAGAAAAATTCTTTAAAATTATAGCATAAATTAACTCATCATTTGGTTGATTAATCTTTGAATGTAGGAGGTTTTTAGACCTTGATACTAAATCTGGAAGCTTAAATTTGATCTCGCCTAATGGAACTTCAGAATTAATTAGCAAATATTTACTATCTTGGTCCACTAAGTTAAAAATAGAGTAAATTAGCTTTTCATCAATTTTATTAGCAAATCCATCAATTATAATACTCTCATATAATTTAATTTTCTTGAATACATCATTATTTATTTCTTTTTCATTTAAAAATAATGCTGAACTTTTCAATTTAAAGATATTAGCAAGATGAGTTTTTCCAGAAAATTTTTCTCCGCTTATGTTGACAATTTTCTTTTCCCATTTTGGCCATTTATCAATAAGTTTAAATGCTAAATAATTACTTTCAGAAACATAATAATCATGATCATTAAAAGATCTTTTAATATCAAAGTCTAATAATAATTGATTAAGTTCTCTCAATTAAGCCTCCAAACTTTTTTAGATGTATCTATTTTAAAACCATTTAAAGACATAATATCTATCAATTTATTTGGATTACCATTAAAAATAATTTTATAAATGATTTCTTTATTATTAAATATTTCTATTTTATAATTCGAAATAAGATCAATTGAAGAGAGTTTATTTTCTAATTTCTCTGAAAATTCGGTATTTCCAGATTCAATAGATAGTCTTATAGGTAGTTTTATAGATGTATTAACTTTATTTACTAATTTCCATTTGTCTTCAAGATTATCCTTTATGTTAAGTATAATTTCGTTAATTTTTTTTTTATCCTTAATGTCATTTAAATTAAAAATATCGTTTGAAAGTAAATTTTTATTACCAAATTTTATTTTTGAAAATACTCTTAGCAATGAGTTTGTTTTAATTATGATCAAAATTATTTCATTTTGTAAATTATATTTTCTTGTTATTTCTTCAAAATTATAATTTTCAATTATATTTATATGTTTTTTTATTATATTATAGTCTTCAATATCTTCATTAGGTAAAATATAATTTATTAAATGGTATTTTTTTTTATTAGAATTCCAATTATTATAAAAAATATTCTGGTTTAAATAAAAAAACTCATTTGAATCTGTGTCGATCAATACTGGTAACATAAAAACATTAATTTCATTTGGTGAGGAAGGTATTATATTTTTATTATTTAAATAATTAAGAATTTTTCTTTTATTAAATTGTACATTGAATTGTCCTATATATTTTTCATCTAAAAATCTCTCGTTATTTATTGAAAAATTTTCAATTAAACTTTTTTTATCACTTAAGGGAATTTGTTTTATTTTTAATTTATCTTTATTTTCTATAATTTTATACATTAAAATTTCAAAGGCTTTATCAAATGCTTTATCTATAACATCTGATTTTTCAAAGTTAAGATCATAAACTTTTTCTACTTTGATATCAGAAACAATATAATTTTTACTAAAAGCTTTGTTTGTGGAAAACTCATTAAAAAAAAAGGTTAATATTAAAAAAAAAATGTATAAATAAAAATAATAATTTTTTTTAATAAATAACATAAATATTTAATATGAGTTTTGGAAAGTTAACATATGCAAAAAGTGGGGTTAACATTAAGAAAGCTGACCAATTTGTAAAACACATATCAATTATTTCAAGAAAAACAAATAAAAGTGGTGATTTTAAGAATATAGGAGGTTTTGGTGCAATCACACATATACCTAAATATCTAAAAAATCCTCATATAGTTACAAGTACAGATGGTGTTGGAACTAAAATTGAGATTGCTAATGAAATAAAAAAATTTAACACCATTGGAATAGATCTAGTTGCTATGTGTGTTAATGATTTAATAGTCCAAGGTGCTAAACCATATTTATTTTTAGATTACATATCAACAAATAAGATTAACTTAAAAAAACTTAAAAGTATAATCAGTGGAATAACAAAAGGTTGCAAAATTTCAAATTGTACGCTTGTTGGAGGAGAAACGGCAGAGATGCCAGGTACCTACTCAGCTGGAAAATTTGATATTGCGGGTTTCTCTGTTGGATTAGTTGAAAAGCACAAAATTCTTAAAGGAAAAATAAAAAAAGATAATATAGTTTTAGCAGTACCTTCAAGTGGTATACATTCAAATGGATATTCTTTAGTTAGAGAATTAATAAAAAGAAAAAAAATAAATATAAACAAAAATAAATTTTTAAAAAAAGAATTAATAAAACCTACAAAAATATATGTTAAAGAAATTCTAAGTTTAGTTGATAAAAATCTTTTAAATGGTTGTGCGCATATTACAGGCGGTGGTTTAGAAGATAATATTAAAAGAATTATTCCAAATAATCTTTGTGCTGAAATAAATTTAAATAAAATAAATACATTAAATATTTTTAAATGGTTAAAAAAATCGGGTATAGAAGAAAAAGAAATGTTAAAAACATTTAATTGTGGAGTTGGATTTTGTTTAATTATAAATAAAAAAAATATCAAAAATATTAAAAAATATTTTTCAAAAAAATTTCAACCTTATGTTATAGGAAAAATTTCTAAAGACACTAAAAAGGTAAAGTTTAATGGAACAATCAAGTGGTAATAAAATAAATACAGCTGTATTTATATCTGGAAGAGGGAGCAATCTAAAATCATTAATTAAATATAATAATAAAAAAAATTCTAAAATTTTAATTAAATTAATTATCTCTAATAATTCATCTGCGAAAGGTCTAATCTATGCAAAAAAATCAAAAATAAAAACTTATGTAACAAATTTTAAAAATAAAAATTTATCTGAGAAAAATTTATTAAAGAAATTAATCAATAATAAAATTAATTTAATTTGCTTGGCTGGTTTCATGAAAATTCTTACTGCAGATTTTATAAAAAAATTTAAAAAACCAATTCTTAATATTCATCCATCATTATTGCCAAAGTACAAAGGTTTAAATACTCATAAAAGAGTCATTAAAAATAAAGAAAAATTCTCTGGTCCAACAGTTCATATTGTTTCTTCAAAATTAGACTCTGGGAAGATAATCTTACAAAAAAAAGTTAAAATTTTAAAATACGATAATGAAAAAAGCTTAGAAAAAAAAGTTTTAAAAGCAGAACATAAGCTTTACCCAAAGGCTATAGAAAAACTGTTAATTAGTCTTTGAAAAAAAAATTAATTTCTAATTTAGCATTTTCTACGCTATCAGATCCATGAACAGAATTCTTATCAATTGATATTCCATATTTTTTCCTTAAAGTGCCTTCGTTTGCTTCTGCTGGGTTAGTTGCTCCCATTAATTTCCGATTTTCTAGCACTGCATTTTCTCTTTCAAGTACCATTACTATAATTGGACCAGACGACAAATAATTACATAAATCATTATAAAATGGTTTTGTCTGATGAACTTTATAAAATTGCTCAGCTTCATTTTTTGAAATATGGATTTTTTTTTCTTTAATAATTGAAAATTTATTTTTTATAAATTCGTTTTTAATTTCGTCTTGCAAGTTTCGTTCTACTGCATCTGGCTTTATAATAGATAAAGTTTGTTCAATATTACTCATAATTTTCCTCTACAAATTTATTTAATAATCTTACACCATAACCAGTGGCTCCACCGGAGTTTAATGCACCTGCATACTTTGAAAAAGCCATTCCAGCTATATCAAGGTGAGCCCATGGTGTTTTATTTATAATAAACCTTTGCAGAAATTGAGCTGCGGTTGTTGAGCCTGCTCCTCCAACATAATTTATATTTTGTACATCAGCATTCTTTGATTCTAAAAGTTTATCATAGTTTTTATGAAGCGGTAATCTCCATACTTTTTCTCCTACTTGTTCTCCTGCATCAAAAATCTGTTTGGAAAGTTTATCGTTATTTGAAAAAAGCCCGGCATATTCAGATCCCAAACAAACAATAATAGCTCCTGTTAATGTAGCTAGATCTATAATTATTTTTGGTTTAAATTTTTTTTCTGTATAAGTTAATGCATCAGCCAATACTAACCTTCCTTCTGCATCTGTATTTAAAACTTCTATTGTTTTTCCACTATAGGACTTAACAATATCTCCAGGTCTTTGGGCATTGCTACCTGGCATATTTTCTACAAGTCCAACAACTCCGACAGCATTTATTTTTGCTTTTCTTAAGGCAAAATTTTTCATTAATCCTACAACAACTGCTGATCCAGCCATATCATATGTCATATCTTCCATGAACTTTGCAGGTTTTAAAGAAATTCCACCTGTATCAAAACAAACACCTTTACCAACGAATGCTAAAGGTTTTGATTTTGACTTACTGCCTTTCCATTCAATCGTTACTAGATATGAACCTCTTATACTTCCCTGTCCGACTCCTAGTAAAGCATTGCAGCCTAATTTTTTTAATTTTTTATCATCATAAACTGTTACTTTTAATCCTAATTTTTTTAACTTAACTATTCTTTTTGCATATTCATCAGGATGTAAAATATTCCCTGGTTCAGAAACAAGATCTCTTGTAAAAAAAACTCCATCTAATAAAGCATCTAATTTTTTTCTTAAAATATTTGTTTTGTTATTTTGCTTTCCAACTATATTTAAAATAACACTTTTGTTTTTTTTTTGTTTAGCCTTGTAAATATCAAAGTTATAAGATTTCAGTTTAGCTCCATGGATAACTTTTTCTAAATGCAAATATGAAATATCAATTTTATTTAATTCAATACAAGAATTTTGTATTTTATTTTTTTTTAAATAATCAAAAAGTTTTGACCCTATTTTCTCATAGTCAGAGGATAAATATAATTTTTTACTATTAATAAAAATATAATTTTTATTTTTATATTCCTTTTGGACAAATGATTCCTCCTGAAACAATTCATTATCTAAAATTGATTTAAGGATTGGATTGATAATTTTATTTTTAGTTTTTTTGTCTTTTAAGAAAACTATCTGATTTACCACATTGGCATTTGATAGTTTATTAATAAAATTTACTTTTAAGTTCATATTTTTTGAAATATTTAATAGATAATGTTGTATATTTATTAAATTAAAAAATTCAATGAATAAATTAATTTATAGAAAATTATCCTTGGACATATTGTCTTTTTTTATTGTGGCCTCTCTGAGCATAACTCTAATAGTGTGGGTAATTCAGGCTGTAAATTTTCTTGATATAGTATCTGAAGATGGTCATAGCCTAAAAGTTTACTTTAGCTACACTATTTTAAATTTACCAAGAATATTTAGTAGAATATTAATATTTATTTTTTTTATTTCTTCTTTTTACATAATTAATAAATACGAGGAAAATAACGAAATATTAGTTTTTTGGACAAATGGAATAAAAAAAATAAGCTTTATAAATTTTCTTTTTAGATTTTCTTTAATTTTTGTAATTATACAACTTATTCTGAGTGTAATGATAGTCCCATATACTCAAAACTTAAGCAGAACTTTTTTAAAAAATTCTAATATAGACTTTTTGCCAGTTTTAATTTCTGAAAAAAAATTTATTGACGTATTCAAAAGTTTAACAATCTTTATTGAAAAATATAATCAAAATGGAAATATAGAAAAAATTTTTATAAATGAAAAAATTTCTCAAGAAAATTCAAAAATTATTATTGCAGAAAAAGCAAAAATTTTAAAATTGAATGAAGAGTATAAAATAAAGTTATTTAATGGCGGAATTACAAATATAAATAATAAAAATATTTACAATATAAATTTCAAAGAAACAGAATATGATTTATCAAAATTTACCACAAAAACAGTAACACATCAAAAAATACAAGAAATAAATTCTTTAAGTTTATTAAGATGTCTTTCTAACTTTTATCTAAATGATAATGATAAAAAAATTGATGTATGTAAAAATAGAACAATTAAATCTATCGCTGATGAAACATTCAAAAGATTTATTGGACCTTTATATATACTAATTCTCTCTCTTGTTTCTTCAAGTTTAATTTTAAAACCAAAAAATAATTTATTATTAAATTATCATAAGTTTATTATTTTTCTTATAGGGTTTTTAATTGTAATTATGTCGCAAATTAGTTTTAAATTTATTTCTCAATCTATTAATTTAGATCTATTTGTAATTTCATCCCCTTTAATATTAGTAATTATTTATTACTTTTTTTTAATCTTAAAAACAAAATCTAAATTTAAAACAATATGATAATTAAAAGATATCAATTCTATTTGGTTAAAACCTTTTTTTATCATTTTATGATTGTATCTATGATTTTTTTAAGTCTTAGTTTTATTCTAAATTTTTTTGAAGAGCTAAAATTTTTTGATGATTACAATGTTGACACTTATTACCCTATAATGCTTGCATTATTAAATACTCCGTCTATTCTTTTTGAACTTTTTCCTTTTATTTTTTTAATTACTACAAAATTTTTCTACATATACCTCAATGATAGAAATGAGATAGAAATTTTAAAAAATAATGGAATAAATTATTTTAGTATATTATCGTTATTATCGATATTATCTCTTTCAATTGGTATAATAATTTTGGTATTTTATTATACTTTTACCTCAAACCTAAAAAGTCACTATTATAATTTAAAAAATACTTTCTCAGAAGAAAACGAATATCTTGCAGTAGTTAATGAATCTGGTCTTTGGATTAAAGAAGAAATTGCTGAAACTATTAACATAATACATGCCAAAAAATTTAAAGAAAATTTAATAGAAAATGTGACTATTACGCAAACAAACTCCAGCTTTAAAGTAGCAAATACAATTATTGCTGAAAAAGCATATATTTCTAAAAAAACATGGAAGTTAAATAATGTAAAAATTATTAATAACAAAGGTCAAAGAAAAAAGCTTTCGAATTTTGACTACAATTCTTCTTTTAACGGAGAAATAATTGCCAACTTATTTTCTAATCTTAATTCTTTAAATCTATATCAGTTATATGAGTTATCAGAAAATTACTCGAAAATAGGATATTCAACAACAAATGTAATGGTGCACTTAAATAAACTATACAGCATGCCTATCTTTTTTCTACTAATGACAGTATTAGGATTTTTAATTATGATTAAATTTAAATTTATTAAAACAAAATTTTTTACTGTGGTTATGGGAGTATTTGTGTCTGTTATTGTTTACTATCTTAATTATTTTTCGAGTATATTTGGAGCAAATGAAACATTACCCATTAGCCTCTCAATTTGGTTGCCTCATTTAATTCTTTTGTTAATTTGTTCATTAGTTATGGTCAGAATAAATGAATTTTAAAATTTTATTTTATATTTTTGTAATAGTTTTCCTGATTCATAAAAGTGCATTTACTAATGAAATAAAAATTGATTCATCAAAAATTAAAGTTTTAGATGAAGGAAATATTATAAGCGCTTTAAATGTTAAAGCCAGCATTCCTGATAAAAAAATTGTAATCGAAGGCGATAAATCAATTTACAATAAAGAAAAAAGTCAATTAACAATAATCAATAATGTTAAATTTTTTGATAACTCAAAAAATATCTACATTGAAGCAGAAAAAGCAAATTACAATAAGATAACTGATTTAATGCAAACTTTTGGTACAACCTTCATTAGAGTTGAGAATAAATATTATATATACTCTAGTGATCTTTTTTATGACCGAAAATCTCAAAAAATTTATACTGATAAAGAAACAATAATTAAAGATATTGAAGAAAATATTTTTAATTTAGAATACAGCTTTGTTTTTGATATAGTTAATGAAACAATAACATCTGACAAGACTAACATTATTGATAAAAACAATAATGAATATAGTTTTGAAAAATCAAAAATTGATTTAAAAAATAATGCAGTAGCTGGAAAAGAGTTAGAGGTTAATTTTAAAGACTCTTACTTTGGTAATCCAAATAATGATCCAATTTTAAAAGGTAGAGGAGCTACATCTGATAAAAATAAAACAAAAATTTACAAGGTAGCATTTTCTACTTGCAACACAGAAAATAAAAAATGTCCTGGTTGGGAATTGCAATCAGAAGAATTTGTTCATGACAAAAAAAAGAAGGTTTTTGAGTATAAAAATTCGTGGCTTAAATTATTTGATAGAAAAATATTTTACTTTCCATTTTTTAGCCATCCTGACCCAACGATAGATAGAAAATCTGGTTTTTTAACTCCTATTTACGGAAGCTCAAATAAATTTGGAAGTTGGGTAAATATTCCATATTTTAAAGTTATTAATGAAGAAAAAGATATGACTTTCAATCCAAGAATATATGCTGATGATAAGTTTATATTGCAATCTGAATATAGGCAAGCATTTGAGAAATCAAATTTAATATCTGATTTTAGTTTTAATCATGATGGAAGAAACACTAACACTCATTTATTCACTAAAATTGATGGAAATCTAAGTCCTAAAACAAAATTCAATTTTAAATTCCAAGATGTTTCAAATGATGACTATTTAAAAATTCACAACCTTTCTAGTTCATCTTCTTTAATCGAAAATGACAGTTTGCTAACGACACAGCTAGAATTTAAAAAGTTAATTGACGATCATACAAATTTAGACTCTAGCTTTACAATTTATGAAGATTTATCTCAAAAAGATAGTGATAGATTTCAATATATACTACCTAACTTTACATTCACAAAAAATATAATTATTCCAGAAAATTATAATGGAAATTTTAAGTTTGTTTCAAGTGGTTTTCAAAAAAATTATGATACAAATAAATATGAAAGCTTACTAATTAATGATTTTTTATTTGAATCAAATAACTTTATTTCTAAATCAGGCTTATTAAGTAATTATGATATTATAATCAAGAATTTCAATTCGTATACAGAAAATTCACCTAGTTATACTGAAAATGAAGATTATGAAATTTTTGGTTCAATATTATATAAGACAAGCCTTCCTCTAAAAAAAATTAACAATTATTCTCAAAATTTTTTGAAACCAATAATGGCACTTAGATATAGCCCAAATGGTACAAAAAACATATCAGATAAAGATGTAAGATTGAATTATAATAATATCTTTTCACTTAACAGGATAGGAACTAATGAAATTGTTGAAGGTGGAAAATCTATTGCAGTAGGCTTAGAATATGAAAAAAGAAATATTTCAGATAAAAGAATTATTGCCTTGAACCTTGCTAATTCTATTAGTAATAAAAATAATAATAATTTACCAACTAAATCAAAACTTAACAGAACAAGATCGGATATTGTTGGAAATTTATCATATTATCCTAATAAAATTTTAAATTTTGATTATAATTTTTCATACAACAGCAATCTGAAAGGTTCAAATTATGATTCAATTTCAACCTCACTAAATTTTAATAACTTTAAGACAAATTTTAATTTTCTTTCAGAAGATGGTAATATAGGTAATAATGAAATTATTTCCAATACAACAAAATATGACTTCAACAGTGAAAATAGTTTAACTTTTAAAACTAGTAAAAATTTAAAAAATGACTTTACAGAGTATTATAATCTTATTTATTCTTATGAGACTGACTGTCTGATTGCTTCCTTAGAATTCAATAAGCAATTTTATAGTGATGGAAGTTTGGTTCCAAATAAAAGTCTATTATTTACAATTAGATTTATTCCATTTGTTGACTTGAAACCTTCAACTTCTTTGATAAATCAATAAATGTTTTTAAAAAAATTATTTATAGTTTTATTTATATTTTCTGTTTTTAATATTTCAAAATCTCAAGAAATAATTATTGTTAGCAAAGTTGATGGTGAAATTATAACAAATATAGATATTGAATCTGAAAAAAAATATCTTCTATTGTTAAATGAAAAATTAAATGAGCTTTCAAAAAATGAATTTTTTGAAGTTGCAAAAAGTTCCTTGGTTCAGGAAATAATTAAAAAAAAAGAAATAAGTAAATCATTTAATATACAAAGTGAGGAAACTAAAAATAAAATAATGAAAAATTTTTATAAAAAATTAGGTTTTGAAAAAAAAGATGAATTTATTAAGTTTTTAAGAAAGAAAAATATTAAATTTGAAAATTTAAAAGAAAAAATAACAATTGACGCTATGTGGAATCAGCTAATTTTTATGAAATTCGATAACAAGACCAGAATAGATGAAAATTCAATTAAAAAAGAAATTATTAATTATTACAAATCAAAAGAAAAAAAGTATGAATATAATTTATCTGAAATTGCAATTAATGTTGAAAAAAATATTAGTCAAAAGGAACAGGAAATATTCAAATATATTGAGCAATTTGGATTTGAAACTGCTGCAAATAAATATAGCAAATCTGATACTTCAAAATATGGTGGAAAAATTGGTTGGATAAAAAGCACTAGACTATCAATAAAAATAAAAAATAAAATATCTTCAATTAACATTGGGGAGATTACAAATCCAATACAAACACCAAATGGATATTTGTTTTTAAAGTTGAATGATAAAAGAGAAATTGTTGAAAAATTTAATTTGGAAAGGGAACTTAAACAGCAAATTAATTACGAAAAAAATAGACAACTTAATCAATTTTCTTTGATTTATTATAAAAAATTAAAAAAAAATACTAATATTTATGAAGATAAATAAAATTATAATTATATTAGGAGAGCCTCAAAGTACATTTTCTGAAATACTATTTAAATTTTTTAACTCAAACTCCTTTTTAAAAAATAATAAAAAAATAATTTTAATTGGAAGTTTAAAATTATTAGAACAACAAATGAAAAAACTACGGTTTAATTTAAATCTAAATTTAATTAAAAATATAAATAAAGCCAAAAAAAATGAGATAAATATTTTAAACATAAATTATAATAGTAATAAAATTTTTTCTAAGATATCTTCTGGCTCAAAAAAATATATTTCTGACTGCTTTGAATTAGCCTTTAATATAATAGAAAATAATAAAAAAACTGTTTTAATAAATGGTCCTATATCTAAAAAATATTTCTTAAACAAAAAATACCTGGGCATTACTGAATATATTGCCAAAAAAACAAAAACTAAAAATCAAGTTATGTTAATATACAATAATAAATTATCTGTTTCTCCTCTAACGACTCATCTTCCACTAAAATATGTGGCGAAAGCTATAACTAAAGAAAAAATTATAAATAATATTAATCAAATAAAAAATTTTTATGAAAATTTTCTTAATAAAAAACCAAAAATTGCAGTACTAGGACTTAATCCTCATTGTGAAACTATAGATAATTTTAGTGAAGAAAAAAATATAATAATTCCTGCTATTAATTTTTTTAAAAAAAAAAGTTTGTATGTTAATGGACCATTCCCAGCTGACACTTTTTTTTTAAAAAAAAATATTAATAAATATGATGTTGTTTTAGGTATGTATCATGACCAAGTTTTAACTCCTTTAAAGACTTTATATAATTTTAATGCAATTAATATTACTTTAGGATTACCTTTTATTAGAATTTCTCCTGATCACGGCCCAAATAACGAAATGATTGGAAAAAATATATCAGATCCTTCATCAATTTTTTGTGCAATGAGTTTTATTAATAAGATTAAATGAAGCTATTTCCAAAAAAAAGTTTAGGTCAAAACTTTTTAATAGATGACAAAATACTCAGTATGATTGCAAATTTAGGTGAAATAAATTCGAGAGATGTAATACTTGAAGTAGGTCCAGGAAAAGGAAATTTAACTGAAAAAATTTTAGAAAAAAAACCAAATAAAATAATTGTAGTTGAAAAAGATAAAAATTTATCAATGCTTTTAAAAAAAAAATTTAATAATGATATTGATATAATTAATGATGATATTCTTAAGTATAATCAAGAAGCTTTTTATGGGGAAAAAATAATTATATTTGGAAATTTGCCTTATAATATTTCAACACAAATATTAACTTCTTGGATTAAAATTGATCAACTTAATCAATTTTGCAAAAAGTTTATCTTGATGTTTCAAAAAGAAGTCGCTGATAGAATATTAGCGAAATGTAACTCTAAAAATTATGGAAGATTATCGATAATCTCTTCATGGAAAATGGAAATAGAAAAAATAACTGATATTAGTCCAGATAGTTTCTTTCCTATACCTAAAATAAAAAGCACATTGCTAGTTTTTAAGCCAAAAAATAAATACTATAAAATAAATAATGTAAAAAATTTAGAACATATAACTAATATTTTTTTTAGCCAGAGAAGGAAAATGATAAAAAAACCTTTAAAATTTTTATTTAAAAATTATGAAAAAGTAGCTGATGAATTATCTTTAGATCTAACACAGAGACCTCAAAATCTTTCTAATCAAACATATTACAAAATATGCTCTCAATACGAAAATTTACTTAAGTAAATTAATAATATGATTGCTAATTTCATTTTTGTTATGACTTATTGAATTGTTTTTATTATATGAATTTATGTAATTAATAATTTTATCATAACATTTATTAAAATTATCATTAATGACTACTAGGTCATAATTTTTCCAATGAACAACATCTTTATCAAATTGTTTCATTCGATTTATGGCATTTTTTTCATCATTAAGATCTCTGTTTAAAAGTCTATTATATAACTCTTTCTTAGATGGAGGGAGTATAAATATTGTTATTATTTTATATTTTAATTTTTTTTTTTTAATTTGCTCAGTTCCCTGCCAATCAATATCAAAAATTACGTTTTCTCCTTTATCTAATTTTTCATAAACATTATCTTCGGATGAACCATAATAATTATTAAAAACTTTTGCATATTCTAAAAATTTATTTTTAGAAATTAATTCTTCGAACTCTTCTTTTTTAACAAAATAATAATCAACGCCATTGATTTCAGTGTTTCGGGGTTTTCTTGTTGTGTGAGAAACAGATATATAAAATTTATTTTTTTTTGAGATTTCTTTTACTAAAGTTGTTTTTCCTGCACCAGAAGGAGATGATAATATTACTATTATCCCTTCACGATTATCGGACATGATTTTTATAAAATTTAGTTTGCTTTATTTTCAATAAATTTTACAGCATCACCTACGGTAAGAATTTTTTCTGCATCACTATCTGAAATTTCTGAACCAAACTCTTCTTCAAAAGCCATTACTAGCTCTACTGTATCAAGACTATCTGCTCCTAGATCGTCTATAAAACTTGATTCTTCAGTTACTTTAGCTTCATCGATGCCAAGGTGATCTGCTACAATTTTTTTTACTTTACTTGAAATATCTTCTGACATTTTGTTCCTTTAAGTTAATCCGTTAATAAATATTTTATAAATTTTGTCAACTAAAATACATCCCGCCATTTACATGAATAGTCTCTCCAGTAATATAATCTGAAAGTTTTGAGCATAAAAAAAGAACAGTATTAGCAATATCTATTGGATCGCCAAATCTATCCATAGGGACTCTTGATTTTAATGTTTCTTTATAATTTTCATCTATTTTATTGGTCATTTCAGTTGTTATAAAACCTGGAGACACGCAATTTATATTTATATTTTTTTTTCCATATTCTAGAGCAAAACTTTTAGACATTGCCACAAGTCCAGCCTTTGAAGCTGTATAATTTGCCTGCCCGATGTTGCCAGTATGTCCTACTACAGAAGTAATATTGATTATTTTTCCTTTTTTATTTTTTAACATTTTTTTTAATACATTTTTACTTAACAAAAAGGTAGATGTAAGATTTATATCTATAACTTTTTTCCATTCTTCCTCTTTCATTCTAATTGACAGATTATCGCTTGTTACCCCTGCATTATTAATTAATATATCAATTTTGTTGTCTAATTTTTCACTTATATTATTTATAAAACTTTCAATTTCGTGATGTTTTGAAATATCAAACTTTTCAACTTTAACTGATTTATAGACATTTTTTATTTTATCTAATTTTTCTTCATTTGTTCCTGTTGCTAAAACATTGGCTTCGGCTTTAACTAATTCTTCTAAAATTGAATTTCCTATTCCTCCTGTCGCACCTGTTAAAATCACATTTGTGTCTTTTAAATTTATCATTTTTAAATTAAGTTATTTAAATCTTCTAATTCATTAATTTGAATTAATTTAACATTACTATCAATTCTTTTCACAAGTCCAGATAAAACCTTTCCTGGTCCAATTTCAATAAATTTTTCCACTTTAGAATCTATCATATTTATGACTATTTCTCTCCATCTTACTGGTTTTTCTATTTGTTCAATTAACAATCTCTTTATATCTTTTGGATCTTTTGTTTTTTGAGCCGTGACATTCGAAATTATGTTTATTTCTGGTTGCTTAAATTCTACTTTATTAATTTCTTCCCTCATTTTTTCAGCCGCACTTTTCATTAACTCACAGTGAAAAGGTGCGCTTACTGGTAATTTAATATTTTTTATTTTATTATTTTTTAACTCATCAGAAAATTTGTTTAAATCTTTTAAGTTTCCACTTACAACAACCTGGCCAATAGAATTATCATTAGCAACATAGCATTTAAATTTATCCTGATTATTGTCAATAATTTCATTTATTTTTTCTAATTCAGAACCTAGTACTGCTAGCATGCCACCTTGTCCTTTGGGAACAGCTGACTGCATAAATCTGCCTCTAGATTGTAAAAGTTTAATAGTCTGCTCAAAGCTTAAACACTCTGAACATGCTAAAGCGGAATATTCTCCTAACGAATGTCCAGCAAAAAATTTTGCGTTATTTAAATTAAAAGAGGTCTCTCTTTTAATAACTTCAAAGATACAATAACTTACTAAAAATATAGCTGGCTGTGTATTTTCAGTTTGATCGAGCAGTTCTTTTGGCCCTTCTAATATTGTTCTACTTATAGAATTTTGAAGTATGCCATCTGCTTGATCAAAAAGAGCTTTTATATAATCAAATTTTTCATAAAGTTTTTTTCCCATTCCTACTGATTGTGAGCCTTGGCCGGGAAATAGAACAGAAAACATAGAAAATATTAATAAATTTAGTATTTTTTGTATTGTATTTAAATTTTTATAATAGTATATCCTCTCAATTTTAAAAGATTAAATATGAACTTATACGAACATACAATTGTTGCTAGACAAGATACAAGCCCCGCCCAATTAAAGCAATTGGAAGAGAAATATTCAAAAATAGTTGAAAAAAATGAAGGAAATATAGTAAAGCTTGAAAATTGGGGGCTGATGAATTTATCCTATTTAATTAAAAAAAATAAAAAAGGAAATTATATTCACTTTAAAATTAAAGCTAACGGAAAAATATTAGCTGAATTAGAAAAAAATGAAAAAATTGATAAAAATTTACTTAGATATATGACAGTAAGAGTAAAAAAATTTGATCTAGAAACAGAGTATTTTAGTAAAAACGATGAAAAAGGATTAGAAAAAAATTATAAAAATAAATATGAAAAAAAGAATCAATAAAAAAAAAAGTACTCAAAGTAACTTCTCTAAATTAAGTATTTTTCAAAACCAAAAATATAAATTCAAAAAAAAATGTCCATTAACAGGAAAAGAGGCTCCCATAGTTGATTACAAAAATATAAAATTATTAAAAAGATATTTATCTGAAAATGGAAAGATACTTCCTTCTAGAATTACATCGGTTAGTCAAAAAAAACAAAGAGAGCTATCTTTATCGATTAAAAGAGCTAGAAACTTGGCATTATTATAATGAAAGTTATATTACTTGAAAATATTAGAAAGATTGGATCTATTGGAGAAATAATTGATGTAAAAAGAGGGTTTGCTAGAAATTTTTTAATTTCAAAAAAGAAAGCTTTATTTGCTTCAAAAGCAAACATAAAACAAGTCGATATTATTAAGCAAGAATTAAATAAAAAAGATCAAGATAAAAAAAAGAAAGCAAAATCAATTCAAGAAAAAATTAAAAATAAAGTTATAGAGATTAGTAAGCTAAGTACAGAAAACAAAGAACTTTACGGATCAGTTAAACCTACAGAAATTTCTCAAGCATTAGAAGAAAAAGAAAAAATAATAATAAACCCATCTTTAATACAACCTGTTAAAGAAATAAAATCATTAGGTGAATTTAATGTAATCATAAATTTACACTCTGAAGTTCAAGAAAAAATTATTGTGAAAGTCATACCCCAAGAAGAAAATAAATAATTATACATTTTTTTCCCCAGATCATTTTGTAATTGTAATTTAATACTAAATTTCTTAACTTATTAGATGGTCCAACCTTTAAATATCTTAAAAAGTAAATTAGAAGAACTTCCAAATAATATTGAAGCGGAACAATCAGTAATTGGATCAATTCTGCTTTCGAATGAAATTTTTGATGAAATTAGCATGATAATTTCAAATAAGAACTTTTACGATCCTATGCATCAAAAAATATTTGGGGCAATAGAAAAATTGATTTATTCAGGTATGCTTGCAAATCCTATTACTTTAAAAAATCACTTTGAAAATGAAAAAGATGAACTTAATGTTCCTGAATATTTAGTTAAAATTACAAAATTTTCTACGTCTTCAAGACAAACAATTGAGTATTCAAAACTAATCTATGATTTGTTTGTTAAAAGAGAATTAATAAAAATTTCAGAAAATATAATTGATACTGCAAAATTAAATGATCTAGATAATGATGGCCAAAAAATAATTGAAAATTATGAAAAATCTTTATTTGATTTAGCTGAAAAAGGATCTTTAAGCTCTTCATTAATTAAATTCGATGAGGCTATGAGACAGACGATTGAAATGGCATCTATTGCATACAAAAATGATGAAGGTATTGTTGGTGTTCCAACTGGACTAACAGATTTAGATGATAGGTTAGGTGGTTTACATAAATCAGACTTGGTTATAATAGCAGGAAGACCTTCTATGGGTAAAACTGCTTTAGCTACAAACATTGCATTTAATGCTGCAAAAAAATTGCAAGAAGAAGGTAGAAAATCATCTATAGCATTTTTTTCATTGGAAATGTCTTCCGAACAGCTTTCAACAAGAATTTTAGCTGAACAATCAAGAATTAAATCCAATGATATAAGGAGAGGAATAATATCTGA
Source organism: uncultured Pelagibacteraceae bacterium (assembly GCA_902579085.1). Taxonomy (GTDB): domain Bacteria; phylum Pseudomonadota; class Alphaproteobacteria; order Pelagibacterales; family Pelagibacteraceae; genus Pelagibacter. The sequence continues at coordinate 9,025 of CACHFK010000005.1, read as the reverse complement.
AGAACAATTTGATAAATTTATTGAAACTTCAAAAAATGTATCTGAATTACCGCTATATATAGATGAAACCCCAGCTATTTCGATTGCCGCTCTAAGTAATAGAGCTAGAAGAATAAAAAGATTATATGGATTAGATATGGTTGTAATAGATTACATTCAATTAATGAGAGCTTCAAATTTTAAAGATGGAAGAGTACAAGAAATTTCTGAAATTACACAAGGATTGAAGGCTTTAGCAAAAGAATTGTCAGTTCCTGTTTTGGCTTTATCTCAACTTTCTAGAGCCGTAGAACAAAGAGATTTAAAAAAACCTCAGCTTTCTGATTTAAGAGAATCGGGTTCGATAGAACAGGATGCAGATGTAGTAATGTTTGTTTATAGAGAGGCTTATTATTTAGAAAAGCAAGAACCAAGACCGGCAACAGTAGAACATGCGGAATGGCAAGCAAAAATGAATGAAGTTTCAACTTTAGCTGAAATAATTATAGGAAAACAGCGCCATGGACCTACAGGAAATATAATGCTTGAATTTGAAGCAATGTTTACAAAATTTAAAGATATTCAAAATAATTAATATAATTTATAAAAGTTAAACTAAATGTTGGCTAATTTTTATCAAAAAAATATTATAGAAAAACCAAAATTAATTTTTATTATATTATTAATTTTTTTAGTTAGCTTTGGTTATAATACAAAAAATTTTAAATTAGACGCTTCTTCCGAAACACTACTGATAGAAGGTGATCCCGATCTGAAATATTTAAATGAAATAACCTCAAGATATGGAGCAAGAGAATTTTTAGTATTAACATATACTCCTAGGGAAGATATGATTTCCTCAAATTCAATAAGGAATTTAAAGAATTTAAAAAATAAAATTGCAAATCTAAATTGGGTTCATAGTGTAATTACTCTTTTGGATATCCCTCTTTTGAGTAGCTCAGACGAACCTCTTGTTGAAAGACTTCAAAACTTTAAAACATTACAAAGTGATAATATAAATAAAAAACGTGGTTTTGAAGAAATAGTCAATAGCCCAGTATTTAGAAATTTTGTTATAAGCGAAGATGGAAAAACAAGTGGTATTATTGTTTATCTAAAATCAAAAGATCTTAATAAGGAATTTAAAAATAAATATGAGTTAGAAAAATATAAAGAAAATTTAAAAAAGCAAAATCATAAAAATATTTTAGAAATTAGAGGGATAATCAAAGAATTTAATAAAGAAAGCAAAATTCATTTAGGAGGAATTCCTATGATAGCTGATGATATGATGTCTTATATAAAAAATGATATAGTTGTTTTCGGTTTTGGAGTTCTTTTATTTATAATTGCAACACTTTGGTTTGTTTTTAGAAAACTTATTTGGATAATAGTTCCAATTAGTAGTTGTTTTTTTTCAGTAATTATAATGACAGGTTTGCTGGGTTTGCTAGGTTGGAAAGTAACAGTTATTTCATCAAACTTCATTGCATTAATGTTAATTTTAACAATGGCAATGAATATTCATATGAGTACAAGATTTTTACAATTAACCAATCAATTTCCAAAAATAAAAAAATCAAAAATAATTTTAATGACTACAGAAAAAATGTTCTGGCCAATTATTTATACAGTTCTTACAACGATTTGTGCTTTTCTGTCATTAATTTTTAGTGAAATAAAACCTATTATTGATTTTGGTTGGATGATGACTTTAGGTTTAATAACCTCATTTATAATTACATTTACTCTTCTTCCAACTTTACTAAATATTGTAAAAAGAAATAATATTTCTTTGTTAAAAGAACAAGAGTCAAAAATTACTTCATTTTTTGGTAGTATATCAATAAATAGAAAGACTATTATTTTTAGCACCACTTTTATTATTATTGTTTTAAGTATACTCGGTATTTTTAGATTGGAAGTTGAAAACAGCTTTATCAATTATTTTAAAAAGAATACTGAAATCTACAAAGGAATGAAACTTATTGATGAAAAATTAGGAGGAACAACGCCTCTCGAAGTTATTATTAAATTTCCTAAACCAGAAAAAAATGAAAAAAGTAATAACGAAGAAGATGAAGATGAAGATGACTGGGGAGATGAAGATGAAAATGATGAAAAATATTGGTTTACAAAAGATAAAATAAATAAAATCAATATGGTTCATAATTATTTAGATGGTCTAAATCCTGTAGGAAAAGTATTATCTTTCTCATCAATTATAGATGTTGCCACACAGCTAAATAATAACAAGCCTTTAGGAACATTAGAAATGGGAGTTTTGTATTCAAAAATCCCAGATTCTATCAAAAGAGAAATAGTCGATCCTTACATTTCAATTGAAGATTCTGAAGCAAGAGTAAGTTTAAGAATTAAAGACTCTCAAGAAGGATTGCGGAGAAATGATCTTTTAAACCAAATTAACTATGATTTGCAAAATAAACTTGGATTAAAAAAAGATGAATTCAAATTAGGTGGGGTTTTAATATTATTTAATAATTTACTCCAAAGTTTATTCAAATCACAAATTTTAACTTTAGGATTTGTTATGGCTGGGATATTTATAATGTTTCTAATATTATTTAGAAATATTAAGCTATCTTTAATTGGTGTTGTCCCTAATTTTATTGCTGCTTTTTTTATACTTGGAATTATTGGATTGGCTGGAATACCTCTTGATATGATGACAATTACTATAGCAGCAATAACCATTGGTATTGCTGTTGATAACAGTATTCATTATATTTATCGATTTAAAGAAGAATTCTCAAAAATAAAAAATTATAAAAAAACTCTTATGCTCTGCCATTCTACAGTAGGTATGGCAATTCTAAATACATCTATTACAATAGTTTTTGGTTTTTCTATTTTAGTTTTATCAAATTTTTTACCAACTATATATTTTGGAATTTTTACAGGTATCGCAATGCTACTAGCTATGATATCGGTTTTAACTCTTCTGCCTGCTCTATTGTTAACATTTAAGCCATTTAAATGATTGAAAGTATTCAGGGTGTTTTTGAACAAGTCACATTGTTTGATTATATTTATTTGGTATTAACAGTTTTATTCATAGTTCAAGGAACATCCAAAGGATTTGTATTGAGTATTTTATCGGCAGCAAAGTGGGTTTTAGCTTATGTGATTACAATTTATGTTTTTCCAAAAGTTAAACCATATGTAGAAGACATTATTGATAATGAGTATGTTTTGGATGTAATTTTAGGAATTGGAATTTTCATTATTATAATTTTTATTATACTCTTAATTAATAAAGCCTTAAGTAAAGCTGTTTCGTACTCTGGTATTGGAACAATTGATAAAGTTTTTGGTTTCTTTTTTGGAATCATTAAAGCATATGTTGTTGTAGTTTGTTTGTTTACTGCTGCTCATATAGTTTACAACCATGATAAATGGCCCATAAACCTGGAAGATTCATTAAGTTTTACCTGGGTTGAAAAAGGTAGTAACTATCTTATAAAAGAATTTCCTGATGAAAAAGAATATGAAGATGCGAAAGAGAAAGTTCAAGATATATAGTCCAAAAATTAGAGAAGAATGTGGAGTTTTTGGTATTAGCAATACTCCAGATGCTTCTACTCTAGCTGCACTAGGGCTTCATGCGCTACAGCATAGAGGTCAGGAAGGGTGTGGAATAGTTTCTTTCGATGGAAAGCAATATCACTCAGAAAAAAGATATGGATTAGTAGGTGATAATTTTAATAAAGAAAAAGTTTTAAAAAAACTCCCTGGAAAATATGCCATTGGTCATAACAGATATTCAACGACTGGAGGAACAGCATTAAGAAACATTCAACCATTTTTTGCAGATACTAATGCTGGTGGAATTGGAGTTGCTCATAATGGAAATCTTACGAATGCCATAACTTTAAGAAACGAATTAGTAAAAGAAGGAGCAATTTTTTATACAACATCAGATACTGAAGTAATTGTTCAATTAATTGCTAAATCAAAAAGATTAAAAACAATTGATAAAATTATTGATGCTATATTTCATATTCAAGGTGGTTATGCTTTGGTAATGATGACAAAAAATACACTTATAGGTCTTAGGGATCCTTACGGTATTAGACCGCTAGTTATTGGAAAATTAAAAAATTCATATGTATTTGCATCAGAAACTTGTGCTTTAGATATTATTGGCGCAAAGTTTGTAAGAGAAGTTGAAAATGGAGAAATTGTTTACATAGAAAATGATGAGCTTAAAAGTTTAAAACCTTTTTCTCCACAAAAAGTAAGGCCTTGTGTTTTTGAATATATATATTTTTCAAGACCTGATAGTATTTTAAATGGCAAAACTGCTTATGAGTATAGAAAAAATTATGGAATCCAATTAGCAAAAGAAGATGACATTGAAGCAGATATAGTTGTACCAGTTCCAGACTCTGGAAATGCAGCAGCCTTGGGATATGCTCAAGAAAAAAAGTTACCTTTTGACCTAGGATTAATAAGAAACCATTATGTTGGAAGAACTTTTATTGAACCTTCTCAAAAAATAAGGAGTTTAGGTGTAAAATTAAAATTAAATGCAAATTTATCGGTAATTAAAGATAAAAGAATAATTTTAATTGATGACTCATTAGTTAGAGGAACAACGTCACATAAAATAGTGAAAATGTTATATAACGCTGGTGCTAAAGATATTCATGTAAGAATTGCTAGTCCTGAAATTAAATTTCCAGATTTTTATGGAGTAGATATGCCTACTAAAAAAGAACTTTTGGCGGCAAATAATTCTGTAAAAGAAATATGTAATTTTATAAACGCAAAATCTTTAAAATATTTGAGCATTAACGGTCTTTATAAAGCGATGGGTTTTGATAAAAGAAATAATATATATCCTCAATTGACAGATCATTATTTTACTGGAGAATATCCTGTAAAAATAATTGATGAGCTGGGAGAAGAAAAAGTTACACAACTTTCACTTTTAAGCACTGCTTCGAATAACTAAAAATGAAAAAAGTTAGTTTTACAGAGATGAAACATGGAACAAAAGAAGACTATCTTCTTTTGGAAAAACACGAAAAAGATTTCGAAAGAGAAACGGCAGATAGAATTTTAAAATATATGGCAAGTCTTAATAGTACTCTTGAAGGATACCAAGTATCAAGATTAGAACATTCATTGCAGACAGCAACAAGAGCTTTTCGAAATGGTGAAAGTGAAGAAATTGTAGTTGCCGCTTTGTTGCATGATATTGGAGATGAACTTGCACCCATGAACCACTCCCAGTATGCAGCAGCAGTACTAAGACCTTATGTTTCTGAAAAAACTCATTGGATTATTGAAAAGCATGGTTTATTCCAAACTTATTACTCTGCTGAACATCTGGGTGGTAATAAAAATGAAAGAGAAAAATACAAAGATCATAAATATTACCAAGCTACAATTGATTTTTGTGAAAAATATGATCAATCATCATTTGATCCAAGTTACAAGTCAATGACTCTAAAGGAATTTGAGCCAATGGTAAGAAATATTTTTGCAAGAAAACCTTTCTATCATCATTAAATTTTTCTTGTATAATTAGTCATGACAAATCTACTTAAAAAAGAAAAAAGTCCTTACCTTAAACAACATGAAAATAATCCTGTTGATTGGTATGCCTGGAATAAAGAAACATTACATAAAGCAAAAACTGAGAAAAAACCCATATTTTTAAGTGTAGGTTATGCAAGTTGTCATTGGTGTCATGTTATGGCTCATGAAAGCTTTGAAGATAAGGATACAGCAAATCTAATGAATGAGAAGTTTATAAATATTAAAGTTGATCGTGAAGAAAGACCAGATTTAGATTATGTTTTTCAAAGAAGTCTTTCCATACTTACTGGAACACAAGGAGGATGGCCGCTATCTATGTTCTTAGATGAAAATGGAGTCCCATTTACAGGAGGTACATATTTTCCTCCAAAAGAAATGCAAGGTCGTCCTGATTTTAAAAAAGTACTAAACAATGTTTCATCTGTTTATAAGGAAAATAGAGAAAAAATAATCTCTCAAGCTACGCAAATGCAGGATATTTTTTCCAAAATTAACCAAAGATCTGCGGTATTGAGCCAACCCCTAGAACCTTTTGTAGAAAAAATTATTACTTATTTAGATGAAGAATATGGGAGCTTCAAAGGTGCTCCAAAATTTCCACAGTTTTATATGTTCGATGCAATCTTTTACTTTTATCTAAAATCAAATAATCAAAAATACTTAACTCCCGTTGAAACATTGCTAACTAATATTTCATCAAAGGGAGTATATGACCAATTGGAAGGTGGTATAGCAAGATATGCGGTTGATGAAAAATGGATAATCCCTCATTTTGAGAAAATGCTGTATGATAATATTCAATATATAAATCTTTTAACTAAATTTTACCAAAAAACTAAAAAAGAATATTTTAAAAAAAAACTGATACAAACAATTGCATTCATTAATAAAGAATTTAAAAATAAAGAAAATTTATATGGATCTGCTTACGATGCAGATAGTGAAGGAGTAGAAGGAAAGTATTATGTTTGGTCTTATGAAGAATTAAAACAAATCTTAGGAAATGATTTTGCTTTATTTGAAAAAAAATATGAAATTTCTAGTGCAGGGAATTTTGAAGGCAAAAATATATTAGTTGAAGCAAAAAATAAATTAAGCGAGGAAGAACAAAGTCAAATAACTAAAATAGAAGAAACACTAATTAAAGAAAGGAAAAAAAGATTTAAACCTTTTTTTGATGACAAATCACAAACTGACTTGAACGCATTTGTTTTATATGCATTAATAAATGCTTCAATAGTTCTGGAAGATAATAATTTAAAAAATGATGCTTTAGCAACTATAAAAATTTTAAATGAAAAATTATCTAGTAAAATTTATCATTGCTATGACTCTAGCGAAATAGATGTTTTCTTAGAAGATTATGTTTACTATGCAATGTTGTTAATAACTTTATATGAAGTTGATGGTGATGAGAAAGCTCTAGAAAAATCAATTATAATAATGAAAGAAATTTGGGAAATATTTTATAATAAAGACAAGCAGTTATTACAAAAAAATATAATTCAAAAGAATGATCTTTTTGTTAATCCTATAGATCTTAACGATAGCAATATTCCAAATGGAAATAGTGTTTATTTAAATTTATGCAATAAGCTTTACACAATAACAAATGATAAATTATGGATAGAGAAAGTAAATATTTTAAAAAAATCATTTCATCAAGTTCTTAATTCTTTTTATTCTCAGATGTTTAGTTTTATAAAGACTTTAGATTTAATTGAAGATAGTATATCTTTTACATTTTACGGAAATGAATTCATCGATAAAGAAATAAATAAAGAGTTGCATAAAAATTTTTTGGGAAGAGCTACTTTTATTTATAAAAAAGAAAATAATGCTAATAGTGGAGTAGTAATTTGTAATAAACAAACATGTTCGAATAAAATTAGTAGTAAAAATGCAATTAATTCTTATTTAGATAGTCAAGGTATTACATAATGATAAATAACAAAGAAAAAATAATAAAATATTTTGAATCAGGAATAAAAAATTCTGATAATTTAAAAATTGGTGTTGAACACGAAAAATTTATTTTTGATAGAAAAACTAATAAAAGAATTAATTATAATGATGTTAAAAAAATGTTTGAAGGTTTGTATGAATTTGGATGGAAACCAGTTTATGAAAAAGAAAATATTATAGCTTTAAATAAAGCAAATAAAAACATCACGCTTGAACCGGGCAACCAGATTGAGTTAGCTGGAGAAAAATTAAATAATATTCATGAAATATGTGGGGAAGCTAATAGTTATTTGTTTGAATTAAAGCATGTTCTAGAAAAATTAGATTTAAAAATTGTAAGTGCAGGTTTTGACCCCATATCTTTAATTTCTGAAGTACCAAATAACCCAAAACAAAGATACGAAGTAATGACAAAAGATATGCCTCTAGGTGGAACTCATAGTTTAGACATGATGTATAGAACATGTGGAACACAATTAAATATTGATTATTCATCTGAAAAAGACTTCACTAAAAAATTTAAATTAGTTAATAGTATTATTCCAATTTCCATTGCCTTGTTCGCAAATTCATCAATTGTTGAAAAAAATAATAGTAGTTATCAATCTTTTAGATCTAAGGTTTGGCAAAAAACTTCTAGAGCTGGCTTGCCTGAATTTTTTTTAGAAAACGTTGATTTTGAAAAATATTCAGATTTTATTATTAATTATTCTCTGCTTTTTCTGCAGAAAGAGGAAGAATATATTTCTGGAAAGAATTATTTATTTTCTGATTTTATGCATGGAAAAATTAATGAGTTAAATAATAAATTACCATCAGATGATAATTTAGGTACCCACCTTGGAACTATATTTACCGAGAATAGATTAAAAAAATATATTGAGTTAAGATCTATGGATGCTTGTGGATGGAGTTGTTTATGTGCTGGGCCAGCATTTTATGTGGGATTGCTTTATGGTAATTTAGAAGAAGCTTTAGAACTTATATCTAACTGGAATAAAAATGAAATTATTACTGCTTACAGAAATGCCCCAAAGCTAGGACTTAAAACTCAATTAATGGGTAAGGATATTCTTTATTGGTCATCACAATTGCTAAATATTTCAAAAAAAGGTCTCGAAAAAAGAGATGTGATAAATAAAAAAAATGAAAATGAAACAAAATATTTAAGTCATTTAGAAAAAATAGTTAACAATAAAGAAACTGTTGCTGACAATATGATAAATAAATTCACTAAAGACAAAAATTTAGATGAGTTATATGACAAATAATGTAGTAGCGATTCAAGGTGATAATCTAAATAAAATCAATATTAAATCAGACACAACTTTGTATTTAGCAAATGAAGCTCAAAACAAAGGCTATAAAATATTTTATTACGAGCCAAAAGAATTATCGATTATTAATAATAAAGTAATTGCATTGGGATCTTTTATAAAATTATATAACTTAGATAATAAGTTTTACAAAACAATAAAGAAGATTAAATTAGATTTAAGTAGAACAAAGT
>CACHFK010000004.1 GCA_902579085.1 uncultured Pelagibacteraceae bacterium | reverse complement strand
TCGTTTAAAAATGAACTAGGCGTAAGTCCAGGATCATTAATTGATATATCTTTAAAAAACACATCTAAAGAGACAATTGATTTTTTTAATAACAATCAAATTGTCGTTAAAAAACTTGGAAGAATAAATAATATTTTAGACAAAGATCTTGATAAGGGATCGGCTACTTTAGTTATCAATGGTGAATTATTTAAACTTTATTTTGAGCAAGATGTTGATTTAGAAATAATTAAAAACAATCTTTCAAAAAAACATTCTAAAATCAAAGAAGAAATGAACAAAATCAATACAAGACTAAGTAATAAAAGTTTTACAGATAAAGCCCCTAAAGATATTGTAGAACAAGAAAAAACAAACTTTGATAACTTAGAAAAAGATGCTAAAAAAATAGAGTTAACTCTAGAAAGTTTATAATGCGGAAATTTAATAAAAAAAAATTACCTAGCAGGCACACTTCATTAGGTCCAGATAAAGCGCCACAAAGATCTTTTTATTATGCAATGGATCTAACAGAAAAAGATGTAGCAAAACCATTTGTTGGTGTTGTTTCAACCTGGAATGAGGCTGCGCCATGTAACATTAATTTAATGAAACAAGCCCAATCTGTTAAAAAAGGTGTTCATTCAGCAGGTGGTACACCAAGAGAATTTTGTACAATTACCGTAACAGATGGAATTGCAATGGGGCACGAAGGAATGAAGTCGTCGTTAATTTCTAGAGATGTAATTGCAGATTCAACAGAACTTACAGTTAGAGGCCACTGTTATGATGCTTTAGTTGGTTTAGCTGGTTGTGATAAATCATTACCGGGTCTTATGATGTCTATGGTTCGATTAAATGTGCCAAGTGTGTTTATTTATGGTGGATCAATATTACCAGGAAGATTTAATGGTAAGGATGTAACTGTAGTAGATGTTTTTGAAGGCGTTGGAAAATATACATCAAAAAAAATGACAGCTCACGCTTTAAGAAAACTTGAATTAAAAGCATGTCCAAGTGCAGGTGCTTGTGGTGGACAGTTTACTGCAAACACAATGGCCTGTGTTTCAGAAGCAATTGGATTAGCATTACCTTATTCTGCTGGAACACCAGCTCCATATACTGAAAGAAATAAATATGCGCTAGCAAGTGGTAAAGCTGTAATGAATTTATTAGCAAAAAATATTAGACCAAGAGATATAGTAACTAGAAAGTCATTAGAAAATGCTGCAACAATTGTTGCTGCTACTGGTGGGTCTACAAATGCTGGTTTACATTTACCTGCTATTGCAAATGAAATTGGAATTAAATTTGATTTAATGGATGTGGCTAAAATTTTTAAAAGAACTCCTTATTTAGCTGATTTAAAACCAGGCGGTAAATATGTTGCTAAAGATATGTGGTTAGCCGGAGGTGTGCCAATGTTATTAAAAACTTTAATGGATGGTGGTTTTATTCATGGTGATTGCATGACAGTTACTGGAAAAACTATGAAGGAAAATTTGAAAAATGTTAAATTTAAAAAAAATCAAAAAGTAATGAGAGAATATAACAATCCTTTATCAAAAACTGGAGGCGTTGTTGGATTAAAAGGAAATTTAGCACCCGAAGGTGGGATAGTAAAAATTGCAGGATTAAAAAAATTACAATTCACTGGAAAAGCAAGATGTTTTAATACAGAAGAAGACGCATACAAAGCTGTTAAAAAAAGAAAATATAAAGATGGTGATATCATAATAATTAGATACGAAGGACCTAAAGGTGGTCCTGGCATGAGAGAAATGCTTCAAACAACAGCTGCAATATATGGACAAGGAAAAGGGGAGAAAGTAGCTCTTATAACGGATGGAAGGTTCTCTGGGGCTACCAGAGGCTTCTGTATAGGTCATGTGGGTCCTGAGGCCTCTGTAGGCGGTCCTATAGCCCTTTTAAGGAACGGAGATGTTATCGATATTGATGCTAAAAAAGGAACTATTAATGTCAGACTTTCTAAAAAAGAATTAAGTGCAAGAAGAAAAAAATGGAAACCAAAGAAAATGAATTTTGGTAACGGTACATTGTGGAAATATGCACAAACTGTTGGTCCTGCTTACAAAGGGGCTCCAACACATCCCGGTGGAAAAAACGAGGTTAGAACTTACGCTGATATTTAATGAAAATTAGACCTGTAATACTCTGTGGTGGTGCAGGAACACGTCTCTGGCCAAATCAAAAAAATCATCAAGCAAAACAATTTATTGATTTTGGTGGATGGACACTAATGCAAAAAACATTAGAAAGAGTTAAAAACTCTACATTTGATTATCCTATTATAAGCACCAATTCTAAGTACTTAAAACAAGTAAGATTAGCTTTAAAAAAAAACAAAGTTAAAAAATATAAAATTGTTTTAGAACCAGCTAAAAAAAATACAGCACCAGCAATCCTTGCTTCTGCTTTAATTAAAGATATTCCAATAAATCAACCATTAATGTTTTTCGCTGCAGATCATTTGATAGAAAAATCAAGTATTTTAAACAAATCAATTAATAAAAATAAGCATAACTTAAATGATAAAAATTTATTTATATTTGGTATAAAACCAACAAATCCATCCAGTGAATATGGATACTTTTTAACTAAAAAAGTTAAAAGTATTAACAAAGTCACAAAATTTATTGAAAAACCAAAACCTACAAAAGCAAAACAAGTTATTAAAAAGAAAGGTTATTGGAATTCTGGAATGTTTTTCTTAAGAAAAGATTCAATTATTAATAACTTTAAGAAATATCAACCAAAAACATATAAAAGCTGTTTAGCCTCAGTAAACAAGGCTAAATATAAAAATAATACTTATTATTTAAATAAAAGTTCATTTGTTAAATCAGTAGAAAAATCTTTTGATTATGCAATTCTTGAAAAAACCAAACAAATCAATGCCATTAAACTAGATATTCCTTGGTCTGATCTTGGCAGCTGGAAAGAGATTTTAAAAGTATATGATAAAAATAAGAACAAATATGTTAAGAAAAAGAACGTTTATTATAGACCGTGGGGTAGATATACAAATTTATTTAATGGTAAGGAATTTCTGATTAAAGAATTATTTGTTAAACCTAAGGGTATTTTAAGCCTACAAAAGCATCACCACAGAGCTGAACATTGGTTAATTACACAAGGAAACCCAAAAATAACATTAAACAAAAATATTTTTAACAAAAAACCAAATGAACATATATTTATTCCGTTAGAAGCAATTCATAGAATTCAAAACCCTGGAAAAAAACCAGTTAAAATCATGGAAGCTCAAGTAGGATCCGTACTAAAAGAAACAGATATTGTTCGATATCAAGATTTTTATGGAAGGGTAAAATAATTATTTTACAAGAAAATTCACTTTTTTATTTGATAGATTTAAATGAATTTTTTTATAAGAACCAAAATTATCTCCATCAATTTGAACAGGTATTAAATCATTTCCATTAATAGTGATGTTTTGTGAATAAGTAGTAATAACATTTTTGTTTTTACTTAAATCGCCATTAAGAATTATTAAAAATATAGAATATAATAAACTGATCCTAGTCAAATCTTTAAATATATAGGTGACTAATTTATCTTCAAAAATATTTGTTTTATTTATTTTATGATGTCCAGCGTAATATTTGGTATTTGAGGATAATATCCAGTCTGCTTGATAAAATTCTCCATCAAAAGCAACATTTAATTTTTTATTATTCATAAATAAAAAATATTGAAAACCCTTTATACCAAATATAACTTTACCAAGAATCTTTTTAATTTTAGAATTAATTGAATGAACAATTTTTGCATCCCATCCTATACCAGCCATTAAAAAGAAATAATTATCGTTAATTTTTACAAGATTAGAGGATTTATAATTGTTAGAAATCAATACATTTACTATATCATCAACTTTTTTATTCATTGATAATTCAGCCTGAAGTAAATTTGCAGAACCAGCAGGAATATAACCTATAGCAAAATCATCTTTAAAATTAAAATCATTTTTAATTAACTCATTAATTGCAAAAGAAACTGTTCCATCACCACCAGCTACTATTAGTCGATCATAATTTTTTTGATTAAAATCTTTAAAAATTTTCTTAGCTTGATCTATTGTTTTTGTTTCAAAGTAGTCTACAGAATTGTTTTCTTTTAACTTAGATAAAACTCTACTTATGAACTTTGATTTTCTTCCTGAAGAAGAGTTTAGATTGTAAATCAAACAGTATGACATAATTATTCCTTAAAAAATTTTTAACAAATTTGTAACATTTGAATGAGATAACAATTAAATGATTCGTGTTACAGTTGTGTTAAAAAAAAGTTTTTTTAATGCCTAATATAATTAAATATAAAAGTATTTTTATTTCTGATGTACATTTAGGTACCAAGGGTTGTCAGGCAAATAAACTTTTAGAATTTTTTAAAAACTCAAGATCTGAAAACCTTTACCTTGTAGGAGACATTATAGATGTCTGGGAAATGCAAAAAAGTTTTTTTTGGCCTCAAGAACATAATGATGTAATCCAAAAAATTTTAAGAAAAGCAAGACATGGTACTAAAGTTTTCTACATTATGGGTAACCATGACGAAATGTTAAGAAAATTTATTCCAATGCATTTTGGTGACATCCATATGGTTAATAGAGTTATTCATGAAACAAATGCTGGAAAAAAATATGTTGTTGTTCATGGTGATGCTTGGGATGGGGTTATGAAACATGCTAAATGGTTATCTAAACTTGGATCAATAGCCTATAATTTATTGTTACAATTAAATGTAATAATTAACTTTTTTAGAAGGTTGAGAGGAAAAGAATATTGGTCTCTTGCAAAATTTTTAAAATATAAAGTCAAAAACGCAGTTAAATATATTGGTGAATACGAAAAGACTGTATCAGATTATGCAAAAAGAAAAAAATTTGATGGAATTATTTGTGGTCACATCCATCATGCTGAGGATAGAGATTTTAATGGGGTCAATTATTTAAATTGTGGAGACTGGGTTGAATCCTGCACTGCATTAGGCGAAAATTATGATGGCAGTTTTGAAATATTATATTGGGACAAAATAAGAGAACAATATTTAGACGATAAAGAAATAAATAGACCAATTAATACCGAAGAATTAAAAAAAGCTTCATAGTCAATGAAAATTTTAATCGCTACAGATGCATACTTTCCACAAGTAAATGGCGTCGTAAGAACTTTACATCAAACAGGAGAACTCTTAAAAGAACAAGGTCATACTGTAGAATATATTACACCAGAATCATTTTTAACTTTTCCGATGCCAAAATATAATGAAATTAGAATATCAATTAATGTTTGGCCAAAAGTCGGTAGTTTAATAAAGAAAATAAAACCTGATGCAATTCATATAGCTACTGAAGGTCCTATAGGAACTATGGCAAGAAGATATTGTCTAAAAAATAATCTAAAGTTTACAACGAGTTTTCATACAAGGTTTGATAAATATCTTAAACTTTACTTTCCTATTATACCTACAAAATGGGCTGAAAAATTCTTAGCAAATTTTCATAACAAGGCTGAGAGAATTTTAGTAACAACTGAGTCCATGAGAAAAGAATTAATCGATATTGGTATAGATAATAATAAAATGATTACTTGGACTAGAGGAGGAAATCATGGAGCATTTAAGAATCCTAAGAAAATTGATTTACCTCATAAAAGACCAATTTGGATTTATGTTGGAAGAGTTGCAGTTGAAAAAAACATTAGAGCCTTCTTAGAATGTGATTTAGAAGGTACAAAAATAATAATAGGAAAAGGGCCTGATTTAAAAAAATTAAAAAAAGAATTCCCTAAAGATATTTTTTTAGGAGAAAAAACAAATGGTGAATTAGCATCACATTTTGCATCTTCTGATGTTTTTGTATTTCCAAGTAAGACAGATACTTTTGGAATTGTAGTTACAGAAGCTTTAAATTGTGGAACACCTGTTGCTGCGTATCCTGTTCCAGGTCCTAAAGACATATTTGAAGGCTCCAAAATAAATTGTTTAGATGATGATCTTAAAGTGTCAGCCCAAAAAGCTTTAAAAGTCGATAGAAATGATTGTCTTGAATTTGCAAAAAAATTCACTTGGGAAGAAACAGCAAAAATATTTTTTAATAATATATCACCAAATCATTAATTAATTTTTCTTAATTTATTTGCATTAAAAAGAGTAATGATGCAAAATTAACCTATCTAAATTTATGGAATATTTCGTCATTCTACTTATAGTTGTTATAATTTATCTTCTCTATTTACTTAATCAAAAAAAAAATAATTCAATAAATACCGCCACAATAATTAATAAAAGAGAAGAAAAAACCAAAAGAGTAATTATTGATGAGCTTGAAGATCAGTTTTTTGCATTAAATAAATTTAACATAATTAAATATGCTAATCCAAGTGCATTAAAAAGATTTGGAAGTAGTTTAATAGATAAAAACATATCTTCTGTAATTCGAAAGCCAGAATTAATAGAAAATATTGAAAAAGCTATCTTAGAAAATAAAACCAAAAATATTGATGTTGAAATAGACCTGCCATCATATCAGTTTTATAAAATTTATATTATTCCTGGCCCAACTCATTTATTTACTGAACCAGATTCTGTTGTGTTATTTTTTAAAGATTTTACTGAAATTACAAAAGCACAAAAATTTAAAACTGATTTTGTAGCAAATGTAAGTCACGAATTAAGAACTCCTTTAATGGCAATAAAAGGATCATTAGAAACAATTGAAGGCCCAGCGTCTGATGATGAAAAGGCTAAAAAAAAATTTATGAAAATAATGAATGATCAATCAAATAGAATGGAAAATTTAATTAATGATCTTTTAATACTCACAAAAATTGAATTAGAAGAACACATAAGGCCAAGCTCTTTAGTTGATATAAATGATCTTTTCAAAACAATCATCAGTAATTTTGAGATTGTTTTAAAAAAAAAGAAATTAAACATTAATTTATCTCTCGCAAAACCAACAATTGTTATTGGAGATGAAAAAAAATTACAAACTGTTTTTTCAAATCTTTTAGATAATGCAATTAAGTATTCAATGGAAAATAAATCTATTTTTATATCAAGTGTAATTAGTGATGGTAAATTGTTAGAAAAAAATTTTATGATCAGTGTTAAAGACGAAGGTGTTGGCATTCCTAAAAGATATATTTCTAGAATTACAGAAAGATTTTTTAGAGTAGATCTTGAACAAAGTAATAAGGTTGGTGGAACTGGTTTAGGATTAGCTATTGTTAAACATATAGTTACTCAACATCGTGGACACTATGAGATTCTAAGTGAGGAAAACCAAGGAACTGAAATTCAAATTTATTTACCAGCGAAAACTTAAATTTAAAAGTATTATATTGTAATAGTTTTAGAAGGTTTTTTTAACAATTCTTTACTTGATTAATTTTAATCTTTTAATTACTTTTTTATATGGTTAAAATATTCAAAAATATTTTGATTTTTGCTTTTTTGTTAAGCTCTATAACAACAAGTGTTTTTTCTAAAGATATCACAACATTATTAAGAAATCAGCAACTTACAGTTTTTGATATTGGAATTTTTAGATTAGAAGCAGATTTAAAAACTTCATATCCTTCCATTAAAGATCATTTAGAAGTTACTGAAGCTGAATTTTATACAGACGTAGTTACCTCGTATTCTAAAAATTCAATTGATTTAATTGTTTCTGTTCCTATGAATCAAAATCTCAAGAAGGAAAATTATCTTTCAGATTCTTTTAGATGTAGGAATATTTTTAATTCTGTAAGAGATTTTTTATTGAGGAATGAAAATTTGAGTAATTACAGATATACTATGGCTACAAGTTATTTAACCTCTATATTTTCAACCCCAAGTTCATGGCCTAGCTGGAGATATGATGAAGAAATTAGAGAAGAATTAGTAAACTTAGTAAAACTAGAAATAACTTTACGTCCAAGCAATGAACTCGCTCTTAGTGAACAGGTAAACCCTGTTTCATGTATCGGTGGCCTAGAAACTGATGTTGATCAGATAATTATATCAAAAAAATACAACTAAAAAGTTACCTTTTTTACAAAAGTGTAACAATTCTGTAATATTAAAGATTCAATAAATTTATACGAGTCGGAAATCTTTTAATTAATAAAAACGAAAGGATTAAAGATAATGAAAAAACTAACTATAGTAATTGCTTCATTAGTTGCTTTATCAATAGCAACAGTTTCGCAAGCAAGAGATCAAATTAAAATAGTTGGTTCGTCTACAGTATTCCCTTACGCGACTGTTGTTGCTGAAAGATTCGGTGGTTCAGGATTTAAAACTCCTGTAATCGAGTCTACTGGTACTGGTGGAGGTGCTAAACTATTCTGTGCTGGTGTTGGTGAACAACATCCAGATATTACAAACGCATCAAGAGCTATGAAAGATAAAGAAAAAGCTCTATGTAAGAAAAATGGTGTAAATGATATCGTTGAGATCGTAATTGGTAACGATGGTATTACATTAGCTTACAGCAAAGATGCAAAACCAGTAAACTTTACTAAAGAACATTTGTATTTAGCACTAGCTGCTCATACAGTTGTTGATGGTAAATTAGTTCCAAATATTTATAAAACTTGGGACCAAATTGACTCTAGTTTACCAAAACAAAAAATTTCAGTGATGATCCCACCAGGAACATCAGGTACTAGAGATGCTTGGAATTCTTTAGTAATGAAAAAAGGTATGACTAAAGAAGCTAAAGCTCTTTATAAAGCTGGTTTTGAAGCTGGAAATAAAAAATACAAAAAACCTCAAAAACTTTACAGAGAAGATGGTGCTGCTATTGAAGTTGGAGAAAACGATAGTTTAATCATCCAAAAGTTAACTCAAGATAAAGATATGTTTGGTTTCTTTGGTTTCAGTTATTTCCTAGCTGCAAAAGATAAATTGCAAGCAGCAAGTATTGATGGTGGACAACCATCATTGAAGTCTATTCAAGACTACAGTTATGCTGTTGCTAGACCTTTATTCTTCTACGTGAAAAAAGCTCACGTTGGAGTAATTCCAGGCTTACATGAGTTTGTGAAAGAATTCACAACTAAGAAAGCTATTGGAAAAGGTGGTTACCTAGCAGACATTGGTTTAGTGCCATTAGACTCTAAGTTGTATAAAACAACTAGAACTAATGCTACGAAGCTAGTTGCTATGGGTAATTAATTATCCCTCTGTTAACAAATGATTAAAAAGGGGGTCTTTTTAGACCCCTTTTTTTTAAATTAAGAGTAAAGTCCTCATTTAAGGAGATTCTGTGAACTTAATATTATTTACATTTATTGTTCTTTTAGGTTTCACAAGCTATTATTTTGGACGCAAAAAAGCATATTCAATTCAATCTACAAAAAAAAGATTAACTGCATTACCACAATTTTATGGTTATTATCTTGCAATTTGGTGTGCAATACCAGCCTTTATAATTTTTTCTTTATGGGCAATTTTTGAGCCCACAATTGTAAAACTATTAATTTTAAGTGATTATTCAAATCAAGGTTATCTTGATGATGAATTAAATTTAATTTACGAAAAAACAAAAGCATTGTCTCGAGGACAATTTACCGGAGAAATTACACCTTTTATTAAGGCTTCAGCTGAAAAATATTTAAGTCTTCGATCAATAGCTCAAAGTTCAAAAGCTGTTATAGTATTATCTATAATTATTGCTTCAGTTGCTTATGCGTATAAAAGAATTTCATCTAATTCTAGAACAAGAGAACCAGTTGAAAAATTTTTGAACGCAGTTTTATTTACAGCTTCATTAGCTGCAATATTAACTACTGTTGGAATAGTTTTCTCACTTATATTTCAAACAATAGATTTTTTTAAAGTAATTCCATTATTTGATTTTGTCTTTGGAACTCACTGGTATCCAGCAAAAGCTTTTGTTAGAGATTCTTCTGAGGCTTTAGATCCGACAATGTATTCCGATACTTTTGGAGCAGTCCCTATTTTTGCAGGTACTTTTTTTATTGCATTTATTGCTATGTGCGTTGCTATCCCAATTGGATTAATGAGTGGAATTTATTTAGCTGAATATGCATCATATAAAGTTAGACAATACGCAAAACCTTTAATTGAAATTTTAGCTGGTATACCAACTGTTGTTTATGGTTTTTTTGCTGCCCTAACTGTTGGCCCTTTTTTAAAAGAATTAGGAACCTCTATGGGTCTTGAAGTTTCAGCTGAAAGTGCTTTAGCAGCAGGAGGTGTAATGGGCATTATGATCATACCATTTATTTCAAGTTTAAGTGACGATGTAATTACAAGTGTGCCTCAAAGTTTAAGAGATGGAAGTTACGCTATGGGAGCAACTAAATCAGAAACAATCAAGAGAGTTATTTTTCCTGCAGCATTGCCAGGGATAGTTGGATCTATTTTGCTTGGTGTTTCAAGAGCTATTGGAGAAACAATGATAGTTGTTATGGCTTCCGGTTTAGCTGCTAATTTAACTTTAAATCCATTAGAGTCTACCTCAACAATTACAGCTCAAATTGTAGTTATTCTAATTGGTGACCAAGCTTTTGGCGACCCAAAAACGCAAGCTGCTTTTGCTTTAGGTATGTCATTATTTTTAGTAACGCTTTGTTTAAACATTGTGGCCTTAAGAGTTGTTAAAAAATATAGAGAGAAATATGAATAAAAATAAAGAACAATTGTTAAATAAAAGATACAAGGCTGAAAAGAGATTTCGCTTATATGGTCAAAGTGCAATTTTTATGGCACTTTTATTTTTAACAGTTTTTATTTTCAAAATTTTTTCAACTGGATATTCAGCTTTTCAAAAAACTTGGCTTATTGTTCCGGTAACTTTTGATGCTGAATTAATGATGTTAGAACAAAATCCTTCTAAAGAGGACATACAAGACGCTGATTATTACGATATAGCATTAAAATCAATGGCTGATTTAGATCCAAACGCCAATGAGGATCAAGAAAATGAATTGAAGAGAATGGTGTCTTATTTCTTTGAAAAAGAAATTAAAAATGAACTTTTAAATGACCCTAGTTTAATAGGAAAAACAAAAGAGGTTTATTTAACTGCTTCAGATGATCTAGATCAAGTTTTTAAAGGAAATTATCCAAGAGATTTACCTGAAGATCAAAGAAGAGTAAGCGATTATCAATTAAAAATTTTTGATCAACTTGTTGCAAATGGTAAGGTTGAAAGTAAATTTAATATTAGTTTTTTTACAAATGCCGACTCAAGAGAAGCTGAACTAGCTGGAATAGCAAGTTCATTTATGGGCTCAATTTTTTCTATACTTGTTTGTTTAATGATAGCTTTTCCTGTGGCAGTTCTAGCAGCAATCTATCTTGAAGAATTTGCTCCTAAAAATAGATTTACTGATTTTATTGAAGTAAATATAAATAACTTAGCAGCAGTTCCATCTATAGTTTTTGGTCTATTAGGGTTAGGAGTTTTATTGGCTATATTTCAACTACCAAGGTCTACCCCATTAGTTGGAGGTATCACTTTGTCCTTAATGACTTTACCAACAATAATTATAGCTGCTAGAGCATCATTAAAAGCGGTTCCACCAAGTATAAGAGAGGCAGCACTTGCTATGGGAGCAAGTCGAATGCAAACCACAATGCATCATACTGTTCCTCTTTCAATGCCTGGCACGTTATCAGGAACAATAATTGGTTTAGCTCAAGCTTTAGGAGAAACTGCACCCCTCATTTTAATTGGAATGGTTGCTTTTGTTAACACGATACCTGGATCACCTATGGATCCTGCTGCAAGTTTACCAGTTCAAATTTATATTTGGGCTGAAAGTGCTGAAAGAGGATTTGTAGAAAAAGTCTCGGCATGTATAATGGTCTTACTTGGTTTTTTAATAACAATGAATTTATTTGCCCAAATAATTAGACATAAATTTGAAAAAAAATGGAGTTAAAATGATAAAGATTAAAGCAAAAGATGTTGATGTTTTTTACGGAAAAAAACAAGCGCTCTTTAATATAAGTTTAGATATTGAGGAAAATCAAGTAACAGCATTAATTGGTCCATCTGGTTGTGGTAAATCAACTTTCCTAAGATGTCTTAATAGAATGAATGATGTAATTGATATCTGTAGTGTTAAAGGAAAAATTTTAATTAATGACTTTAATATCAATGATAAAAGTTGTGATGTAGTAAGACTAAGAGAAAAAATTGGTATGGTTTTTCAAAAACCTAATCCTTTTCCAAAAACTTTATATGAAAATGTATCTTACGGTCCAACAATTCATGGTATGGCTCAATCAAAACAAGAAATGGATGAAATTGTTGAAACTAGTTTAAAAAAGGCTGCACTATGGAAAGAGGTAAAAGATAGATTGCATGAACCTGGAACTGGATTATCTGGAGGACAACAGCAAAGACTTTGTATTGCTAGAGCGATTTCTGTAAGACCTGAAGTAATTTTAATGGATGAGCCTTGTTCAGCATTAGATCCAATAGCAACAGCACAAATTGAAGAATTGATTGATGAGTTAAAAAAAGAGCACACAATAATAATTGTAACTCATTCTATGGCTCAAGCGGCACGTGTATCTCAAAATACAGGTTTTTTTCACTTAGGTCAATTGATAGAACATGGATCTACTGATAAAATATTTAAGAATCCTGATAGTACAAAAACCCAGGACTATATAACCGGGAGGTTTGGATAATGACTGAAGCACCACATACAGTTAAATCTTACGAAGAAGAACTAAAAAATCTGAATGCTAATATAATTAAAATGGGAAGTGCATGCGAGGAAGCTTTGGGTAAAGCAATTCAAGCCATTACTACAAGAAATAGCGACTTTGCGGAAGCAGTAATTAATGACGATGAAAAAATAGATAAATATGAAGCTTTGATTGAACAACAAGTTGTAAATTTAATTGCTTTGAGACAACCTATGGCAATTGATTTAAGAGAGACAGTAACGGCTTTGAAAATGTCCTCAGATTTAGAGAGAATAGGTGATTTATCAAAAAATATATCTAAGAGAACACTTTTGCTTAATGAAAATCTTCCAAAGAATTTGGTAGATGCGTTAAATAGAGTATCTGCCAGTGTTCAAAAACAATTAAAATCAACATTAGACGCTTATTTAGAAAGATCTGCGCCAATGGCAGTAAATGTTTGGGAAGGTGATGAGCAAATAGATGATCTTACAAATCTTTGTATGCAAGAAGTTATAAAATATCTTAAAGAAAATGAAAAAAATTTAGATGATGGAACTCACTTGTTGTTTGTGACCAAAAATGTTGAGCGTATTGGTGATCATACTACAAATGTTGCAGAACAAATTTATTATTTAGTTAAAGGTGAATACTTAGAAGGTGACAGACCTAAGGGCACCGAGCCAATTGTAAGTGGAGAAAAATGATTTATGTCAGCTCATGTTTTCATAGCTGAAGATGAAGCATCAATTGTTAGTTTGTTAAAGTACAATCTTGAAAAAGAAGGTTATAAAGTCAGTCATTCAGAAAATGGAGAAGATGCTCTTAAACAAATAAAATCAAAACAGCCAGATTTGATATTAATGGATTGGATGTTACCTGAATTATCTGGTGTTGAAATTTGTAAAAACTTAAAAAAAGATGATAAATTTAATGATATTCCTGTCATTATGTTAACTGCAAAAGGGGAGGAAGAAGACAAATTAAAAGCATTTGATACAGGTGCAGATGATTATGTAACTAAACCTTTTAGTCAAAAAGAATTAAATGCTAGAATTAAATCTTTATTGAGAAGATCTAAGCCTCAATCATCATTAGACATTGTAGAATTTACTGATTTAAAAATAGATCGGATTACAAAAAGAGTTTATAGAAAAGATAAGGAAATTGCTTTAGGTCCAACTGAATTTAAACTATTAGATTTTTTTATCAAAAATCCAAAAAGAGTTTATTCAAGAGAACAACTCTTAAACAACGTTTGGGGGGAAAATATATATGTTGAGTCAAGAACAGTAGATGTTCATATTAGAAGATTAAGACAAGCAATTAACATACAAAATACAAAACCTTTAATTAGAACAGTGAGATCAGCTGGTTATTCTTTAGAAACTTGAAGATCTTTGGGTCTTAAAAATTCTCTTAATACTCCCTTTTTCTCAACTTCATTCCAGGATTTAATATCAAGCTCAATTTTTGCAAATGCTGCTGTTGGGAATTTATAATTCATTAGTTTAAAATTATTCGTATTATGATTTTTTGTAAGATTTCGTACTAAATTTTTCACTGATGGTTCATGGTTTATAACCAAAATTGATTTATATTCACTGGATATTTCTTTAATTTTTTTTGTAATTACATTCTCATCAACTAAATATAAATCTTTTGAAAAATTAACTTTTTTTGGTTTAATAATTTTCTTGGATAAAATTTCAAAAGTTTTTTTTGTTCTTTTTGATGATGAAATTAGTGCATAATCAAATTTAAATTTTTTTTTAACAAAAAATTCACAAATCATTTTTGCATTTTTCTTGCCTCTTTTACTAAGTGGTCTATCAAAATCATTAATATTTAAATCATCCCAACTAGATTTCGCGTGTCGCATGACGTATAATTGATACATAAAATCTAAATATATGACTGCTATAAAAAAACAACATAAAGAAGAGCTGAAATCTAAATATCTGAATAGAGAGCTTTCTTGGTTAAAATTCAACGATAGAGTACTTCTAGAAGCACAAAATACTGAAAATCCTCTTTATGAAAGAGTAAAATTTTTATCAATTGCTGGTTCTAATCTAGATGAATTTTTTATGGTCCGAGTTGCTGGATTATATAGTCAAATAAAACAAGAAGTTGACTCATTAAGTTCTGATGGTTTGACACCTGAAGAACAGATGGATGAGGTAGTACTTGAAACTAAAAATTTATTAAAAAAACAGAACAAAATTTTTACTCAACTGATTATAGAATTAAAAAAAAATAATATCAGTTTAGTTAAACCTGTTAATTTAAATACTAAGGATAAAAAAAAACTTCTAGAAATATTTAAAGAAGAGATTTACCCTTTATTAACACCATCAGCAATTGATCCTGCGCACCCATTTCCATTCATAATCAATCAAGGAAGAGCGCTTGTAATGAAGTTGAGAAAAAAAAATAAAAAAAGGGTTTTAAACTCCATAATAGTAATACCAAAAGCATTATCTAGATTTATTGAAATAGAGTCTTCAAAAAATCATAAGAAATTTGTAATTCTAGATGATGTAATAAGTTTTTTTGCTAATGAAATTTTTCCAGATCATGATTTAGAAAAGAAAATGATTTTTAGAGTAATAAGAGATAGTGATGTAGAAATTCAAGAAGAAGCGGAAGATTTAGTTAGATCTTTTGAATTGGCTTTAAAAAGACGTAGAACGGGTGATATTGTTCGTTTAGAGATCCTCGAAAATAGCGATAATGAATTGGTAAAATTTATTACAAATAAATTAGAAATAAATCCCGATTATATTTACGATGTATCTGGCCTTGTTGGAATTCAAGATATAGATCAAATATGTAAAGTAAAAAATCCAAAATTAAGATTTAAGCATTTTACACCTAGAGAAGTTGAAAGATTAAAAGAATATAATGATAACTTTTTTGAAACTATTAAAAAGAAAGATTTAGTTGTTCATCATCCCTTTGAAACATTTGACTCAGTAATTGAATTTTTAAACCAAGCAGCAAATGATAAAAAAGTTATAGCTATAAAACAAACTCTATATAGAACAACTCTAGACTCACCAATTGTTAAAGCTTTAATAACAGCAGCAGAAAACGGAAAAACAGTTACCGCTTTAATTGAAATTAAAGCTAGATTTGATGAGGAAGCTAATATTCAACTATCAAGAAGTTTAGAAAAAGTAGGTGTTCAAATTGTTTATGGTTTTGCCAAATATAAAACTCATGCAAAATCTTCATTAGTTTTAAGAAGAGAACAAGGTAAAATACAAACTTATTTTCATTTAGGAACTGGCAATTATCATCCTGTAAATGCTAAGATTTATACTGATTTGTCTTTATTCAGTTGTGATAAAAAAATGGCATCAGATGTTGAAAAGTTTTTTAATTATGTAACAGGTTACGCAAAACCAAAAAATTTAAACAAAATTTCTATTTCACCAGTAAATATGAGACAAACCTTAAATAAAAATATTGATGCTGAAATTGAAAATTCTAAAAATGGAAAATTTGCAGCTATTTGGGCAAAAATGAATTCATTAGTAGATCCAGAAATTATTGATAAACTTTATGAAGCTTCGAATGCTGGTGTAAAAATTCATTTATTTGTAAGGGGTGTTTGTTGTTTAAGACCAGGAGTTAAAGATAGATCAGAAAACATAGTTGTAAAAAGTATCATAGGAAGATTTTTGGAGCATTCTAGAATTTACTGCTTTAGTAATGGTACAAAAGAAATGCCTAATAGAAATGCAAAAGTATATATTTCTTCAGCCGATTTAATGCCGAGAAATTTAAATAGAAGAGTAGAACTTCTAGTGCCAATTGAAAATCAAACTGTTCATGAGCAAATTTTAGATCAAATAATGTTAGCAAATTATCTTGATACTAGTCAGAGCTGGGAGCTCAATGCTGATGGTAATTATAAAAAAATTAAATATAGTAAGAACGATTCCTTTTCAGCTCATGAATACTTTATGAATAATCCGAGCTTATCTGGAAGAGGTAAAGCTAAACTAAAAATGCAGCCTAAACAACTGCACTTAAGATTGATTAAAAGTGGAAGTAATTAAAAGTAAAAATAGTTTAAAATTTAAACAGGCAAAATTAGCTATAATAGACATTGGATCAAACTCTATAAGAATGCTAATTTATGAAGATTTTAGTTCTTCTCGTGTACCTTTTTTTAATGAAAAAGCAGTTTGTGAACTTGGAAAAAATTTAGATAAATCCAAAAAGCTTCATAAATCCGGTACTGAATATGCTTTAAAAGTTTTAAAAAGATTTTCTGAAATTTTAAATGTTTCAAAAATCACAAATCTAAAAATCATTGCAACAGCAGTTTTAAGAGAAGCAACTGATACAAAACCATTTATTGATGAAATCGAAAAACTTTTTAAAACTAAGATTAATATATTGTCAGGAGATGAAGAAGCTGAATGCTCAGCTGAGGGAGTAAAAATAGGCTTTGAAAATGTTGATGGATTAGTTGCTGATCTTGGAGGTGGTAGTTTAGAATTAGCACGAGTTGAAAACAATATAGTAACTAATAAAACCTCATTACCTTTTGGTGTTTTGAGATTATTAAATAATCCAATAGTTAAAAAAAGAAATTTAGCAAAATATATCAAAAAATTATTAAGAGAAGAAAAATGGCTTTCAAAAAAGAGGTTTAATAATTTATATTTAGTTGGAGGTACTTGGCGATCATTATTTAAATTACATCTTTTTCAAAATAATCATCCGGTACATATAATTCATCAATATAGTATTGATAACAATGTTTTATCTAAGTTTGTTGAAAAAATTTCATCTTTTAATAAATCCAAACTTAAAACAGTTGAGTATATTTCAAAATCTAGAACACCATATTTACCTTATAGTTGCATTATACTTGATGAAATTATGAGAGTTACAAATCCAAAAAATATAATTTGTTCTATAAGTGGTTTGCGTGAAGGTTCTTTATCAATTGACTATTTTAAAGATGTAAAAGAATCAGAAATTTTTCATAAAGCACTTGAGAATGTTGCAAAAAAAAGAGGTGATCTAGGATCGAATTATAAAAAATATTATGATTTTATTCAGCCAGTTTTTGAAGGAAATGAGCACTTTAATAAGAAGTTATTATATTTGTCATGTGTATTAAGTCATATGGATTGGGGATTAGGCGCATTTCAAAAAGCCGAATTAGTATTTCAAGAAACGATTAACACCCCATTACTTAGATTAAATCACAAAGAAAGAATACAATTAGCTTTGTCATGTTATTGGCGTTACTGCAGTATCAAGTATAATCCAAAAATGGAGTATCTAACTTTTTTGAATAATAATGAAATTTTTTCAAGCAAACAAGTTGGAGCAGCTTTGAGATTTTCGCAATCATTGACCTCGATATCTACGATATTCTTGGAGGAGTTTAAATTATATAAAAGAGGTAATGCTATATTTTTGAAAATTCCATCACAACATCAAGAAATAATCTCAAAACAAGTTACTAAAAGATTTAAAGCTCTTTCTAGAGAATTATTTTTAGAGCCAAGGATAATTTATTCAAATAATTCAAAATAAACTGAAGTTAATTAAACTTTAACAATAAGTAAATATTTTTGTAACATATTTTTTGTAAAAAAAAAAATTACAAAATTTATTTTTTATTATTTCATCCCCTGTTTAAATTTTGTTAATTAACTACTTTCTCCCTTCTCTTAAATAAGAAGGGAGAAAGACGATTTACTTTATATTAATTATTTATAGATGCAGGAGACTTCTCTGCATTTTTCTTAGCAAGCTTTTTTGCTTTTTTTTCTGCAACCTTTTTTTCTAAACCAGCAATTTTAATATTAACTTTTGATAATTTTTTTTCTTTAGCCGTAATTTTATTTTTCAATTTATCAATTGTTTTTAAGATTTTTGATTTTTTCTTTTCATTTCTTTTTAATTTTTTTCCCATATTTAACTCCAAATTATTTAATGAATAATTAAATCATATAATTCATAAATCTAAAAGTTAATTTGATACAACCTGTAGTTTATAAATTTTTAATATTTTTTATTAAATATAAAAACATTGCTATATGAGAACTATTATTGAATTTTTGTTTTAATATTAATTTAAATATATCACTTTTACTAAACAGATGAATTCTTATACCTTTTTCTGGTTTTGAAATTTTAATCAAGTCTTTTGTATAATAACCAGTAATTTTAGTAGTTAATCGGCCAGGCTCACTATAAAAAGTTATAATTTTAAT
The DNA here is from genome assembly GCA_902579085.1 of uncultured Pelagibacteraceae bacterium. GTDB lineage: Bacteria > Pseudomonadota > Alphaproteobacteria > Pelagibacterales > Pelagibacteraceae > Pelagibacter. The sequence goes on along the minus strand of CACHFK010000004.1, from coordinate 25,444 downwards.
CAATTTTGATCTTGATTTATATCCAGTTTCTTCAGTTAACTCTTTATGAGCTGATTGCAAAGTTGTTTCTTTTTTTTCTACTATGCCAGAAGGGAATTCATAATTAATTTTATTGATAGGAACTTTTTTTTGAGAAACAACTACATATTTATTTTTAAGTTGGGGTATAATTACTGAAAGATTTGATGTTTTTAAATAATGATAAAATTGATTCTTTTTGAAACTTTTATTAATTAGGTCAATATTATTTGTAAGTTTTATATTTTTCAATTTTTATCTAAAAATAACTTTTTAACTATAAATATAGCGATTAACATTCCTACAAGCTCAGCTAAAATATAATAAGGAGTGTTTAAATAACTAATACCAGTAAAAGACTCTGTAAATGTTCTAGCAATTGCGACAGCTGGATTTGCAAAAGAAGTTGAAGAAGTAAACCAATAACCAGCAGTAATATAAAGGCCAACACTAGCTGCAACGGCAATTTTTCCTGACTTCATAGAGCCAAAAATTATTATTATAAGCCCTAATGTTGCTATTACCTCAGATGTGAATATGTAAATTCCATCTCTTGATTTAGTAGACAATTCATAAATTTCATGTTCAAAAAAGAAATTAGCTAAACCAACACCAATCAAGCAACCAACCAATTGAGCAATAATATAAAAGGGTAATAGTTTCTTTTTTAATTTACCTGTTATTGTCATTGCGATACTTACAAATGGATTAAAGTGAGCTCCTGATACATCAGCAAATACTGTAATAAGGACAAATAAACCTGCACCTGTTGCTATTGTGTTTGCAATTAACATCACAGCAACGTCATTAGTTAGGTTTTCAGCCATTAAACCTGAGCCAACAATAATCATTACTAAAAAACAACTGCCTAATAGTTCAGCAACAAAATAACGACTTTTATTTTTCATTTATTAGTCCCTTTATTTTGTTATGAATATTATTGTAAACTTTTTCTATTATTTCATCTTTTTTATTCAAGTCATTTGTTTCATTAAGTAATTGAACAGGATCTTGTATATCCCAATGAATTATCTGATCTTTATTTGGCCAAATAGGGCAGACTTCGTTATTGGCATTATTACAAACTGTAATAACATAATCCATTTTAATTTGACCATTAATAAACTCATTAAAATTTTTAGATCTATAATTTGAAAGATCATAATGTTTTGATAATAAATAATTCTTCACATCTTCATTTACTTTTCCTGTTGGATTACTTCCGGCACTAAAACCCTTATACATATCGTCATACTCATTATTTATTATACTTTCAGCAATAATACTTCTTGCTGAATTACCTGTGCATACGAACAATATATTCTTCATTTAAAAAATAACTTTATAAATACCAATTACAAACAATGGAATTTGTAACCCAAAGTTAGTTAAGATTGCTTTATCTTTGCTCACAAATCCTGCAATAGTCCATCCAACAACTCCTAATCCATGAAAGTATATATTAATAGGATATATATTTAGATTTGTTAGTAAAATTCCAGTAAGTACTAAAAAAGTACTTATCCATTTTAGATATTTTTTTATAAACATAAATTTCTCCTCATTCATGTTTATTTCAGTTTTGTTAAAGATTTATTAAAACTCTTAAATATTGTTAAAAAATAAACTATTTTTTACAGTTTTTACACAAACCAAAAAACTCTAAATTGTATTTATTGTATTTCATTCCTGATTTGTCTGCAAAATTGCTAAGGTACTTGGAAAGCTTTAAGTTGCTTACTTCTGTTACATCTTCGCAGCTTTCACAAATTGAAAAAGCTGTAGCCTTAGAAACTTGACAATTTGAATTTTTGCAAGCAACAAATGCATTTCTACTCTCAATTTTGTGAATTTTACCAATCTCTATCAGTTTGTCTAAAGCTCTGTAAACTTGTAAAGGAGCTTTAATACCTTGCTTTTTAACATTAAATAAAATTGAATATGCTTTTAATGGACCAGATGATTTTTCTATTAAGTCCAAAATAATTTTTTGATTTTTAGATAAATTTTCTTGTTTTTGCATTAGATTAATTTTTACTATACTCCTTTAATTTTTCAATTGAATCGTTTGTTTAATTTTAAGCAATGATAATATAAATAGTATTAGGGCTGCAGCAATTATCGAAGGACCGGATGGAGTATTAAATTCTAATGAAGAAAATAATCCAATAAAAACTGATAACAATCCTCCAATTACAGAAAATACAACCATCTTTTGCGGATTATCTGATAGATTTCTTGCCATAGCTGTAGGTATAATTAACATTCCTGTGATTAACAACACCCCAACTAATTTAATTGAAATAGCTATTATGGCTGCTAATAAAATTGTAAAGATCGCTTTAGCTCTATCAGGATAAAGACCTTCTGCTTGTGCCAATTCATAGTTTACAGTAGAAGCAAACAACGGTTTCCAAATTAATCTTAAAACTAATAAAATTAAGGCCCCACCAACCCATATAGTAATTAAATCTTTTTTATTAACAGCTAATATATCTCCAAACAGTAATCCCATAATGTCAAATCTAATAAATGTTAAAAAGCCTATTACCACCAAACCAACAGCTAATGATGAGTGGGCTAAAAGTCCAAGCAGGGCATCACTCGGTAGATTAGTTTTTTTTTGTAGTTGTATTAATATTAAGGCAATGATTGAAGAAATTAAAAATATTGAAACTGCTATATTAAACTCTAATGAATAAGCAATTGTTACACCAAGTAAAGCAGAGTGAGCAAGTGTATCTCCAAAATAAGATAATCTTCTCCAAACAACAAAACAGCCAAGTGGACCTGTAACAAATGCAATACCTATACCTGCAACTAGAGCTCTTATAAAAAAATCATCAAACATTTAATTTTTTTTAATTTCTCCGTCACTAGAGTGAACATGATCGTGTTTGTGTTCATAAATTGATAGAGTTTGAGCAGCATGTTCACCAAATAATGCTTTGTATTCATTATTTTTTGCAACAGCTATTGGAGTGCCTGAACAACAGACATGACCATTTAAACAAACAACGTGATCTGTTGCACTCATGACAGTGTGTAAATCATGTGAAATTAACAAAATTCCACAATTTAATTTTTCAGAAATTTTTTTAATTAATTCATACAAAGCTATTTCTCCTGTAAAGTCTACACCCTGAACAGGCTCATCAAGCACTAATAATTCTGGTTTTTTTGAAATAGCTCTGGCAAGTAGTACTCTTTGAAATTCCCCACCTGATAAATTTCCTAAGTTTTTATCTTTAAGATGACTTACTCCAGTCATTGAAAGAGCTTCATCTACTGTATCATCTCTAAGATTTTCAGTTAAAAGCATAAAATCTTTAACTCTCAGAGGAAGCGTCCAATCTATAGATATTTTTTGAGGAACATATCCAATTTTATTTGTGTATTTTTCAACTTCTCCTTCAATATTTTTAAATAAACCTAAAGCAATTTTAGCAGTTGTGCTTTTGCCCGATCCGTTAGGTCCAATTAAGGTTACAATTTTACCTTTTTCAACTTGCAGAGAAACACCTTTTACAAGCCACTTTGTATTTTGTTGAAAACCAACGTTATTCAACTTTACTAAAATATTATTTTCTAAGCTCATTTATTCACTTGACTTAATTATGTTATATTATTACACAGCGTTATATTATAACAATTAACAAAAACCAATTACTATGAAAAATATAAAAAAATCTTCAATAATCATAACAATACTATCATTTTTAACCTTATTTACATCAGCAAATGCTGAAATTAAGGTTGTTGCATCAATTAAACCAATACATTCATTAGCAAGTTATCTAATGGATGGAGTAGCCAAACCTGATTTAATAGTTGATGGATACGCATCACCACATGGGTTTGCCATGAAGCCTTCGCATGCAAAAATGTTACAAGACGCTGACATTGTTTTTTGGGTAGGTGAGGATTTAGAAAATTTTTTAGAAAAACCATTAGATTCAATTGCAGCTAAAGCAGAAAAGATTGAGTTATTAGAAGTTAAAGGTTTAGTTAAGTTAAAATTCAGAGAGAGAAATATTTTTGATGACCATGACGATCATGATGATCATGGACACAAAAAAAAAGATGACCATGATGACCATGCAAAAAAAGAAGATGGTCATAAAGAGGACGATCATGACGATCATGGACACAAAAAAAAAGATGATCATGATGACCACGACCATGATGACCATGCAAAGAAAGAAGATGGTCATGACGATCACGATGACCATGATGGACATGAAGGGCATCACCACGGTGAATTTGATCCACACATTTGGTTAGATCCAATTAACGCAAAAGTGATTTTATTTGAAATGTCTAAACACTTAATTGAAAATGATCCAACAAATGAAACTACTTATAGAGCTAATTTAGGCAAGGCTTATAAGGAAATTGATAAACTTACAAATGATGTAACTACAGAACTAAATGAGAGTACCGCCTCGATTGTTTTTCATGATGCTTACCAATACTTTGAGAAAAGATTTAGTGTAAATATATTAGGAGCATTTACAGTAAACACAGATGTATTACCCGGCGCGGAACAACTTTCAGAGATCAGAGAAGTAATTGAGCATGAGAAAGTTGCTTGTGTATTTTCTGAGCCTCAATTTAACCCTGATATTATTCAAGCTGTTGCAAAGGATATGAATATTAAGACAGGAATTGTAGATCCGTTAGGTGCAACTTTAACACCAGGAAAAGACTTGTATTTTGATTTAATTAAAAATATGTCAAAATCTTTTAAAGGATGTTAAATTAATTAATGGAAGAAGCAAACAAACAAGTTCCTGTTACAGTTTTAACAGGTTTTTTAGGTGCAGGAAAAACAACTCTTTTAAATAGAATATTAACCGAACAGCATGGAAAAAAATATGCTGTAATAGTTAATGAATTTGGAGAACAGGGCATTGATAACGATCTTGTAGTTGATGCTGATGAAGAAGTGTTTGAAATGAACAATGGTTGCATCTGTTGCACCGTAAGGGGAGATCTAATTCGTATTTTAAGTGGATTAATGAAGCGTGCAGACAAACTTGATGCAATAATAGTAGAGACTACTGGATTAGCCGATCCAGCCCCAGTTGCTCAAACATTTTTTGTCGACCAGGATGTTGCTGATCGTACAAAATTAGATGCAATTGTTACTGTTGCAGATGCTGTTCATTTAAACTCTCAATTAACTGATCATCACGAGGCTGAGGAACAAATTGCTTTTGCAGATGTCGTGTTACTTAATAAAATTGATCTTGTTGATGAAAGTGGATTAGAAGTTGTAAAAGAGAGAATTAAAAAGATTAATCCATTTGCTAAAATTATTAATACCACTAAATGTGGTGTTCCATTAAAAGAAATTCTTAATCTTGATGCATTTAGTTTAAAACGCGTCTTAGATGTTGAGCCTGATTTTCTTACATCAGATCATGATCACGAACATGACGATGATGTTACTAGCTTATCTTTTGTTTCTAACACCCCTTTGAATATGGAAAAGTTTCAAGAATGGTTTGGCAATCTATTGCAAACCAAGGGTCAAGATATACTCAGAACTAAAGGCATTCTTGATTTTAAAGACCAAAGTGATCGATACGTGTTTCAAGGTGTACATATGTTAATGGATGCTTCGCCAATGGGTAAATGGCCTGAAGGAAAAGGACGAAGTTCTCGTTTAGTTTTCATTGGTCGAAATCTTGAAAGTATGAACTTAAAAGAAGGATTTGAAAACTGTAAATCGGCATGATAGCTGATACAAATGAATTCCCAGAATTAGATAAAACTAAATTTGAACAAAGAGGAACTGAGTTTAAACTTGGTATACCTGTAATTAATGCTGTTTCAATTGGCAATTCTATAGCAGTTGGATTTGGAGATGGTACTGTAAGAATTTTTACATCTGGTCAATGTTCTGAACCAATAAAAGCACATAAAGGTATTGTTCTTTGCATGTCAAAAGATGGTGATCATATTTTAACTGGTGGAGATGACGGTCGATTTTTGAAAATTTCACTTGATGGAGAGATAAATGAAATTGGTAATTTTGGTACTCGTTGGGTAGACAATGTTACAGCAAATAATGGAAATTTGGTTTGTTCATCAGGAAAAATTGTTTATCTATGGTCACCGAATAAAAAAGAACCAAAATTATTTGAGCATAATAGTACCATCGGAGGTATAGCATTTGATGCTAAAGGCAGAAGATTAGCAGTTTCTCGTTATGACGGAGTTACACTTTGGAAAAAAGATTATACCAATAAATGGGAATCTTCGAATTTGATTTTTAAGGGTTCTCATAACAAAGTAAGTTTTAGTCCAGATGGAAAATACTTGGTAACAACTATGCAAGAAAATTTAATTCGTTGCTGGCGTTTAAAAGATAATGTTGACTTTGCTATGTCAGGATACAATACAAAAGTTAAAAGTTTCGCATTCGTTGGTGAAACAAGTTATTTAGCAACCTCTGGAGCTTTAGGAATGGGTATAGCTGCTGCAATATGTTGGCCTTTTGATGGAGATGGACCAATGGGTCGTAAGCCTACCTGTCTTCAGTATTCAGGAAACAATCAAGTTACATTTGTAGAGCCGTTCCCTAGTGAGAAAGCTGTTTTTGCTGGTTTAAGCGATGGTTCTGTTTATTTATCAGAAATTGAAAAATCAAGTAATACAATCATCATTCGTAGCTTTACCGAGTCCGAAGTTACTTCAATTGCTGTTACTGAAGATTGCTCCAGTATATTAATTGGTGATATGGGAGGAAATATTTTATGGACATCAATATGGGATGAGAAAAAAAGTTAAATTATGTTTAATAAAAAAAAACCAAATCCTGAAATTATAAGAAATTTAAAAAAAATTTTTTCAAATGAAAATCAAATTCCAGATACATCAATTTTAAGTATTGCAGAATTAACCTGTCATGAACCTAATTGTCCACCTATTGAGACAATTATAACCGAAAGGGCAATGGATGGGAAAGTAAGAAATTGGCGTATTGGAAAACCAATTAATGAAATTTTAGAATCAGATATTGTTAACTTGACCAACTCTCATAATCATAGTCACTAAAATAATTTAAATTGCACTTTAGGCATAAATAATATTTAATATTATATATGGCTACAGTTTCTTTAACTTTAGATGAGATTTTTGATTTAGCAAAAAAAACCTTATTAGCTAATGGATGCGATGATGAAACAGCATCAATTTTATCTGATTTAATAAGAAACGCTGAAAGAGATGGTTCATTGTCTCATGGATTATTCAGATTACCTGCTTATATCTCAGGTCTCAAAAGCGGTAAGATCAATGGTAAAGGCAAACCTGAAATTAAAAAAATCTCTCCATCGGTAATTAAAGTTTTGGGAAACAATTGTTTGGCACCAGTAGTATTAAACAAAGGTTTGCCTGAACTAAGCAAAGCCGCAAAAGAAAATGGTGTTGCAGTATTAGCTATTAATAATTCTCATCATATGGCTGCTATGTGGCCTGAAACAGAAAAATTAGCAGAAGATGGCCTGGTAGCTTTTGCATGCACATCATACAAGCCCGCTGTAGCTCCTGCGGGTGCAATCAAACCTCTTTTTGGAACAAATCCAATTTCATTTGCTTGGCCTAGACCAGGAAAAACTCCAGTTGTGTATGATATGGCAACTGCATCAATGGCAATGGGTGAAGTACAGGTTGCTAAAAGAGAAGGGCATAAAGTTCCATTAGGGACAGGTCTTACAAAAGATGGAAAAGAAACTACAGATCCTGGAGAAATAGCTGATGGTGGTGTCCTATTACCTTTTGGTGGCTACAAGGGTTCAGCAATAGCAATGATGGTAGAATTAATGGCAGGTGCTTTGGTAGGTGATAATTTTAGTTATGAAACAGCAGCTAAAGATACTAATGATGGCGGACCACCAAGTGGTGGTGAATTTATTATAGCAATTAGTCCTGAAAAAACTGCAGGAACTAACTGGCAAAAACATGCTGAAGAATTTTTTGAAAAAATGAAGTCTATGGGCGAAGTAAGGTTGCCAGGTGAAAGACGTCACAAAAATAGATTAGATACTGGAGCAAGAAATATTAACGAAGAATTAGTTAATAAAATTAAATCTTTAAGTTAATTCAATTTCAATTGGTGTGTGATCTGAAGGTTTAGTTCTTCCTCTTGGAAATTTATTTATTTTAACATCCTTAACTATATTAATTAAAGAATTAGACACTAAAAAATGATCAATTCTCATACCATTATTTTTTTGCCAAGCACCACTGGTATAATCCCAAAATGTATATCCTTCTTTATCAGGATAAATATGTCTATAAGCATCGTGAAACCCTAAATTAATAATTTCTCTCAGTCTTTTTCTTATTTCTAATCTAAACAAAGCATCATTTTCATAATTTTTTGGATTATGAACATCCTCTGCCGCGGGAATAATATTAAAATCTCCTCCAATAATAATATTTTCATTTTGTTTTAGTATTTTTTTTAAAGTTTTAATTAAACTGTCCAGCCAATAAATTTTATAATCATACTTTTCTGTATCAACAGGATTACCATTTGGTGTGTAAATATTAATTATTTGTATATTTTTAGATTTATGTTTTATATCAGCAGTAATAATTCTTGATTGTTTTAACTTATCTTTAAAAATATCATTCTTAATATTTGAAAGTTTTTTTTTTGAAACAATTGCAACACCATTATAACTTTTTTGTCCGAATACATAATTTTCGTATTTTAAAGACTTAATATCATCATAAGGGTAAGTATCATCAGGAGTTTTAATTTCTTGCATCATTAAAACGTCAGGACTAAACTTTTTAATATATTCTTTAATATTTTCTATTCTAGCTCTTACAGAATTTACATTCCAAGAACTAACAATCATTAAAGAGAAAAAGAAACACCACAACCGCAAGAGGATTTACTTTGTGGGTTATTTATTTTAAATGAATCTCCGATTAGTTCTTTTACAAAATCAATTTCAGAACCTTTTAATAAATCTGCAGAAGTTTTATCAATTAGTATATTTTCATGACATAAGTCGTCATCATTTTGAGATTTGTCATAAGAAAAATCATATTGAAAACCTGAACAACCACCACCTTTTATTGCGATTCTAAAAAAAGATCCTTTCTCCTTTGATGATAGAAGATGATTTATTTGATTTATTGCTTTATCTGTAAATTTAATTTCTTTAATCATGATATAACACTGATATTACTAATATAATTATATTTTGCCAATTTTAAAGAATGAAAAATTATTCAAAATTAGGACTATTTAAAAGCCGAGGTAGACTAAATTATGAGCCTAAAAATATTTATAGAACTCCTTTTCAAAGAGATAGGGACAGAATAATCCATTCAGCATCATTTAGGAGGTTAAAACATAAAACCCAAGTCTTTGTTAATACAGAAGGAGATCATTATAGGACTAGAATTACTCACTCTATAGAAGTTGCTCAAATAGCAAGAACCATAGCAAAATACTTAAATTTAAATGATGATTTAGCTGAAACTTTAAGTTTAGCTCATGATCTCGGACACACTCCATTTGGTCATGCTGGTGAATATGCTTTACATGATTGTATGAAAAACCATGGAGGTTTTGATCACAATTTACAAACACTTAGAATAGTAATGTTTTTAGAAAATAAATATTTAAAATTTCAGGGATTAAATCTTACCATTGAAACCTTAGACGGACTTTTAAAACATAACGGACCCTATGAAGAATTTGAGAAGCTTGATTCTATTATTGGTGTAAAAAAATTTAAAAGTAAGATTATTTTCAAACACAACACATCATTAGAAGCGCAGATAGCAAGTATTTCTGATGATATAGCCTATAATAATCACGATATACAAGACGGAATTAAAGCTAAACTATTTACTCTAAATGAATTAATTGAAATTAATTTTTTTAAAGAAATATATAAATCTTATAAAAAAAATATAAAAAGAGATAATAAAGAAATTATTATTTATCAAATTATAAGAGATTCTATAAATTTAATGGTCAAAGATATTATTAAAAATTCAATAAAAAAAATTAAACAAAATAAAATAAATAATATGTTAGATGTTCAAAAAAATGAAAATCAAACTGTAATTTTTTCTAAAAATTTTCTATCTATTGAGAAAGAAATTAAAGAATTTTTAAAAACTAAAATGTATAACAATAAGAATGTTATAGTAAAAAATAATAACGGTAAAAAAATTATAAAAAAACTTTTCAAAATGATTGCTAATAAACCAAGAAAATTTATTAAATCATCGGATTTAAAAAAAGATCAACATAGATCTATATCGGATTATATTTCAGGAATGACCGACAGATTTGCTATTCAACTTTATAAATCATCAAAATGAATATTTTTGAAACATATTTAGATAAAATTATAGATTTAATAAAAAAAGCAAATCAAGATAATTTAATAACATTACCAGAAAACTTATCTGGAATTAATGTAGATATACCTCCTTCAAAATTTAATTGTGACATGTCAACAAATGTTGCTATGGTCTTGTCTAAACCTAATAATAAATCACCGATTGAAGTAGCAGAAATTATTACAAATATTATTAAAGAAAATGATGAAAACATTGATGATATAAAAATTGAAAAACCTGGATTTATAAATCTTAAGTTTAAAAAAATTTTTTGGAATAACTTTCTTAAAACTATTATTAATCAAAAAAACTACGGTTCAAATACTTTAAAAGATTCAAAAAAATATCTCGTCGAATTTGTTTCAGCCAATCCTACTGGACCTCTTCATGTAGGTCATTGTAGAGGTGCTATATTAGGAGACGTTATATCCAATTTGTTAACATTTAATAATCACAAAGTTACAAAGGAATACTATGTAAACGATTACGGCAATCAGATTATACATTTTACAAAATCTGTTTATTTCAGGATACGTGAAATTTTATTTAAAGAAAAATTTCCAATTGATAATAAAGATCTTTATCCGGGAGATTATTTGGTTGATATAGCAAAAAACATAATTGAACAGAATAAAGGAATTAACTTTGATAACTTTGATAGTATTTCTAAAGATTTAACAAAATTATCAGTACAAGAGTCGATAAAATTAATTAAATTTAATTTAAATAACTTAGGTATTTCCCATGATAATTTTGCAAGTGAAACTGATATTGTATTAAATAATGAAGTCGACCAAGTAGTTGATAAGTTAAAAAAAGATCAATTTGTATATTTAGGAAAAATTAAAGCTCCAGAAGGAGAAGATTCAAAAAATTGGGTAGAAAGAGAGCAGTTGCTTTTTAAATCTACAGATTTTGGTGATGATAAAGATAGAGCGTTACAAAAAACTGATAAATCTTGGACTTACTTTGCAAGTGATGTTGCTTATCATAATACTAAACTAAAAAGAAATTTCGATGTGCTGATAAATATTTTAGGCGCCGATCATGCTGGTTATATTAAAAGAATTACATCTGTAGTTGAGGCTCTATCTGGAGATAAGAATAAATTAATTTGCAAGGTTAGTCAGTTAGTTAAGCTGATTAAAGATGGACAGCCTTTTAAAATGTCTAAAAGAAAAGGTGACTACATAACCGTAGAAGATTTAATAAGTGAAGTTGGAAAAGATGCTACAAGATTTATAATGTTAAGTAGAAGTAATGATGTAGAATTAGATTTTGATTTTACTAAAGTTAAAGAAAAATCTAAAGATAATCCTTTGTATTATGTTCAATATTGTTATGCACGTATTTCATCTGTATTCAGAAATCTAGATAAAAGTATAAATGATAAAATTGAAGTAAGTAATTATGATTTCAAATATACTGATGACGAAATTAAAATTTTTAAAAAAATATCACAGTGGCCCAAATGTGTTGATGTTGCTACTGCTAAATTAGAACCTCACAGAATACCTGTTTATCTTTATGAACTGGCATCAGAATTTCATTCTTATTGGAACATGGGTAGAGCCGATGTTACCAAAAGATTTATTGAAAAAGATAACACTATAAAAGATGAAAAAATTGTTTTTCTAAAAGTTGTTTCTAATATAATTAAAAATGGAATGAATATTATTGGTGTTGAAACACCGGAAAAAATGTAATGATTAAAGAATTAAAATATTTAATATATCTTATTGTTATATTTTTTTTTATTATTTTTACAGTAAGATTTTATTTTTCAGATGAAAATTATAAAAATTCGTATAGATCTATTTCTCAGCTAGATGAAAAAATTAAAGAGTCAGAAAATAATTTAATATTCCTTAAAAATAATACTGAAAATATTATAGATTTTGTAGAATATAAAAATAGTAAAAAAACTAAAAAATTTTCTTTTTGGAAACTCTTATATAATGATGAATAAAAACCATAAAGCTTTTGTGTGTGGGGTTAAAGGTAAGTATCTTTCTGATAATGAAAAAAAATTTTTAAAACAGCATAAACCTTGGGGAATCATTTTATTTTCAAGAAATATTAAAACAATTAATCAAACAAAAATTTTAACTAATTCAATTAAAAAAATATTTAAAAATGATAATTACCCAATTCTAGCTGATGAAGAGGGTGGTCGTGTATCCAGGGTAAAAAAATTTATAGACAGTTCTATATTTACACCTAAATTTTTTGGAGATTTATATAGTAAGAATAATAAAAAATTTGAAATATATTTTAATGTTTATGTTAAACAAATTTCATATCTTTTAAGAACATTAGGAATAAACATAAATACTGTTCCAGTATTAGATATAAGAAGGTTAAAATCACATAATATTATTGGTGATAGGTCATATTCATCAAATAAAAAAATAGTCTCTAAAATTGGTGAAATTTGTATAAAAAAGTTTCATAAAAATAGAGTAGCAACAATAATGAAGCATATTCCAGGCCACGGGCTAGCAAAATCTGATAGTCATAAAAAATTACCAATTATTAATCAAAAACTTGAGTATTTGATTAATAATGACTTCCATGTTTTTAAAAACAAAAGTTCGCTAATTGCAATGACAGGACATTTATTATTCAAAAAAATTGATAGTGTAGAAACTGTCACTCATTCAAAAAAAATTATTAATTTAATAAGAAACAAGGTTGGTTTTAAGAACTTACTAATTACTGATGATTTATCTATGAAAGCTCTTAAATATTCATTAGAAGAAAATGTTAAAAAATCGTTTATTGCAGGCTGCAATTTAGCTCTTCATTGTAATGGTAATTTAAAAGAAATGCTAATAGTTGCAAAGAATTCTCCGAAAATTGATAATTTTATTATAAAAAAAACATCACAATTGATTGATATAATAAGTTAAAATTAATTATGGAACATAGTGATTCTCTAGAATTTAATGTAGAACTGTCTTCTTATACCGGTTCTCTTGAAATTCTTTTAGATTTAGCAAAAGCGCAAAAAGTAGACTTAGAAAAAATTTCAATTACAAAATTGGCTGATCAGTTTCACGAATTTATTACTAATACTAAAAATTTAAATTTAGAATTAGCATCTGAATATCTTCTAATGGCAACTTGGTTAACTTATTTAAAATCTAAATTATTATTACCAGAATCTGAAGAGGAAGAATTTAAAGCCCTAGAAGTTGCAGAAAAGTTAAAACTTCAATTAAAAAAGCTTGAATTAATAAGATTATTATCTACTCAAATGCTAAGTAGAAAAAGACTTGGTAGAGATGTTTTTATGAGAGGGTCAAAAAGTGGAATGAGATCTATTTATGACTCTAAATATACATTAACTTTGTTTGAAATTTTAAAATCCTATGCAAATATTGTTATGACCAAAGATTTTCAAACAATGAATATTCCAAAATTACCTGTATTCACAACCGAAGATGGTATTAGTAGAATTAAAGATTTTTTTGGTAAACTTAATGAGTGGAAAAATATTTCTGAATTAATACCTGGAAACTTTAAATCTTCTAGCAATCTAAAAAGAACTGGGCAAGCCGGAATTTTAGCTGGTTCACTTGAACTTGTTAAAGAAGGCAATGTGAAGATTAAACAAAACAATTTATTTGAAGATATTTATATAAAGGAAAATTAATGAATAAAATTAAAAAAAATAATATAGTAAATTTTCCTGCTAAAATTACTGATGCAGAAAGAGAAGTTGAAGCTATTATCTTTGCTGCTGCTGAACCACTTTCTATTGAAACGATTGAGTCTAAAATTACGAAAAAAATTGATATACTTAAAGTATTAGATAAATTAAAAAATTTTTATTCTAATCGAGGAATTAATTTAGTATGTATTTCTAATAAATGGTCTTTTAGAACTGCTGAAAACCTTTCATCATTAATGTCCCAACAAAAAACTGTTGAAAAAAAATTATCTAAAGCTGCAATAGAAACCTTAGCTATTATTGTATATCACCAACCTGTTACTAGAGCTGAAATTGAAGAAATAAGAGGTGTTGCTTTTGGGAATAATACCCTTGAAATATTAATGGAGTTAAATTGGGTTAGACCTTTAGGAAGAAAAGATGTTCCAGGAAAGCCAATTCAATATGGAACTTCAGAAGACTTTTTAAGTCATTTTAATTTGCAAAAACTATCAGATTTACCAACTGTTGATGAACTAGGCTCAGCAGGATTAATTGACACTACAAATGTTGACGCTTCAATATTCGGTACAGGTAAATTTTATAAAGAAAAGCAAGAAGATAAAAAGGAGAATATTTACTCTGAGATAGATGAAATGTTAAGTGGCACTCTCAAAAATGATGATGATGAGTAAAAAGATACTTTTAAAATTCAAATTATAGGGGTATAAGATAACCATGAGTATAGGATTTTGGCAAATAGCAATAGTTGTTATCTTGGTAGTCTTACTTTTTGGAAGAGGAAAGATTTCGAGCTTGATGGGAGATGTTGCAAAAGGAATTAAAAGTTTTAAAAAAGGTATGTCTTCAGATCCAACTGATGACAGCGAGCCAAAAAATATTTCAGATAATCAAGACTCAAATAACAAAGAGTAATTAATGCCACAAATTGGCTGGTTTGAAATTTTAATAATTGTTTCAATTGCAATAATAGTTGTTGGACCTAAAGATTTTCCTATCATGTTAAAAAAAGTTGGTTCTTGGATTGGATCAGCAAAAAGATATGTTTCCGATATTCAAAATCAAGTCACAAATGTTACTGAAGAAAAATTTGATAACATAGATGAAAAATCAAAAACAGATATTACTAAGGATGAAATAAAAAATGATAAATAAAGAAAAAGAAGGTGGATTTATAAGTCATTTAACTGAATTAAGACAAAGACTTATCAATTCATTAATTTTTTTAGCTTTATTATTTGTTCTTTGTTATTTTTTTTCCGAGTACATTTATGGGTTTCTTGTGGAACCATATGCTGAAGCAGTAAAGAATGATGACACTGAAAGAAGATTAATTTTTACAGCGTTGCAAGAAACATTTTTAACTTATTTAAAGGTATCTTTCTTTGCAGCATTTTTTGTTACTAGCCCTTTTCTTTTGATACAAATATGGAAATTTATTGCTCCAGGTTTATATAATCATGAAAAAAAAGCTATTATGCCTTACTTGGTTTTAACTCCTGTATTGTTTTTATTAGGTGGAATGCTTGTTTACTATTTAATTATGCCACTAGCTATTAAGTTTTTTTTATCATTTGAAAGTGTAGGTGTTAGTACAAATTTGCCTATTCAACTTGAAGCTAAAGTTAATGAGTATTTATCCTTAGTTATGAAATTAATATTTGCTTTTGGTTTAAGTTTTCAATTACCAGTGGTTCTAAGCTTACTTGCAAGAATTGGTGTAGTAAATTCAACATTTTTAAAAGAAAGAAGAAAATATGTTGTTGTTATGATTTTTGCCGCCGCTGCTGTATTAACGCCTCCAGATCCAGTAACACAAATAGGTTTGGCTATTCCATTATTAATTTTATATGAATTGTCAATTTTTTCAGTAAATATAATTGAAAAGAAGGCTGCACAAAAAAATGCATAATATAAAAGACATTCGAAATAATTTTGAAGATTTCAAAAAAAGTATCGAGCATAGAAACTTCAATGTTAATTTAGATGATATAATTGATTTAGATAAAGAAAATAGAAATTATATTCAGGACAAAGAAAAACTTGAAATGGAAAGAAAATCTATTTCAAAATCTAAAGATGAAAGTTTGTTTGCTAAATCAAAAGAAATATCAGTTAAAATTGAAGAATTAAGTAAAAAGCAAAAAATAGCTAAGGATAAACTTGATAATATTTTGAGCTCTATACCAAATGTACCTTTAAAAGATGTTCCTATAGGAAATGATGAAAATGATAATAAAGAAGTAGTTAAAGTGGGAAATATCAATAAGTTTTCATTTAAACCTAAGTCTCATTATGAAATTGGTGAAAAACTCAATATGTTAGATTTTGATCTAGCTACAAAAACAACAGGCTCAAGGTTTGTTTTTGTTAAAGATAAATTAGCAACTTTAGAGAGGGCGATATCGAACTTTATGATTGATACACATACAAAGGATAATGGTTATACGGAAATTTCACCTCCTCTAATGGCTACAGATAATACAATGTTTGGAACAGGACAATTACCAAAATTTGAAAATGATCAGTTTGAAATTAAATTCGAAGAAAAAGGTGACAGAAAGTTTTTAATTCCAACAGCAGAAGTAATTTTAACCAACATGGTTAAAAACCAAATTTTAAATATTAAATCTCTACCGATGAGATTAGTTGCTTCTACTCCGTGTTTTAGAAAAGAAGCGGGCAGTTATGGAAAAGATACCAAGGGAATGATTAGACAACATCAATTTTATAAAGTTGAGTTAGTAAGCATTGTTGAAAAAGACAGATGTTTAGATGAACTTGAAAGAATGACAAATTGTGCGACAAAAATTTTAGATGATCTTAAACTTCCATACAGGAAAATTATATTAAGTACTGGCGATATGGGTTTTAGTGCTGAAAAAACTTACGACATCGAAGTTTGGCTTCCATCTGAGGAGCAATATAGAGAAATTTCTAGCTGTTCATCTTGTGGATCGTTTCAAGCTATGAGAATGAAAGCTAGATATAAAAATAAAGAAAATAATATAGAATTTGTTGGCACCTTAAATGGAAGTGGGTTAGCAGTTGGAAGAACTTTAATAGCAATTTTAGAAAATTATCAAACTGAAGATGGATCAATTATAATTCCTGATGTCTTAAAACCATATATGGGAAATATTGATAAAATCAGTATCAATTAAGAGTTGTCTTTAAATATTAGATAGTATAAATAATCGTAAACTTAAGAGGACATCATGGATGCTGGAATTGGACAATTTATACCTTTAATTTTAATTTTTGTTATTTTTTACTTCTTTTTAATAAGACCACAGCAAAAGAAAGTTAAAGAACACAAACTAATGGTTGATGGTTTAAAAAGAGGTGACAAGGTAATTACAACAGGCGGTATAGTAGGAACTGTTGAAAGAATTATAGATAATGAGAAAGTTGAAGTTAATATCTCAGAAAACGTAAACGTTGAAATCGTAAGAGCTAGCGGCATCCAAGGATTAGTAACTACGGTTGAGCCAAAAAAATAATATTAAATATTTAAAGTGTTATACTTTTCAAAATTAAGAGTAATCTCAGTATTAATATTTACATTATTTATATCATATTTCGCTGCTTCAAATTTTTTTAAATTTGATGATAATTACTTTTCTAAAAATATTAAGCTAGGACTTGATCTACAAGGTGGATCATACTTGTTATTAGAAATTGACAATAGTCCAGTAATTACACAAAAGCTTCAAAGTAAATTAATCGAATTGAAAAGATTTTTTAAAGAAAAAAAATATGTTTTAAAAAATTTTTCAATCAATCAGAATTCAATTATTTTTGAAACAAATGAAAATGATGTTGAAGAAGTTAAAAAAATTTTAGATGAAGATGAAAGTGAAATAAATCCATATTTTCAACAATATAAATCACATCAATTTGATTTTACTGAAGATAAAAATATTTTTAAGCTTACATTGTCAAATTATGGTTTAGTTTTATTAAAAAATTCATCCTTAGACCAAGCTATTGAAATTGTAAGAAGAAGAGTTGATGAAGTAGGCACCAACGAACCTACTATATTAAAAAAGGGAAATGATAGAATATTAGTTGAATTACCTGGACTAGATGATCCTGAAAGAATTAAAACATTGTTAGGAAAAACTGCAAATTTAACATTTCAATTTATCGTTCAAAATATTTCACAGGAGTCATTTGGAACAGAAAAATTAAAGTTTGAAAATGAGATTGGTTCATCCATAGATACAGAAGAAGCAATCGTTAGTAAAAGAATTATTTTGAGTGGTGATAATTTAATAGATGCAAAACCTACAATGGACACTCAAACAAATGAAACAGTAGTTACTTTTAGCCTTGATAGAGTTGGTGCTAAAAAATTTGGAAAAGCTACAAGTAGTGGTGTTGGCAAAAGGT
Organism: uncultured Pelagibacteraceae bacterium; assembly: GCA_902579085.1. Classification (GTDB taxonomy): domain Bacteria; phylum Pseudomonadota; class Alphaproteobacteria; order Pelagibacterales; family Pelagibacteraceae; genus Pelagibacter. The sequence goes on along the minus strand of CACHFK010000004.1, from coordinate 6,969 downwards.
TGGCAATAGTTTTGGATGGCAAAATCATAAGTGCTCCAACAGTAAGAGAGCCAATATTAGGTGGATCTGGTCAAATTTCAGGCAATTTTACTTTTCAATCTGCAACTGACTTAGCTTTATTGTTAAGATCGGGAGCTTTACCCGCTCCATTAAGCATCATAGAAGAAAGATCGGTAGGACCAGATTTAGGACAAGACTCTATTGATGCAGGAATATTTTCTTTAATAATTGGATTTGTATTAGTTGTTTTATTTATGATTTATAAGTATAAAATATTTGGACTTATTGCGAATTTAGCCTTAGTTTCTAATTTATTTTTATTGGTTGGTATTTTAACTATATTTGAAGCAACCCTAACATTACCTGGTATAGCAGGAATAATTCTTACAGTAGGTATGGCTGTTGATGCTAATGTTCTTATTTTTGAAAGAATTAAGGAAGAAGTAAAAAATGAAAAAAATTATATAATTGCTTTTGACACGGGCTATACAAAGTCAAGAACAACAATTTTAGATGCTAATATAACAACTTTAATAGCAGCTTTCATACTTTTTTTTATGGGATCTGGTCCAATTAAAGGTTTTTCGGTAACATTAGGTATTGGAATTTTAACAACTTTATTTTCTGTTTATTTTATAGCCAGATTGTTTACTGCATTTTTTGTAATAAAAAATAAAAATAAAGAAAAATTAATTTAAATGAAAACAATTCAGTTTAATAAATTATATAAACAATTTAATATTATTTCTTTAATATTGATTTTAGTTTCTTTAATTTTGTTGTTATTTAAAGGTCTAAATTATGGTGTGGACTTTAAGGGTGGAACATTAATAGAGATTAGAGTAGATCAAAATTCCTCTAAAATATCTTCAATAAGAGATAGTTTTAATCAAATGAACCTCGGTGATGTTTCTGTAAAAAGTTTTGGAAATAAGACAGACTTTATAGTTAAATTTGAAAAACAAAATTCAAATGATCCAGAGTTTATAGATAATATTAAGAAAAAATTATCTTCTTCTATTGGAAATGTAGATTTTAGAAGAGTAGAAAATGTTGGCCCCAAAGTAAGTGCTGAACTTCTTAAATCTGGGATAATTGCTATTGGATTATCTTTAGCTGCAATGCTTTTATACATATGGATAAGATTTGAATGGCAGTTTAGCCTAGGTGCAATTTTGGCATTATTTCATGATGTAATATTAACACTAGGATTATTTTCTCTGTTTTCTTTAGAAATTAATTTATCAATTGTTGCAGCAGTTTTAACTATAGTTGGTTATTCAATGAATGATACTGTTGTAATTTTTGATCGTGTTCGAGAAAATTTGAAAAAATATTCTGATATAAAAATTTTTGAGCTGACTAACATTTCTATTAATGAAACACTATCAAGAACAATAATAACATCTGTAACAACTCTATTAGCTTTATCGTCAATTTATCTATTTGGCGGAGAGATTTTAAAGGGCTTTTCCTTGGCAATGATATTAGGAGTAATTTTTGGAACTTATTCTTCAATATATATAGCTAATCCAATTTTAGTTTTTCTTAAAGTAAGCCAAAGAACAATTGTAAAAGAGGAAAAAGATTAATATAAATTTTGCGCAGCTACCATTGATAATAGCATTGGTAGAGATAACAAAGTATTAGTTCTAGAAAATAACATTGCTTTTTTTGCAGATTTTGCTTTTAATTCAGGATCGCAATCTACTATACCTAGAGCACGTTTTTGATTTGGCCATATCACAAACCAAACGTTAAAAGCCATTATTAAACCTAACCACATTCCAATTCCAATAGCTGTATCTCTTCCACCACCGGATCCTATACCTAGTGTCATAGCTTGATGAACATAACCATTTATATATGCTAAAATTAAACCTGATATCACCGTTAAAAGCGCAGCCCATCTAAACCAAAACAATGCTGATGGAGCAATTACTTTTCCGATAGCTGGTTTTTGTTCATCAGGAATTTTAGGCATATTAGGAATTTGTACAAAATTAAAATACCACAACAAACCTATCCACATAATTGCTACAACTACATGAATATATCTAAACAACCAACTCCAGAATAATAAATCAAAATCAAAACCTCCATTTCCAAAATATAAACCTAAAAATAATAAAATAGATAAAAACAATGAAATGTGAATTGTTTTTGAAAGTGATTGTAGAATCGAAGTCATAATAATTTTATATACTATTTTTTTTAAAATTTAAGCAGTTTTTTTAAATTTTCTATCTAGAAGCGGCGTTAAGAATTTACCTGTATAGCTTGTTTCTACTTTAGTAATTTCTTCAGGTTTTCCTTCGGCAATTATATTCCCTCCTTTTACTCCACCTTCAGGTCCCATATCCACAATATAATCTGCTGTTTTAATTACATCTAAATTATGCTCGATAACAACAACTGTATTTCCAGTTGCGACAAAAGTATGCAAAATTTCTAAAAGTTTTTTTATATCATGTTGATGCAAACCAGTTGTTGGTTCATCTAAAATGTACATAGTTCTTCCTGTTGATCTCTTTGACAATTCTTTAGCTAACTTAATTCTCTGAGCTTCACCACCAGATAGAGTAGTTGCTTGCTGACCTATTTTTATATATCCAAGTCCAACTTTTTTTAAAGTTAATAATTTAGTTCTAATATTTGATATATTTTCAAAATAATCACAACCTTCGTCAACTGTCATATTTAAAACGTCAGCTATACTTTTATCTTTAAATTTTATTTCTAAAGTTTCTCTATTATATCTTGAGCCTTTGCATTCATCGCAAGTTATATAAACGTCTGGTAAAAAATGCATTTCATAGGTTATAACACCATCACCTTCGCAAGCTTCGCATCTTCCACCTTTTACATTAAAAGAAAATCTACCAGGTTTGTATCCTCGACTTTTTGATTCTGGTAAATTTGTAAACCAGTCTCTTATTGGACCAAAAGCCCCAGTATAAGTTGCAGGATTTGACCTAGGGGTTCTTCCTATTGGAGATTGATCTATATCTATAACTTTATCAATTAATTCTATTCCTTTAAATCCTCTGAAAGGCTGAGGAATTTTTCTAGACTTATTGTTATTCAAAGTAAGATTTAGAGCATTATATAATGTCTGCAATATCAGTGTAGACTTTCCACTACCTGATACACCGGTAACACAAGTAAAACTACCTAGTGGAACTTTAAGATTTACATTATTTAAATTATTACCTGTAGCGCCATTTATTTCTAAAAATCTTCCGTTTTTAGCCAATCTTCTAGTTTTGGGAATTGGTATAAAACTTTTATTAGATAAATATCTACCTGTTATACTTTCATTATTTTTTAATATATCTTGATAAGTGCCTTGAGCAACTACGGTACCACCTTTGTTACCTGCTTCAGGACCAAGATCAATAATATGATCAGCATTTTCCATTGTTTCTGTATCGTGCTCAACAACAATTACTGTATTTCCCAAATCCCTTAGTCTTTTGAGAGCATCAATTAATTTTACATTATCTTTCTGATGCAATCCTATAGAGGGTTCATCAAGAACATATAAAACTCCTGTTAATCCTGATCCTATTTGAGATGCTAATCTTATTCTTTGTGCTTCACCTCCAGATAAAGTTCCAGACTCTCTAGATAAGGTTAAATAGTCCAAACCTACATTAAGAAGGAAATCTAATCTTTCATTTATTTCTTTTAAGATATGTTGCGCAATTTTTATTTGTCTTTTATCTAAACTATTTACTAAATCAGCAAACCATTTTTTTGCATCAAATATAGATTTTTCAGTTACTTCGCTTATATTCAAATTATTAATTTTAACACATAGCGCTTCATCTTTAAGTCTAAAACCATTGCATCTTTCACATTTAGTGTCTGATTGATATTGGCTTATTTCTTCTCTTTTCCAATCGCTGTCTGTCTCTAAATATCTTCTTTCGAGGTTATTTATTACTCCTTCAAATGTTTTTTTATTAGTATACTTTTCATATCCATCATCATAAGAAAATTTTATTTCTTCATCATCAGAACCAAATAAGATAATATTTTTTATGTTCTTTGATAGTTTTGACCATCTTTCACTTAGTGAGAAACCATAATGTTTTGCAATGGATGCTAATGTTTGAGCATAATACATTGATGTAGATTTTGACCATGGTTCAATAGCACCATCTGCTATACTTTTTTTCTCATCTGGAACAACTAGCTTTGGATCAACATTTAATTTGACACCAATACCCTCACATTCTTCACAAGCTCCATAAGGACTATTAAATGAAAATAATCTTGGTTCAATTTCTTCAATTGTAAACCCGCTTTCTGGACAAGCAAATTTTGTAGAGAAGATTAGTTTTTCTACTTTTCTATATTTTTTTGGTAAAGTTTCATTCTCATATTCAACAAAGAGTAGTCCGTTTGCTAAGTTAACAGCGGTCTCAACACTTTCTGCCAATCTATTACCAAGGGAAGAATTTATAATTATTCTATCAACTAGTATCGAAATATCATGTTTTATTTTTTTGTTTAGATCTGGCGCTTTATCTATTTCATATAATTTATTATCGATTTTAATTTTTCTAAAGCCTCTTTTTTTATAACTTAATATTTCTTTTTTATATTCACCTTTTCTTCCTCTAACTACAGGAGCGTATAAAAATATAGTTGATTTTTTTGGCAATTCTTTAATTTTATCTACAATTTGACTTATAGTTTGAGATTCAATTGGTTTACCTGTGAATGGTGAAAATGGAATACCAGCTCTTGCATACAGTACTCTCATATAGTCATAAATCTCAGTAACTGTTGCTACAGTGGACCTCGGATTCTTAGAAGTATTTTTTTGTTCAATTGATATAGCTGGACTTAAACCTTCAATTAAGTCTACATTTGGTTTTTTCATTTTATCTAAAAACTGCCTTGCATAGGCTGAAAGACTTTCCACATATCTTCTTTGACCTTCAGCATATATTGTATCAAATGCTAAAGATGATTTTCCTGAACCAGAAAGACCTGTAATGACCACAAATTTATCTTTTGGTATTTCCAAAGAAATATTCTTTAAATTGTGCTCTTTTGCGCCCTTAATAACTATCTTTTTAATCATATTTTTTGTTGCTTTAGATTAATAAAATTAATATTCAATATAAATAGTGTTATAATTAAACATATCAAAAAATTAAATTATTATGGCAGGAAGTTTAAATAAAGTACTTTTAATTGGGCGTTTAGGCGCAGATCCAGAAATCAAGCAAATGGTGAATGGTAAAAGTGTAGCAAGATTAAGTTTAGCAACAAGCCAATCATGGAAAGATAAAAATACTGGTGAAAAAAAAGAAAAGACCGAATGGCACCGTATAGTTGTGTTCAACGAAGGTTTGGTGAATGTGGTCCAGCAATATTTAAAAAAAGGTGCACAAGTTTATATTGAAGGTCAACTATCTACGCGTAAGTGGAAAGATGAGCAAAGTGGTCAAGATAAATACTCAACGGAAATCCTAATACAAGGTTACAATTCATCCTTAACTATGCTTGGTGGTGGGTCACAAAACAATATTGCATCTCAAGATACAAACCAAAGTATTGAAAGTAATAGTCCAGCAAATCAAAACGATATGGATGACGATATTCCATTTTAGTTTTTATGCAAAAAGAACAGATCTCAAAAGACAATAATATAAAACCAATTTCAATGTATGATGAGATGAGTTCATCATATCTTTCATACGCAATGAGCGTCATAATTAGTAGAGCGCTTCCTGATATTAGAGATGGCTTGAAACCTGTACATAGAAGAATCTTATATGCAATGCACAAAGGTGGTTTTGATTGGTCAAAACAATTTAGAAAATCAGCTAGAATAGTAGGAGATGTAATTGGTAAATATCACCCACATGGAGATCAAGCTGTGTATGATGCTTTGGTTAGAATGGTGCAAGATTTTTCAATGAGCTTACCTTTAATAGATGGACAAGGAAACTTTGGCTCTATAGATGGAGATCCTCCTGCAGCTATGAGATATACTGAAACAAGATTAGCTAAAGTTGCACAATACTTAATTGATGACATAGAAAAAGAAACAGTTTCCTTTAAAAGTAACTATGATGAAACTGAATTTGAACCCAATGTTCTTCCTGCTCAATACCCAAATTTATTAGTTAATGGAGCGGGCGGTATTGCTGTTGGAATGGCTACTAGTATCCCACCGCATAATCTTGGCGAGGTAATTGATGGAACTTTAGCCTTAATTAAAAATAAAGATATTAAAGTTAATGAATTGATGAAATTAATACCAGGACCAGACTTTCCAACTGGCGGTGTAATAATTGGCAAAGATATTATTAAACAAGGTTACAAAATTGGAAGAGGTTCATTTAAAATAAGAGGTGAAATAAGTGTTGAAAATCTCAAAAATGGTAAAGATAGGTTGGTAATTACATCAATACCTTATCAAGTAAACAAATCCAATCTTAATGAAAGAATAGCGGAATTGGTTAGAGAAAAGAAGATTGAAGGAATAAGTGATATTAGAGATGAATCAAATAGAGAAGGTATTAGAGTTGCAATTGATCTTAGAAGAAGTGTAGAGCCAGAAACCGTAAAGAGACAATTGTATAAATATACATCAATTGAAAGCTCTTTTGGTTTTAATAGTTTGGCTATTGTAGATAATAAACCAAAGACGTGTAGCCTTAAAGATTTTTTAGAAAATTTTTTAAAATTTAGAGAAGATGTTGTAATTAAAAAAACTAAATTTGATTTAAAAAAAGCTGAAGATAGAGCTCACATTTTAGTAGGTTTATCTGTAAGTGTAGAAAATATAGACAAAGTTATTAAAATTATCAGATCATCTAAAAATCCTGATGATGCTAAAAATTCTTTATTAAAAACTAAATGGAAAATATCTAAATCTTCTAAATTAATTAAACTTGTAGATAATAAAAATTATAAAGGAAATTATAGTTTATCGTCAGAACA
>CACHFK010000003.1 GCA_902579085.1 uncultured Pelagibacteraceae bacterium | reverse complement strand
AGGTAGCAAGAGAACATAATTTAATAGCGTGCTTTATGACAAAACCATTTATGGGTGTTTCTGCAAGTGGTTGTCATACTAATATGTCTTTGTGGAAAGGTGGAAAAGTTGTAACAAATAAATTAGGTAATAAAAAATTACCTGGAGTAGATGAAGTGTTTGGCTATGTACAGGGAGGCACAAATACTTTTATGCCTGATACTAAAGATATGCAATTACCTGGTAAAATTGGTTTACAGTCTATCGCTGGAATAATGGAACACTTGCCTGCACTAACTGCTTTAGGATCTTCGACAGTCAATTCTTACAGAAGACTTTGGGATCAAGGATTCTGGGCTCCAGTTTATGCTGATTGGGGATATCAAAATAGAACTTGCGGTTTAAGAGTTTCAGCACCGGGAAGATTTGAATATAGATCAGTAGATTCTATGCATAATCCCTACTTATTAGGTGCAGCTTTATTAAAAGCATGTGACCACGGTATTTCAAAAAAACTAAAACCTTCTAAACCTGAGTCTAGAAGTATGTATGAAGCTAAAAAAGCAGGTAAAGATGTAAAAAAACTTCCATTAAGTTTAGGTGAAGCACTGGATAGACTGTCTGAAGATGAAGTTATTAAATCTGCAATGCCAGATGAAATGTATAAAGTGTTTCATTGGTATAAAAATGATGAATGGGAAAAATTTCTTGGTGCAACTACTCAATGGGATCTTGATACTTATTTGGATTGTTTACCATAATTAAAAAATTATTAAGGAATAAAAATGTGTGGAATTGCGGGACTAATTCATAGAGGAAAATCCTCAAATGTAGGGAGTGAGCTTCAGTTAATGCTTCAAGCATTAAAACATAGGGGGCCTGACTCAACAGGATATGCTCTTTACGCTCAAAATGATGGACTAAATTTCATAATGAGATTTAAAGTTGGAGAAAATGTTGGTGAAGGAAGTACTTCAATAAATGAGGATGCAAGTGTTTATGATCAAAGAAAAAAACTTGTTGATAGAATGTTGTCTGACCTCGGCGCTAGAATTGTTAAGGAAGATAGATTAACTCCATACTCATTTAGATATGAAATGAAATATGACCAGGATTTAATGGAATTTTCAAAAAAAATTGAAAGTATTGATAGTGTTGAGATATTATCTATTGGCAAGTCTCTAGAATTAATTAAAGATTTAGGTGATGCAAAAGTAGTATCTGATAGATACGAATTGGATAAAGTTCATGGAACTCATGCAATAGGCCATGCTAGGATGGCTACAGAGTCTGGTGTAGACATTAAATCTGCTCACCCATTTTGGGGCTACCCTTTTAGCGATGTATCTGTTGTTCATAATGGTCAATTAACAAACTATTGGAATAATAGGAGAGTGCTAGAAAATAAAGGAATGAGATTTATGTCAGAATGTGACTCTGAGCTTATAGCGGTTTACCTAGCTGAAAAAATGAGAAATGGAGCCTCGCTAGAAGAAGGTATGAGAGACTCTTTAACTGGACTTGATGGTGTTTTTACTTATTTTGTTGCAACAAAAGACTCTCTAGGAATGGCAAAAGATACAATGGCGGCAAAACCTTTAGTATTATATGAGTCAGATGACTTAGTAGCAATGGGATCTGAAGAAATAGCAATTCGATCAATTCTTCCACAAGAAATTGATACTTATGATCCTTTTGATGGAGAGGTTAAAGTATGGCAAATTTGAAGATGTCTGAAAAAAAAACTAAAGCCCAGTCAATGGGACTTCATACTGAAGTTCTAACAGGAAAAACTCAACAAAAATTCTTCAATCCTGATGAAGCAGAAAACTTTTACTACTTTGGAACCCATGACGTAGACTTTAATAAAAGAACTGAAATTGATGTTAAAGATATGGATTGTAAAGAAGCAAACGGAAAAATAGATGAACTAATGAGTCAGGGTTATGGAACAATAGTTATAAAAAACCCACAAGGTAAACACAGTCTAGGAGTTGGAATATTGAATAAATTAAATTTAATTTTCGAGGGAAGTTTAGGTTATTTTGGATGTGGATCTATGGATGGACCAATAGTTAGAATAAACGGAAGAGTTGGATGGTCTTGTGCAGAAAACATGATGGCAGGAAAAGTTGTTATTGAGAAAAATGCAGGTTCTTGTTTTGGAGCAGCTATTAGAGGTGGCGATTTAATCTGCAAAGGAAGTGTAGGAGCAAGAACAGGAATAGATCAAAAAGGTGGGACAATTATAGTCGGAGGAGATGCTGGAGCATTTACAGGATTTATGATGCAAAGAGGAAGAATTATAATTCTTGGAGATGTTGGAATTAATCTTGGGGACTCTATGTATGATGGGACAATTTTTATAGGTGGAAAAATTGGATCATTTGGTAGTGATGCTGTTGAAGCTGAATTAACTGAGACAGATATTGGATGGTTAAAAAGAAAATTAAAAGTTGCTGAAATTGGTGACAATTTTGATGTTTCTAAAATGACTAAAGTTGTAGCTGGTAAAAAACTTTGGAACTACGATGCATTAGAGCCAACTGAGAAAAAAGGAGCTATATAATGGCAAAAAAGAAAAATAAAAAAACTAACGGAAATACAAACGGTAAAACTGAATTTGCAAAACGAAATAAAAGTTTATTAGGATACAACTCTATTTTTACTCCAGATGTAATAGATGATATTCATATAAAAGCAGAACTTGGACGATATAGAATGCGTGGAATGGCATTAATGAAAAAAATTCCAACCTTTGATGATTTGGTTTTCTTACCAGGAACTCTAACAAGATTTGTAATCGAAGGTTATAGAGAAAAATGTGAGACTAAAACTGTAATTGGACCTAGATGTGAAAATCCAATTGAATTAGATATACCTGTTTACATTACAGGGATGAGTTTTGGCGCATTGTCTTATGAAGCAAAAACAGCTTTGGCTAGAGGAGCAACAATGGCAGGTAGCGCTACTTGTTCTGGTGAAGGTGGAATGATACCTGATGAACGAAGATACTCTGAAAAATGGTTCTATCAATGTATTCAATCAAGATATGGATTTAATCCTCATCACGCACAATTAGCTGATGGTATTGAAGTATTTATTGGACAAGGTCAAAAAGTTGGAATGGGTGGTCACCTTATGGGGCAAAAAGTAACTGACCAAGTTGCTGAGATGAGATCATTACCTGCTGGTATTGACCAAAGATCACCTGCTAGACACCCTGACTGGTTAGGTCCAGATGATTTGGCTCTTAAAGTTCAAGAATTAAGGGAATTAACAAAAAATAAAGTTCCAATTCAATTAAAATTAGGAGCTGCAAAAGTTTATGATGATGTACGTATGGCTGCAAAATGCGATCCGGACTCTATATACTTAGATGGAATGGAAGGATCTACAGGCGCAGGTCCCCATATTGCTGCAGCAAATACAGGTATTCCAGGAATTGCTGCTATAAGAGAAGCAAGAAGAGCATTGGATGATGTTGGCAAAACAGGAAAAGTAACTTTGATTTATGCAGGTGGTGTTAGAGATGGTGCTGATATGGCTAAAGCACTTGCTTTAGGTGCTGATGCTATAGCTATTGGTACTGGGGCAATGGTAGCTTTAAACTGTAACAAAGAAATACCAGAGTCTGATTTTGAAAAAGAAATGGGTGTTCCTGCAGGACATTGCTATCACTGTCATACTGGAAGATGTCCAGTTGGAGTTGCAACACAAGATCCTAAATTAAGAAAAAGATTAAACCCTGATGATGCAGCATTAAGAGTTTACAACTACTTACACGCAATGACATTAGAAGCTCAACTATTAGCAAGAGCTTGTGGTAAAACTAATATCCATTCATTAGAACCTGAGGATATGGCCGCACTAACAATGGAAGCTTCTGCATTAGCAAAAGTTCCTTTATCTGGAACAAATCATACTGTTGGAGTTGATGATTTCCATAAAATATAAGGTTTAAAAATGGCTAAAAAGAAAAAAAATAAAAAAATAAAGAAAATCACCAAAGGTCAATTAGGGAAAAAAAAAGAAACGGCTAGAGAAAAAATGATTGGGCAAACAATCGGATATAGATATGATGTTAACCTTTTGCCTGATTATAAAAGATTAACACCTTTTTTAAAAAAATATATTGAAGCAATGGGATGGGATGATCTTAATTGGTTAGAAGATGTTCATATGGGTTATGAAGAAAACAGACCTGCTGTGTTTGATAGAAATGCAAATGGTTGGGTAACTATTCCGAGTAAAATTAAACTTCCAAATAATCAACAGGATAGAGATATGATAGCAAGAGAATTATTAGTTAAATTTCAAATGTCTCCCAATCATCCTTTGGTTGACCTAAAGAAAGCATATTTAAAGTTTTAAGAATCATTAAAAAAATAACTACCTCAAGTTGTTATGCCTTTAGTTTACAAAGGTTTTATCTATATTTTTTATCATTGTAGAAAATATTGCATTTAATAGAGTCATATTAATTTGTTTAAACAAACGGAGGTTTGAAATGACTGATCAATTAGGTGCATTGACAACCATATTTACAGAATTTTACTATTGGATAACGGTAGTACTGATGTTTTTAATTCACGTCGGTTTCTGTATGTATGAAGTTGGAGCTTCCCGATATAAACACCATCAACATACATTAATGAAAAATACAATGCTGATACCTTTGGTGACAGTAACGTGGTTTTTGTTTGGTTGGTGGATTTATTGGGCGTTTCCAACTGGACCAGGTCTAGCACCATCAATAATGAACGAAAGCGCAGCTTTAATAACAGACGAATCTGCTTTTAGTGCCAAGTGGTACGTGCCAAACAGTGAATTAATGGCAGTAAACTTAGGTGATCATATAAGTGGAGTTTTTTGGGCAGCGTTTTTATTATTCTCATGGACGGCTGCTTCAATTGTTTCAGGTGCTGTAATCGAAAGAATAACAACTTTTGCATTCGGTATTTTGGCAATTGCTATCGGTTCAGTTTTCTGGACAATAGATGCTGCATGGGGATGGCACTTTGACGGTTGGATGCTTAAACTACTCGGTTATCATGATGCTTACGCCTCAGGCGTAATTCATGCTTGTGCTGGAGGATTTGCTTTAGGTGTACTAGCTGTTTTAGGACCGAGAATAGGTAAATTTTCATCTAGTGGAGAACCAAGAAACATAGGACCAAGAAACCCATGGTTAGTAACAGTAGGACTGTTTCTAATCTATACAGGTTTCTGGGGATTTTATGCGGCTTGTAATATTCCAATATTTGATCTTGGACCTGAATATGGAATGGAAGGTGTAACTTATTGGACTGCAACAAACATATATGTAACCCCAACAACATTAAGTGGTATTACAATGAACTTCTTAATGTCTTTATCTGGAGGTTTGCTAGCTGGATATGTCATTGGAAAAGGAGATCCTTTCTGGACTTATTCTTCAGGACTAGCCGGCATAATATGTGCATCTGCAGGAAATGATTTATATCATCCAATACAATCAATGATCATTGGTATGATCGGTGTAGTTATTGCATACAAAATGCATTACTGGGTTGAACGTAAGTTCAAAATTGATGATGCAGTTGGAGCAGTAGCAGTACATGGTTATGCTGGATTTGCAGGTCTTGTGATTTGTGGATTTGTGCTTAATGGATATCCTTCTTCAGGATACAGTGTTGGAGCTATGTGGGACGGAACAACATATGCTGCGATCAATCCATTAGGGATGTTTATTGGTGCATTAGTAATGTTTGTAGTTCTTGGTTTTATACCAGGATGGATTATTGCCAAAGTACTTCATGGAATGGGTAAACTTAGAATTCCAAGAGAAGTAGAGTTAGCAGGTCTAGACTACGAAATAATGGAGGCGGCAAAAGAAGATGAAAAAGCTGTCGCTTCGTCATCAAGTTAAAGGAGGATAATTATGGCTGTAACTAATTGGGTAGATCATCTAAGTGCTAAAGAAGTTGCGGGTGCTGTTTATCCTGGTGTTGGAACTGAAGGTGTTTTAGTTCTAATAGCCTTTGTTATTTGGATTGGATGGCATGTGATTTCAGCAAAGCAAGAAAGTGATAAACTTTCAAAGCTTGCTAAAAGAAGGCCCGGTTCAAATGCTTGGAAAAACAATGTAACCGATGGTTAACTAAAATTTAATTAGGGCGCATAATTACTTATGCGCCCTTTTTAATATGGAAAAAAAAAACTCACAAAACAATATAAACGAGACACCTCACAAGATGGCTAGATTGGCTTGGCCAAAAGCTAAATATGGTGCAATACTAGCGATAATTATAATATTAGTGATTAATTTTATTTTATATAAAGATTTCTTTTTATCTTTTTTTAAATAATTGTGCTATTTTAAATTATGTCAAAAAACTTATTTAAAATTGCAAAATCAAAAAAAATAAAATATTTTTTAATTAGTTTTGTGGATCTTTTTGGAGTTTTAAGATCTAAATTAGTTCCAACTCGAGCAATTAAAGAAATGCAAAAATCTGGTGCCGGATTTGCCGGATTCGCTTCTTGGTTAGATATGACTCCTGCAGATTCTGATATGTTTGCTGTTCCAGATCCTGACAGTTTAATTCAATTACCATGGAAAAAAGAAGTTGGATGGTTGGCATCTGATTTGTGGATGAACGGAAAGCCTGTAGAAGCCTCTCCAAGAGTAATGCTAAAGAAACAAATAAATGAACTATCAAAACATGGATTTTCAATGAAATCTGGTGTTGAATGTGAATATTTTCTTATATCAAAAGATGGAGCATCTATTGCAGATTTAAGAGATACTCAATCTAAACCCTGCTATGATCAATCAGCTCTGATGAGAAGATACGATCTTATTAAAGAAATTTGTGACAGCATGATAGAAATGGGCTGGGGTCCATACCAAAATGATCATGAGGATGCCAACGGACAATTCGAAATGAACTGGGACTATTCTGATTGCTTAACCACAGCTGATAGACATACATTTTTTAAATTTATGGTTAAAACTTTATCTGAAAAATATGATTTGAGAGCAACTTTTATGCCAAAACCATTTGAAAATTTAACTGGTAATGGCTGTCATGCTCATATTTCTGTTTGGAAAGGCAAAAAAAATATATTTTTAGATAAATCAGATAAATTAGGACTAAGTAAAATAGCATATAATTTTTTAGGTGGTGTAATAAAGAATGCAGATTCATTATCAGCTTTTTTTAATCCTACAATTAATAGTTATAGAAGAATTAATGCACCACCAACAAAGTCTGGTGCTACATGGTCTCCAAGCAGTATATCTTATACAGGAAATAACAGAACCCATATGATAAGAATACCTGACCCTGGTCGATTTGAATTGAGATTAATGGATGGATCGGCAAACCCTTATCTTTTACAAGCAGGTGTGTTAGCAGCAGGTATTCATGGTTTAAACAATAAAATTAATCCTGGTAAACCTTTATATTGCAACATGTATAATGACTATAAAAAATACCCTAACCTTCCAAAATTACCAGACAATTTAGATCAGTCATTAGAAAGATTAAAAAACAATAAAAAAATGAATAATTCTTTTGGTAAAGAAACAATAAATAGTTATATAAAATTAAGAAACTCTGAAATCAAAGAATTTAAAAAGGAAGAAAATTTTAATAAAAAAGAACCAATTACTAAATGGGAAAGATTAAACACTCTAGACTGTTAAAATATGAATATCTCTAACGGTAAGTTGTGGAAATACTCCTCATTTATTCAAAATAAGAATTTTTCTTTTAATAAAAATGAAATATTAGAAAATATTACCAAAGAACAAATAGATGACGCTTATTTGACTATTTCAAAATGGAAAAGTTATAATCCTACTCCTCTTCTTATTTTAAATAAATTATCAAAAGAATTAAACTTGAATAAAATTTACTACAAGGATGAATCTAAAAGATTTGATCTCAAATCTTTTAAAGCTTTAGGTGGAGCTTATGCTGTTGAAAAAATTACTAAAGGAAATAAAGATATAACAGTGTCAACAGCAACAGCTGGAAATCATGGTAGATCTGTAGCTTGGGGCGCTCAAAGGTTAGGACTAAATTGCAAAATATTTATTAGTGAGTTTGTAAGCGATGCAAGAGGAAAGGCTATGGAAGCTTTTGGTGCTGATGTAGTAAAAGTAAAAGGAAACTATGAAAATTCTTTATTAGAATGTATTAAACAATCTACAGATAATAACTGGCAAATTGTTCAGGATGTTGCATGGAAAGATTATAAGCTAGTTCCAACTTTAACTATGGCTGGATATTCAGTTATGATGAAAGAAATAGTCGATCAAATAAAAAATGATAAAATTACTCATATATTTCTACAAGCTGGTGTTGGAGGTATGGCCGGAGCAATGGTTGCAGGAGCCGCAAGATATTTGGAGAATATTCCTAAAATAATAATTGTAGAACCTGATAGTGCCGCATGTGTAATGGAGAGTATAAAAACTGGAAAAATTGAAAAAATTAACATCATTAGAGAAAGTTTAATGGGAGGAATGTCATGTGGTGAGCCTTCTTTGGTGCCTTGGGAAATATTAAAAAAATCAGTTAATAACTGCATTAGTTTACCTGATGATGACATAGGTAAAGCTATGAAATTGCTTGCTAATGGTAGTTTTGGTAATGATAAAATAGTAGCAGGAGAGAATTCAGCCCCTGGCGTGATTAGCTTAATAGCAAGTTGCAATGAAGAAACTATAAAAAATAAACTTAATCTTAATTCAAGTTCTAATGTACTATTAATTGGTTGTGAAGGTGACACTGATCAAGAAATGTATAAAAAACTTTTAGATGAGTGATTGATATGAAAAATATATTGAAAAAAAAAAATATAGATTTAGATATTTATAAAATTTTTAAACCACAACTATCACCAAAACGAATGCTAGAGCTAGGAGTTTTTGGAGGTGCGTACTTTGGATTAAAGATTAAAGAATATCCTAAATCTTGGTTTATAAAAGCAAAAGTAAGTAAAAAATTTGATGTTAACTTAAATCGTTTTAAAGTTGAATCAGGCTTATCAAGAGATCACTGGATAAAAAAGGGATGGATTTTTAAAGAAGATCCTCTTGGTTGGTTTCAGTGGTACTGTAGATTTACATTAGGAAGAAGAATAAATCACATAGACGAAATACAAATAAAGAGATGGAAAAATTTTAATAGACATGTAAAAGCAATTGAGAAAAATTGTGAAGTTGGAGATTTGTCTTGTCGAAGAAGACAAAGACAAGCCATACTTCAATGGTCTTATAACCCCTATATTTAAATTATTCGCCAATAAAGTGAAATAAAACTAATCTTTTTGTAGGATTAAGTCTATGCTCAAACACGTAAATACCTTGCCATGTACCAAGAACTATTTTGTTATCTTTTACACTTAATGAAATTTGATTATTAGTTAATGAAGATTTTATATGCGCAGGCATATCATCCTTGCCTTCTGTTGTGTGTAAATAAAGATTATTATCCATTGGTGCTAATTTATCAAAATATTTTATTAAATCAGTTTGCACATCTTTATCGGCATTTTCTTGGATAATCAAAGAAGCACTAGTATGTTGTATGCTTAAATTTAATAACCCGTTTTTAAATTCATTTTTTTTAATCCAGTTAATTGTTTGACCAGTAATTTCATAAAGGTTTTGACCATTGGTATTAATCTCTAGGTTAAAAAATTCTTGTTTCATTTTAATTATATTTCATTGAAGTTAATTCATACAATCTACTAATTGTACGTTTAAATGCTTTTTCTAATAATCCTGAAGAAGAAAAATTATCTAAATTTAACATAGAAGTAACTGCCATTGGTATTTTTTTTTCATAAATTACATCAAGTAAAGTAATAAATCTTTGTTGTTGGTTTGAATTAATGTTGTCAAAAACAGGTATGTTAAATAAAGCAATAAACTTACAGATATTAGTAATTTCAATAAAATCTTCAGATCCCAAATTTTGATCACAAAGTTCAGAAAAATCAAATTTTACGACTCCTTCATAAAAATTATTTACAATAAATTTTCTTCCCTTGATGTTTAATATTTTTTTTGTTAATTTTTTTTCTTTACTAATAGTTCTAAAAAATTTATTAATTTTAAAGTTTGTTTCTTGGTTAAGTGGGTAGAAAAATCTTTCAGTCAAATTTTTTTTAGATTTTCTATAGTCTTCATCAATTTTCAGCTCATATTCAATTGAATTTTTTAGCATAATCTTAATAAATGGCTTAAATTGATCTCTTTGAAGTCCATCTTTATATAAATCAGAAATTTTTGTATTTGATGTGACTATGATTGAAATATTCTCTTTAAAAACTTTTTCAAATAATTTACCTAAAATCATAGCATCAACAATATTGGTTACTTGAAATTCATCAAAATAAATTAGGGATGCTTTAGATTTTAATTTTTTTACAAATAAATTTATTATATTTTTTTTATTATTTTTATTTTCATAAACAAAGTTATGAAAACTAAGCATAAATTCATTAAAATGTAATCTTAATTTTTTTACTTTAATTTGATTAAAAAAAAAATCTAAAATCATAGTTTTTCCAACACCAACATCACCAAACAAATAAAAACATCTATGATAATTTCTTTTTAAAAATAATTTCGAAACTATAGATTTAAAGTTATAATTTCCAAAACTTTTTAATTTTTTGATTAAATGGATTTGATTTTTGTTTATTTCCAAATTGTTGTTTATACAAAATTTATTATATTTTTTTTCTAAATTTTTAACCATTAATTTTTTTTTGTTTTAAAATCAATGCCATATTCAGATCTTGGTCCTTTTCTAAAACCAAAGGGTCCTGGTATAAAAATTGTCATTGGTTTTGTATCTGGTTTTAAATCTACCCTATGAAAATGATTTGCGGATCTAAAACCTATATAACCAGGTTTTCTCCAAAATTTTCCTTTCTTAGTTGTTTCCCAATAACCGCCTCTAATAATAATAGTTATATATGGACATAAATGATTATGAACTCCATCGCCATGGTCATCGTCTAACATTTCATGAATAATTATATTAAATGGAAACCATTTGGGTCTACGCCTAAATAAAACATAATATCTATTCAACCATGGTTTTGCATATTCAAATTTTGGATGAGAAGGGCCCCTGTCTAATACAGTTTTTTTTCTACCTAACCTATCAAGTAATTTTAAAAACATCAGTTAGATTTAATAATTGCGTTATCTTTTAATAAATACATCTTATCAAAAAAAATACCTGGTCTTAAAATTTTTGAATTACTTATTTTAAAAATTTTCTCTTCTATACCTGAATTTAAATAAGTTTTTATTAATCTGCCATTGTTTAATGATAAATAAATTTTATTTTTGGCTAAAATAAAACCTGTTGGGATTATTTGATTTTTTTTATTTTTAATATTTTTTAAAATATTGGTGATTCTTATTATGTTTCCATTTTTATTATCTAGTATAAAAAGATAGCCTTCATTAGAAACTGTAATCACAAAATTTTCTGTTATAGTTGGAGTTAAGCTCGAATTAACAGTTTGCTTCCAGTTAACTATACCTGATCTGGCGTCAATGGAATAAATTTCATTTTTATTATTGGAAAAAAATATTGAATCATTAGCAAAAACTAAATCAGAATTTTCTAAACTAAAGGCATCTTGGTAAATAACATTGCTTTGTGTTGGGGTTTGCCAAAATAAATTACCATTATTTATATTTAAAGCAGTTACATCACCTAGATTATTTACAAAAAAAACTAGTTCTCCCTTGACAACCAAAGAAAGTCTTTTTTTAGATTTAACGAAAGGATTTTCTGTTCCAAAATTCCATAATTCTGAGCCATCTATTGTAGAAAAACATCTTATATTATTTTCAAAATCAACAACAAAAAATTTATTATCTGAATATTTTATGTTTGAATTAAATCCAGTATTGTTTTCAATAGATTTTATTAGTTTACCATCTTTCAAACTTATTAAATAGATTCTAGAAAGATTATCTGCTGCAATAATTTTTTTATCTGCCTGTGCAAAATAAATTATAGGTTTTAATTTTTTTTCTTTTTTAGTATAATGGTTTACATTCCATATTTCTTTCAAATCTTTGTTGATTTTAAATATTGATCCCTTGCCATCAAAAAAAATTATACTATCATCATTTGTAAATAACAATTCAGGCTGATTAAAACTAAAATCTTTTATTTTAGAAAATTTAATTGATGAAATTTTATTAAATTCTGTTTGAAAATTTACATTTCCTGAATTGTTAGAATTATTTCCTAAAAAAGATTCGCCTTTGGTTAATTCGCTTATATTTACTTTTAAGTTGGCATTTAGCTCTTTTTTAATAGGTTTTGATTTTTCAAAAATTATTTTTGAATTTTGATTTTGGGATTCCAATTCTTTGTTACCGTTTCCACAACTAGATAATATTAATAGTAATGATAAATATAAAATAAAATTATTCACTGAAATCTGAACGAAGTCTTTTTTGAGCCTCAACTTTAATTTTTGTACTAATATTTTCTAAATTAACTAGCTGATCTAAGAATTCTTTTGATTTTTTTTTTTCATTTTTTGCAAAATAATATTCTGCCATTAAATATAATGCATGGGGCTTCCAAATACTTTCAGATTTAATGACTGGATTGAGTATATTTAATAATTCATTTTCATTAACAAACTCTGAATTAAATAAGCCTTTTTTAAATATTGTTAATTTTTTATTTTCACTATCAAGACCTAATTCTTCAATTAGTATATCGAAATATTTATTGATTTCATCTTTAGATGTAATCAAATCATTATCTAATAAATAATAAAAAGCCAAAGGTGAATAAGTTTCATCTTTGGCTTCGATTATTTCTTTTAATGAATTTAAAATTTCTAAGTTGTCTCCACTTTCGTATTGAATAATTGTCGAATTATATTTATTTGCCAATGTCTCTCTATGGCTTTTTTTGTATTCCTGATAGAAAATAAAACAAAACAATATAAATAAGAAAAAAACTACGATTGCTATAATTGTTTTTCTTTTATTTATAAAAAAATTTTTAATTTTTTCTTTTCTAGTAGCAGAGCTGATTATTTCAATTTCCTGGTCCATTAAATCATTTTCCTTAACACGTATTGTAAAATGCCCCCATTTTTATAGTATTCTAATTCATTTTTTGTGTCTATTCGACATAACATTTTAATTTTTTTTGATTCACCTGATTTATATTTAATTTCGACTTCTACATGATCGCTTGGATTTAATCCTTTTTCAATATTAATAATACTAATTAGCTCAGATCCTTTTAAATTTAAATTATTTCTATTCATGCCTTCAATAAATTGTAAAGGCAAAACTCCCATTCCTATTAAATTTGATCTGTGTATTCTCTCAAAACTTTCAGCTAGTACTGCTTTTATTCCCAATAATTTAGTCCCTTTAGCCGCCCAATCTCTTGATGATCCTGTTCCATATTCTTTTCCTGCAATAACCAGTAAATC
The DNA here is from genome assembly GCA_902579085.1 of uncultured Pelagibacteraceae bacterium. Lineage (GTDB taxonomy): Bacteria > Pseudomonadota > Alphaproteobacteria > Pelagibacterales > Pelagibacteraceae > Pelagibacter. The sequence goes on along the minus strand of CACHFK010000003.1, from coordinate 47,971 downwards.
GGTCCCTCTTTTTTTATATTCAACTACAGCATCATATATTGGCATAACTTTTTCTTCTGGGTATAATTTAGTAAATCCACCCTCTGTTTCAGGAGCAATTTCGTTTCTAATTCTAATATTGGCAAATGTTCCTCTTTTCATTACTTCGTGATTTCCTCTTCTTGCTCCATATGAATTATAATCTTTTGTCAATACTTGATGTTGCATAAAATATTCACCTGTAGGACTTTCTTTTTGGATTGTTCCAGCTGGTGAAATATGATCGGTCGTGATCATATCTCCTAGGATTAATAAAGGTCTTGCTTCATTAATATCTTTAATATCTTCGGGTACATCAGGTAAATTTTCAAAAAATGGAGGTTTTTTCACATATGTTGAGGTTGCCTCCCAATTATAAATACTAGTTGGCTCTGTTTTAATTTTTTGCCATTGTTCAGGGCCTTCTGATATATTTGAATATCTTTTTATAAACATGTCTGCATTTAATGAATTTTTTAAAGTGTTTTCAATTTCTTTATTGCTAGGCCAAATATCTTTTAAATAAACATCTTTACCATTTTTATCTTTACCTAAAGGATCTTTGTATAAATCAATACTCATTGTTCCAGCTAATGCATAAGCAACAACTAAAGGTGGTGATGCAAGGTAGTTTGCTTTTACTAACGGCGAAATTCTTCCTTCGAAGTTTCTATTACCTGAAAGTACAGAAACAGCATAAATATTTTCATTTTTTATTGCTTCTGAAATATTTTCTTTTAGAGGTCCAGAATTCCCAATACAAGTAGTACACCCATAACCAACTAAATTAAAACCTAAATCATCTAAGTACTTGTTTAATCCTGCTTTTTCTAAATAATCAGTAACAACTTGAGATCCAGGTGCTAAAGAAGTTTTTACCCAAGGTTGTGCTTTTAATCCTTTTTCAACTGCTTTCTTTGCAATTAAACCTGCGCCAATTAAAACGTTTGGATTAGATGTATTTGTACAAGAAGTTATGGCAGCAATTAAAATATCCCCATCTTTAATTTCAAATTCTTCATTTTCAACTTTCGAGGAAGATATTTTTGTTTTTTTTGTAATTTGTTTAAAAACATTTTTAAAGTTTTGGGAAGCATCAGTTAACAAAACTTTATCTTGTGGTCTTTTTGGGCCAGAAATTGTTGGTACTACAGTTAACATATCTAAAGATAATTTATCAGTAAAAAGAATATCATTACTTGCCCATAATCCCTGCTCTTTTGCATAACTTTCAACGATGTCAACTGTTTGCTTATCTCTTCCAGAAAATTTTAAATATTTTAATGTTTCTTCATCTACAGGAAAAAATCCACAAGTAGCTCCATATTCAGGTGCCATATTTGCTATAGTAGCTCGATCAGCTAAAGTTAAATTTTTTAAACCATCACCATAAAACTCAACAAATTTTCCTACAACTCCTTTGTCTCTTAGCATTTTAACAACAGTTAAAACTAGGTCAGTTGCTGTAGTTCCTTCAGGCAATCTATTTATCATTTCAAATCCAATTACTTCTGGGATTAACATTGATATAGGTTGACCAAGCATTCCGGCTTCCGCTTCTATTCCACCAACACCCCAACCTAGTACTGATAATCCATTAACCATTGTTGTATGACTATCAGTTCCAACTAGCGTATCAGGAAAAATATAATTATTTTTTTCAACTTTTTCAGTCCAAACTACTTTCGATAAATATTCTAAATTTACTTGATGACAAATTCCAGTCCCGGGTGGAACAATCCGAAAGTTATTAAATGCTTGCTGCCCCCATTTTAAAAAAGAATATCTTTCACCATTTCTTTCAAATTCAATATCAACATTTTTTTTAAACGAATCTGGCTTGGCGGATTTATCAACTTGAACAGAATGATCTATAACTAGGTCTACTTTTGAGAGAGGATTGATAGTATTTGGATCTTTATTTTTTTCTTTAACGGCTTCTCTCATTGCTGCCAAATCTGCTACCGCAGGAATTCCAGTGTAGTCTTGTAGCAAAACTCTTGCTGGCCTATAAGCAATTTCGGTTTTAGATTTTTTTTCTTTAAGCCAATTTTTAATAGAGTCAATTTGATCTTTAGTTACAGTTAAATTATCCTCATATCTAAGTAAATTTTCTAAAAGAACTTTTAAAGATTTAGGTAACTTTGAAATATCTTTTAAACCATTTTTTTCTGCTTCTTTAAGTGAGTAATATTTATATTCTTTACCATTAATATTTAATGATTTTAATGAGTTATAAGAGTTTTTATTTCCTGGTTTCATAATTTTATAAGTAAAATGTAACTATGCTTAATAAAAGAAGTAGTGACATAGCATAATTAAAATATTTAATAAATTTTTCATTTGTCGCAAAATTCCTTAAAAATTTGCCTACAAAAGTCCATGAAGTAATACTAGTTACTGAAAAAAGCAAAGCTAAAATAATAACTTGCAATGAATAATTTAGGTAATTTTCATCTAATTGAATATAAGTTGAAACTACTATAATGCCAACTATGACTCCCTTTGGATTTAAAAATTGAAAAAGAAAAGTTTCTATAAATTTAACAGGATTATCCGAATTAGAATTATTGTCAGAATTAGAAAATGAAATTTTAAATGCCAAATATAGTAGAAATAAAGTTCCTAAATATTTTAATACTTCTTGAATTAATGGATATAATTTAAAAATGTTAATTAGTCCTACTATTAAAGAGATAATCAAAGCTGTAAAACCTAAAGTTACTCCAAGTATGTGAGGTATTGTTTTTATTATTCCAAAATTGAAACCTGAATAAGAGGCAACAATATTATTTGGTCCAGGAGTAAAAGCTGTAACAAACCAAAATAGACAAATTGAAATTATTTCTGGGTGCATAAAATTTTTTAAGCAATTCTTAGACCATTTTTTGCTGGCTGAGATGGATGTAATAAAACTACTTTTCCATCTTCTTCGATTGCTCCTAAAACAAGAAATTGTGATTTTATTCCAGCAATATTTTTTTCTGGAAAGTTGCAAACACCAATAACCTGTTTTCCTTTCAACTTTTCTTCATCATAATAATGGGTAATTTGGGCAGAAGATTGTTTGATTCCTATCTCTTCACCAAAATCGACTTCTATAACTAAAGAAGGTTTTCTTGCTTTTTCATTTTTTTTAACAGAAATAACTGTTCCTATACGAATATCGACTATATCAAAATTATCGTAGGTTATTTGTTCTTTCATGATTTTAATATATAATTGATATTCATTATGAGTACAGAAAATAATTTAGACTCCTTATATAAAAATTCTATTAAAATACTATCTGATTTAATAGCCTTCAAAACTATCTCTGGGGAGGATAATAATTCTTTAATTAATTATTGTGACGATATTTTAAAAAAACAAGGAGCAACATCTTTTAAAACTTTTGACAGTGAAAAAAAAAGAGTAAACCTTTTTGCAACTTTAAAGGCGAAAAAACCAAATAGTAAAGTTCCAATAATTTTATCTGGACATACTGATGTTGTGCCTGTTTCAAAAGGATGGTCGTCTGACCCATTCAAAGCTGTAATTAAAGATGACAAGTTATACGGTAGAGGCTCATGTGATATGAAAGGTTTTATTGCATGTGCTTTGGCATTTGCACCTATTTTTTCTAAATCGAATTTGGATAGAGATATTAATTTTTCTTTTACCTTTGATGAGGAAACTGCTTGCATCGGTGCCCCTTTATTAATTGAGGAACTAAAAAAAAGAGGTTTTAACAAAGGTATTTGTATAGTTGGAGAACCTACAAATATGAAAATTATTGATGCTCATAAAGGGTGTTTTGAATACACAACATATTTTGAAGGTTTGGCTGGACATAGCTCTGAACCACATAAAGGCGTTAGTGCAGTGGAGTACGCAGCTAGATATGTTAATAAACTTATCAAACTTAGAGAAAAACTTAAAGATAGAGTTCCAAATAATTCTATATTTAATCCTCCTCACTCAACTCTTTCCGTTGGAGGTATATTTGGAGGAATTGCACATAACGTGATTTCAGATAAATGCCATGTTAAATGGGAAACAAGACCGGTAGTAAAAGATGATGCGGTATTTTTAAACTTAGAGTTAGATAAGTATGTTAATGAAACTCTTTTACCTGACATGAAAAAAGTTTTTCCAGATTCAAAAATTAAGAAAGAAGTGATTGGGGAAATAATTGGGTTTGATAGAGTTGATAAATCTGAGGCATGTGAATTTGTTTCAAGTATTACAGGAGACAATTCTAGAGAGGTAGTTTCTTTTGGTACTGAAGCAGGTCTTTTTCAAGAAATTGGTATAAGCACAGCTGTTTGTGGTCCAGGATCAATTGAGCAAGCTCATAAAATAGATGAATACATTAAATTAGAAGAAATTAACAAATGTTTAAATTTCTTAAATGGTGTTAAAGATAAATCAATTCAAAATTAAATAAATGTCAAAAAAATATCCAAGAAACATGATAGGTTATGGATCAAAAGAACCAAAAGTGGTTTGGCCAAATAATGCAAAACTTGCTTTACAAATAGTTCTCAATTATGAGGAAGGTGGTGAAAATAATATTCTTCATGGCGATAAATATTCTGAAACATTTTTATCAGAAATTATCGGAGCCCAAGCATTTAAAGACAGGCATATTAATATGGAGTCCATCTATGAATATGGTTCAAGAAGAGGTTTTTGGAGACTTCATAAATTGTTTGAAGAAAAAAAAATACCTATAACTATTTTTGGAGTTGCAATGGCCTTAGAAAGAAATCCAGATGTATGTGAAGCAATAAAGAGTGGAAATTATGAAATTGCCTGTCATGGCTGGAGATGGATTGATTATCAAAATGTAAAAAAAAGTACTGAAAAAAAAGATATGAACTTAGCTATTAAAACTATAAAAAAAATTTTTGGCAAAAGACCTTTGGGTTGGTACACAGGAAGATGTAGTCCAAATACTAGAGACTTAGTGTTTGAGGATGGTAAATTTTTATATGATAGCGACTCCTACAGTGATGATTTGCCTTATTGGGAATATAAAAAGAAGAAAAAACAATTAATTATTCCTTATACTCTAGATAACAACGATATGAGATTTGCTACAAATCAAGGCTTTAACAGTGGAGATCAATTTTATAAATATTTAAAAGATAGTTTTGATACATTATATGAAGAGGGAAGAACTAATCCAAAAATGATGTCTGTTGGATTGCATTGTAGATTAATTGGAAGACCAGGTAGAATACAATCCCTTAAAAAATTCATAGATTATGCTCTAAAGTTTAATGATGTATGGATTTGCAAAAGAATAGATATTGCAAAACACTGGATTAAAAATTATCCAAACTAACAGAAAAAATGAAAAAAAATAATATTATTTACTTAGGTGGATTAATTGATTTAGCTCAATCAAGACTGGGTTCTAAAATTGTTCATAAAACTGACGAGTTTTTTGCACCTGCTAAAAGAATAATTAACCCTTGGCCACCTGTATTTAAAGAAGGAGTTTTTGATAAACATGGCAAATGGATGGATGGATGGGAAACTAGAAGAAAAAGAACAAAAGGATATGATTATCTTATTTTAAAGTTTGGAAAACAAGGTGTTATAAAAAAAGTAGATGTTGATACATCTTACTTTTCTGGAAATCATCCTGATGAAATTTCATTACAAGGCTGTATTAGTAAAAAAAAAATACCTGATAAAAAAACTAAATGGATAACAATTATTAAAAAAAGTAAAACTAAAGCAAATAGCCATCACTTTTTTAGAGTAAAAAATAAAAATTATTTTACTCATATCAAGTTAAATATTTTTCCTGATGGTGGTGTAGCAAGATTAAGAGTGTATGGTTTTATGAAAACTAAAAATAAAGTTAATAATAAAATTCAAAATCTGACATCTATTGTGAATGGAGCTGTACCAATTGCTTGTAATAATGAACATTTTGGAAGAGCAGAAAATATACTTGCTCCAGGCGTTGGAAAAAATATGGGTGATGGATGGGAAACTAGAAGAAGTAGAGGAAAAAATTTTGACTGGATAATAATAAAATGCTCATCACCAGGAAAAATAAATAAAATTCAATTAGATACTCATCATTTTAAAGGAAATTATCCAGACAAATGCTCATTGCAAGCAGCTTATATTCCTAATAAAATTTCAGATAAAAATATTGTTAATAAGTCACAAAAATGGGCTTATCTTCTTAACAAAGTTAAACTCCATGCTCATAGAAAACATAATTTTAACAACAAAAAAATGAAAAATAAAAAAATAAATTATATTAGAATTAATATTTTTCCAGATGGTGGAATTTCAAGAATTAGAGCTTTTGGTAAATCATAATGACAGAAAGAATTATACAACCAATACCTATAACAAAAGAAAATTTTGCTAAATTTGGACAATTGATAACAACTGAAAATATAGAACCTCTTGAAATTAATAATGGTTATGCAAAAAGATTTGATAAAATTGCAGAACTAGATACTTCTACTGATAATGGTGAAACTACAATAAGTATTTTTTCTGCATTAAAAAGATCCTTTCCAATGAAAATTGATATGATGGAAAAACATCCATTAGGTAGCCAAGCTTTCATTCCTATGAAAGAAACAACTTTTTTAACTTTTGTAGCTCCCGAAGGTGAAAAACTTAAGATAGAAAAAATTGAATCTTTTATAGTTCCTCAAGGAAAAGGAGTAAATTACAAAGCTGGTGTTTGGCATTTCCCTTTGATTTCTACTGAAGATATGGACTTTCTTGTTGTTGATAGAAAAGGATCTGGAGATAACCTTGTTATTAAAAATTTAGAAAAAGAAGAAATAATATTAAAATATTAATTAAATCCACCTACTGATTTTACTTCGAGGAACTCAATTAAACCTTCTAATCCTGCTTCTCGACCAATACCAGAATGTTTATATCCTCCAAATGGCGATGCTCCATCAATTCCAACACCATTTACATCTACCATTCCTGATCTTAATTTTCTTGCAACTCTTTTGACTTTGTTCTTATCCTGAGTTTGAATATAGTTTGTTAATCCATATGGAGTATCATTAGCTATTTTAACAGCTTCATCTTCATTATCGAAGGGTATGATAGATAAAACAGGTCCAAATATTTCGGTTCTAGCTATTTCCATTTGATTATTAACATCTGTAAATACAGTTGGTTTTACATAATACCCTTTTTCTAAACCTTCAGGTTTTCCAACACCTCCTGCAACTAATTTAGCGCCTTCATCAATTCCCTTTTGAATTAAAGTTTGAATTTTATTAAATTGAGTTTCAGAAATTACTGGTCCTATATGATTTCCATTTTTATTTGGACTATCTACTTTAGTTTTATTTGCAAATTCTCTTACTTTTTCAATAGTTTCATTATAAATTGATTTTTCAACCAACATTCTAGTAGGTGCGTTACAAGATTGTCCTGAATTTCTAAAACATCTTTGAACACTCCAAGATATTGCATCTGGTCCCGCATCTTTAAATACAATATTCGCTCCTTTTCCTCCTAGTTCTAAACTTATTCTTTTAAAATCTTTTGCTGCATTTTGAGAAATCAAAGCACCCGCTCTAGTCGATCCAGTAAACGAGATCATGTCTATATCAGGATGGCTTGTCAAAGCATCTCCTGTTATCGCACCATCACCATTTACTAAATTAAACACTCCTTTTGGAAAACCAGCTTCATGCATCATTTCAGCTAATAACATTGATGACAAAGGTGCAATTTCAGATGGTTTTAAAACTACTGTACAGCCAGCGGCTAGTGCAGGAATTACTTTTAAATTGACTTGATTAATTGGCCAATTCCAGGGTGTAATTAATGCACACACACCTTTAGGCTCATATAAAATAGTTTGATTTTTTTCTTCATCTAAAGTTTTTTCAAATTTAAAATTTTTTAAAATATTTTTAAATGATTTTATGTGACTGGCTCCTGTTTTTGTTTGAAGTTCTGTTGAAAAATCAATTGGCGCACCCATTTCAAGAGAAATGGTTTTCGCCATTTCATCCCAATTTTTTTTGTAAATCTCATATAATTTTTCAAAAAGGTTAAGTCTTTCCTCTTTTGTGGTAAAACCCCAAGTTTCAAAAGCTTTTTTCGCTGATATTACAGCTGCATCAACATCCTTTTTTCCTCCAAGTGAAATTTCAGCACAAGGTTCTTCCGTTGCTGGGTTAATTACTGCAAATGATCTTGGTTCTATTGGAGACACCCATTGTCCATTAATATAAAAATTTTTTTTATCCTGCATAATTTAAATTTATCCTATAGTTATTTTTTTGCAAACAAATTGGTTAATTCAAAAACAATTGTTGCTGCGGCCAACGAGGTGACTTCTGCATGATCATAAGCTGGTGCAACTTCTACAACATCAGCTGAAATAAGATTTAATCCTGACAAACCTCTTATAACATTAACCATTTCTCTTGTGGTCATACCTGCAATCTCCGGGGTTCCAGTTCCTGGGGCAAATGCTGGGTCTAAGACATCAATATCAATTGATAAATAAAGAGCATTGTCTCCTACCCTTTTTCTAATTCTTTCGGCAATTTTGTCTGTACCTTCAGTTTGAAATTCATCACAATGTATTATTTTAAAACCAAAACTTTCATCATTCTTAATATCATCTCTACTGTACAATGGACCTCTTATTCCTACATGCATTGAAGCATCATCTAAAAATAAATTTTCTTCTCTTGCCCTTCTAAAAGGAGTCCCATGAGTATACGGAGCACCAAAATAAGTATCCCAAGTGTCTAAGTGTGCATCAAAATGTACTAAAGAAACTGGGCCGTTATTTTTTTTATTTGCAGCTCTTAACAAGGGAACAGCGATAGTATGATCACCACCTAAGCTAATAATTCCACCTACTTTATTCAAAAGATCAGTTGCACCAATTTCAATCTGTTTAATAGCTTCATCTATATTAAATGGATTACAAGCGATATCACCTGCATCAGCAACTTGTTGAACCTTAAAAGGTTCTACATCATAATTTGGATGATAGTTTGTTCTTAAATGTCTAGAAGCTTGTCTAATACTTTGCGGTCCAAACCTTGCACCTGGTCTATAACTAGTTCCGGAGTCAAAAGGTACACCAACTATTGCAACATCACAGTTTTCAACATCTCTTAATTCAGGTAATCTAGCAAAAGTATTTGGTCCAGCATATCTAGGAACTTTTGTTCCACTTACTGGCTGAATTGGTTCTTTATTTCTTTCTTTTTTCATTTTATAAAAAACTAAGATAATATTATCTAAACGATTTCGTCTATATTTATTTAATGAGATTATTATTAATTTTACTTCTAACTTTACAGATAAACTCTTTAAAAGCTGATGAAATTTTTAATCTATTAAAAATTCCAAATTTAGATGTTTATAAATTAAATAATTCAAATGGTTTAAAATATTTAAATACAAAAAAAAGTTTTAAAATTGGTTTTGAGAATAATATTAAATGTAATGAAACAAATAAAAAAAATTTAGATGAAAAATTTAATTTAATTTCAAAAAATCTATCTATATATGAAAAAGATTTTTTAAATAAAATTAATTTAAGATTTATAGTTTTATGTGAAAAACTTTATATCTCTGAAATTAATACTGCAGGAATACCTGATCACAAAAAAAGAACACTGATCTTAGATATAAATTTTAACAAAAAATATTTTGAAAGAGTAATACACCATGAGGTTTTTCACATGATTCATAATAGCTTTGAGAATATTTTTAATGAAGAAATTTGGTCAAATTTTAATGATAAAGCTTTTGAATATGCAGAATGTTCAACATGTTCTGACCGTTTAGGTTTAGACCTCTATGATAAAACAAATGGTTTTCTTACTGAGTATTCTAAGTCAATTGCATCAGAAGATATGGCTGAAGTTTTTTCTTTTATAATGACAGATAAATTAAAAATAATAAATATTGCGAAAAAGGACACCATATTATCCAATAAAATAGAATTTATAAAAAATGGCATAAAAAAAATTGAAAATTTTAAATTTTAATGATTAAAAAAATAAAAGCATCAGTTTCTGAAAAAATATTATTTATATTTTTAGTTTTGCTAGGAATTTTTTCTTTTAGTTTTTTTTTTATAATAAACAATAAATGCCTTTTTGTAAAAAATGTTGATCCTGAAAAAATTCAATTTACCAATCGACAAAATATTGCAATTATGAATGTAGAATGTGGAAACGTTATTATAGAACTTAATCCCAAACTTTCACCTAATGCTGTCAAAAGATTTAAATATCTAATACAAAATGAATCTTATAATCGTTCAGCTTTTTATAAAGTTATAGAAGATACTCTTATACAAGCAGGCGATCTGGAATTTGGAAATATTGATAACATTAATTATTATAAAGTTGGAAGTGGAAAATCTGGTTTGGGCACTTTAAAATCAGAACTTAATGAAAGTTTTAAGTTTGATGAAGGAAGCGTAGTATTTGCTAGAAATGAACAATTTAACACTGAAGATAGTGAATTTTTTATAACATTAAAAAAAATTCCGTTGTATGTAGGTGAATATACTCCAATTGGAAAAGTAATTTATGGACTAGATGCTTTAAAAAAAATTAAGGTTGGGAACAAAGTGCAATACGTATTAAGACCAGATTTTATTAATTATTTCAAATTACTTGAATAATACTATCAAAAATACAATGATTATAGCTGTTCCATAATAATACGGCATCTTTTTTCTCCAAGATATTAAAATATCTGATGCATTTCTTATCTGTTTTTTTGTTAGTTTTTTTTTCATAAATTATTAGTTTACTAAAGGTTTGCCAGTAGCCAATGTATGTTTAATTCTTTCTTGAGTTTTTTGACTTTCTATAAGATTCATAAAAGCATCCAGTTCTAATTTATACAAGTCATCTTCGCTAAGTTCCTTGTCAATACTTGTTTCTCCTCCACTTAAAACATTGGCTAATTTTTTTCCAACTTCCATACCATGATCTAAAATAACTTTATCGTTATAAAGTTTTTCTAAAAGCTTAATCATTTTTTCTTTAAGTGGTTTTCCGGATAATTTAAATTTACACTCCTTGGGTGCAGTAAATTCTTGGTTATTTTCTAAAATTTCTTTTGAAATAGATAACAAGCTATTTCTACTCATTATTTTTTTATCTTCAGGTTTTAAATATTTTAAGGGCTCAGCTTCTATTGCTGATGTAGCTGTTTTTGCGTAACCAATAATATCAAATACTTTTAATGGCGCATAATCTGGATCATTTTTTGCTTCTTCAGTTTGTGACCATCTCCATAGCATTTCCTTGCAACCCCCTCCTGCTGGGATTAAACCAACAATAGTTTCTACAAGACCAACTACTATATTAGTATGTGATACAACAAAATTACTTTGACAAAGAACTTCAAAACCTCCTCCGAGAGCCAAACCAGAAGGAGCTGATATCACAGGATGCTTTGAATACTTTAGGTGTTTGCAGGTTTCTTGAAAGTATCTTACGAATTTCTCAATAGATCTAAGATCTCCTTTGTTAGCAAAGTCCATTGTATACGATAAATTAACACCCGCTGAAAATTGCATTGCCTCATTAATTATTATTAATGGTTTATCAGTTGCATTTTTTAAACTGTCCATTGAGTCATAATCCAATGCATTTGCTTTTGTTGTAAATTCAACAATATTAAAATCATTAAATCTATAAATTTCAGCTGAGTTATTTTTGTCTAGCTTTATTGCTTTAGGCTTAATTTTACCAAGTGTTTCTAATTCAGTATACAATTGTCTTTCACCATAAAAATTTTCATCTTTTGTTTTTGAAAGATCTTCTAAAAATTTATTATTTTCAAAAGCATCAATTTTTTCAAAGAAATTTTTAACTCCTATTTCTTTTAATATTTCAAAAGGTCCTTTTGTCCAATTAAAGCCTAATCTCATAGCCTCATCAATATCATTAAATTTATCAGTAATTCCAGGAACCAATGAAGATGCATATTTAATTATTTTTGAAATAACTGACCAAGCATATTCTCCATATTTATCTTTTCTATTAATCAAATTTACAATATCCATTTTTTCTGATCCTAAGTTAAACTTTTTTGAGATTGAATAATCTCCATTTTCTAAATTAATTCCTTCTAAAACTTTTTTATTGTCAATTTTATTCATTCTATAAAAACCACCTTTACCTTTTCTTCCTGTATATCCGGTTTCTATAAGTTTTTTGACTAATGGTATTTCTTTTGCAACTTGTTGAAATTCATCATTTTCAGGTAATTCTTTGATAAAACTTTTCAAAACATCAGCCATCAAATCTATTCCAATTAAATCATACAGCCCAAAAACTCCTGTTTTTGGTATTCCCATTGGTCTGCCAAAAACTGCGTCGGCTTCTTCGATTGTCAGTTTCATTTTAAACGCTTCGGTCATTGCAACTTGCATAGCGTAAACACCTATTCTATTTCCAAGGAAACCTGGTGTATCATTACAAATTAGCGTTCCTTTTCCTAAATCTTTTTCACAAAACTTTTTTAAAGAGTTTATTTTATTTAAATCGTTATTTTCATTTTTAACTATTTCCAAAAGATCCATATACCTAACAGGATTAAAAAAATGAGTAATGCAAAAATCTTTTTTTTCTTCTTCTGAAAGTTTTTCAGATAAAACTTTTATTGGAATTGAAGATGTATTAGAAGATACTATTGATCCAGATTTTCTTTCTTTAAATATTTTTTCGTAAATATTATGTTTTATATCTATTCTTTCAACAACAGCTTCTACAATCCAATCCGCTTCTCCAACTTCTTTAAAGTCCTCATTAATATTACCAATACTAATATTATTTATTTTTGACTTATCTATTAACAAAGGAGGTCTAGATTTTAGAATTCTTTCTCTTGCTTTTTCACTTATATCAGTAGTTAAATCTAACAAAACTACTGGAATATTAGCATTACAAAGTTGCGCAGCTATTCCACTACCCATTGTACCAGAACCAATAACAACAACTTTTTTAATTTCCATTTTGTTTTTTTTCTAAATCCTTAATGTTTATATGACATCTTATAGCATTTCCATTATCGCCAATTTGCCACGGTGGAGTTTCATTTTTACATTTATCACCTAAAAATCTTGGACAACGACCTTGAAAACAACATCCTTTTTCGGGAGGTTTATCTTCAACGATATCTTCTGCAACAAGTTTTGGTTTTATATCAGGATCAGGTTCTAACACAGCGCCTAATAAAACTTCTGTATAAGGATGTGATGGAAATTTATAAACATTTTTAGATGGTCCAATTTCACATAATCGACCTTGATATAAAACTGCAACTCTATCACTTATAGCTCTGACAACCGCAAGATCGTGAGAAACAAAAATGTAAGTAGTGCCAAAATCCTCTTTCAATTGTTGTAGTAAATTAAGAACTGCTGCCTGAACAGACACATCAAGTGCTGAGGTAACTTCGTCACAAAGTATTACATCTGGTTTTGCAGCAAAAGCTCTTGCTACAGCTACTCTCTGCTTTTCACCTCCAGATAGTTGTCTGGGATACCTAGCAAGATAAAATTTACCAAGTCTTACTTTCTCAAGAAGTCCTATGATATTATTTTTTAATTCTTCTCCTGATAAACCAAAATATAATTTTAAAGGCTGTGCAAGAATTTCTTCAACAGTATGGTTTGGGTTTAAAGATTCATCAGGATTTTGAAAAATTAATTGGATAGCTCTAAGATCACCTGAGCTTCTTTTTTTTAAATCATTGGATAAGATTCTATCTTGATCAAACTTTATATTTCCTTCTTTAGTTCTAAGCAAACCAGCTATTGATTTTAAAATAGTTGATTTACCACTTCCTGACTCTCCAACAAGAGCTATCGTTTCTCCCTTATTAATATCAATATTAATATCTTTTACTGTTGGATTTGAATCTGTAATTTTGTTAAAAATTTGATCTAATAATTTTTGTTTGGCATAACTTATTGAAACATCAGTTAAGTTTAGTATTTCATTTATTTTAATATTTTTTTCATTTCTTTTTATATTTGATTGTTTTTCACTTTTTTGTTCGATTAATTTTTTATAATTAAAACATCTTACACTTGTTTTTAATTCACTAACATATTCAAGATTGGGTGAATTTTTTTTGCATTTGTCTTCTGCCAAATTACATCTATCATAAAAACTACACCCTTTTGTTTTTGCTCCTGGCTGAGGTTGACTGCCAGGCATTGAGTCTGGTAAGCCAGCTAAAGATAGTTTAGGAATAGATTTTAAAAGACCGTAAGTATAGGGATGAATTGGTTGTTTTAAAATATCTCTTGCGGGCCCCTCCAAAACAATTTCTCCTGAATACATTACAATTATTCTATCACTGACTTGTGCTATAGCTCCAAGATCATGACTAACATAAACCATTGAAGTTCCTGTATCTTTAGCAATGAAATTTAACAGTTCTAAAACGTGTGCTTGTGTTGTTACATCTAAACCTGTTGTAGGTTCATCTAATAAAAGCAAATCCGGATTCCCTGCTAGCGCCATACCAACAGCAACTCTTTGTTGCTGACCGCCTGATAGTTCATGTGGATATCTAAGCGCAATAGTTTCTGGTGAGGGAAGTCTAACTTTATTGAGTAATTCTGAAATCTTTTTATCTCTTTCGTTCTTATTTAAATTTGTATGTAATTTTAATGCTTCATCTATTTGATATCCAATTTTCAAATTTGGAGTTAAAGATTGGCCTGCATTTTGAGGAATCATAGCTATTTTTCTTCCCCTAACTTTTTCTAATTCTCTATTACCCATCGCAAGAAGGTTAGATGAATTAAATATACATTCTCCCCCCATGGTAAACAGACCTTGTTTAACATAACCCATCATTGCTAATGCAAGTGTACTTTTTCCAGATCCAGACTCTCCCACTATACCAACTGTTTCACCTTTTTTAATATTTGTTGTTATGTTTTTAAGAATTGAAATCTCTTTACCTTTTTGGCTTTTAAAACCAACTGATAAATTTTTAACTTTTTGAATTATCTTTTCCATAAATTACACTGGTGCCTTAGTTGATCTATCAATTCCTAATGCTTTAGCAAATGCATCTGCAGTCAAATTTATTCCAATTATCAAACTACTTAGGCCTACTATTGGAGCAATAACTGCCCAATAAGCAAAGGACATTAGTCCTCTAGCATTTGAAATCATTAATCCCCAATCTGGTGTTGGGGGGCTTACGCCAAATCCTAAAAATGATAAAGAACTAAATCCTAATAACATCCAAGACCATCTCATTGCACCTTCAACTAAAATTGCATCTCTTACATTAGGAATTATTTCATTCCAAATTATTGATAAGTTACCATGTCCTCTAGCACGTGCTGAAACTATAAAATCTTTTGCAATTACATCATGTGTTGCAGCTCTTGCAACTCTTACTATTCCCTTCCCATAAAAGAAACCAAGCGCAGGTATTAAGACTTCAGTTGAAGTACCTAATAAAGATACTATTAACAACATTGCCAATATCCATGGGATTGATAAAAAAGCATCGACGATTCTCATAACTACATCATCTATTTTACCTCCAACCAATCCACAAAAAATTCCTAACAAACCTCCCCAAAGTAAAGCAATTAAAGATCCAAAAAAAGTTATTGTAAGAGCAATTCTTCCTCCCATAATTGTTCTTGTAAAAACATCTCTACCTAAACTATCAGTTCCAAACCAGTATTCTGATGATGGTGCCTGAAGCATTAGAGAAGGATCAATTGCTTTAAAATCATATGGTGCCAAATATGGACTTAAAAAAGCTAACAAAATATGGAAAACTAAAATACTTAAACCTATAAATCCAGATGGTTTGGATGCCATAGTAACTAGCACCTCTGAAATTTTAAAGTAAATATTTTTTTTTTTGAATTCTGAAACTGTTTTTGTTGCCATATTATTTTCTAATTTGTAATGTTTTTAATCTTGGGTTTAACATCAGTGTTAATAGATCTGCTATTAAGTTTATACTTACATAAATTGATGCAAGAATAATTGCCAAGGCTTGTACAGTTGGCAGATCTCTATTAGATATAGATTCAATTACAAGACGTCCTAAGCCAGGGTAATTAAATACTACTTCAGTAACAACTACTCCTCCTAAAAGCCAAGCAATAGTCAATGCAACAACATTTATTGCAGGTAATAGTGCATTTGGCAAAACATGTTTGAAAACCATTTTCCAGTAGGGAACTCCTTTTAAGATTGCCATTTGAACATAATCGCTTGACATTACTTGAATAACACTAGATCGAACCATTCGAGCCATATGAGCAGTCATTATCATTGCTATTGCAATTACAGGTAAAATTATATTTGGAAGTAATTCAGTTATTGTAACATCTGTAGGTACTATTACTATTCCAGGTAACCATTCTAACCAAATAGCTACTATTAAGATCAACAATGTAGCACTAATAAATTCTGGAATTGTCATAGCAAATATTGTTACTGTTGAAATTGTAATATCAGGCAATTTATCTCTCCAAAGTGCTGTAACTATGCCTAATATTAGAGCTATTGGAATTCCAATTATTATTGCAGCTGAAGCTAAAACCATAGAATTTTTTACACGAGGTCCTAAAACTTCATTTATTGGCATTTGACCACTTAAAGAATACCCAAAGTCACCTTGTATTACATTGTATGCCCAAGAAAGATATCTTTCATGTGCAGGAACATTTAATCCTAATCTTTCATAACAAGCTTCTAGTGCGGCTCCATATGCTTCACGTTCAAGATAAGTAGTACAAGCATCGCCAGGTAAAACTTCTGTACCAACAAATGTAATTAACGAAACTATAATTAATGTGATAAAACCAAGTAAAATTCTTTTTATTATTAAAAAAAACATAATTAAGACTATTGTTCTTAATTTTAAAAATAAATATTAATATATGAAACAATTTTACAGGCCTAATTAAAGGCCTGTAAAACATTATTTGTATTAGTCAACTTTCACTTTATGCCATCTAACTGAGAAAACTTCTACTTCATCAAGATTTTTAACTTTTGAAGAAGTAACAACTAGTTTAGAAACGTGATAAGGAATCATAGTTCCAGATTCTTCCCATAAAGTCTTTTGAGCATTTTGATAAGCTTTTTTTCGTTTATTAAAATTAAGCTCACCTCTAGCATTTGCTAAATTTTTATCAAAATCTGGATTTTTGAAATATGACTCATTCCATTTTGCTCCACTATGATAAATTTCATGCAATGCACTGTCAGCTGGTCTTTCGTTCCAACGTGTCATAGCAACTGCTTTTTTCATCCAAGTTTCTTTCCAGTAACTTTTTGATGGTGTCATTTTAACTTCAGCTTTAATGCCAGCTTTAGCTAATTGTTGTTGCATAACTTCTGCAATAGTTGGCCAAGTTGGTTCTTTTGTAGAAACATGAATTGTCATTTCGATTCCATTTGGATATCCAGCTTCCTTTAAAAGTTTTTTTGCTTTTTTAATATTCTGAGGACATTTCATATTTAAACGATATTGATCAGATGGCGCCACAGGCGTATCGCAAGCTACAGTAGCAGCTCCACCCATAACAAGATCAACAAGTTCTTGTCTATCTACAGCTAATCTTACAGCTTTTCTAACTTTTGGATTATCAAAAGGAGCAGTATCTGTTCTCATAACCATACCTCTCCAGTTACCTGTTGGAACTACTGTTGTTTTGAATTTAGAATTTCCATCAAATATTTTTTTCTGCGCAAATGGAACATATCTATTCATATCAATTTGACCAGTAAGAAGAGCTTGCACTCTTGCTTCACCATCAGGTATTGCAATAACATGAACTTCAGCAAGTCCTGGTGCACCTTCCCAGTAGTCTGGATTTGCTTTTAGGATTGTTGTTCCTTCTGCATCAAACTTGTCTACTATAAATGGTCCAGTTCCTATTCCAGTTTTTCCAATAGTATCTCCTGAACCTGAAGGTATCATTCTTAATCTATAATCTGTTAGCAATAATGGAAAATCTGCGAAGGAAGTGTTTAATTTCATTTTAACAGTATGAGAATCTATTATCTCTATATCTGTTACAGAACTCATGCTTTTTTTTGCAGGAGATCCGATATCAGGATCTTTTACTCTCATTAAAGAATACTTTACGTCTTCAGCATCAAAATCAGATCCATCGTGAAATTTAACACCTTTACGAAGGTTAAAAGTCCACTCAGTAGCATCTGCATTTCCAGACCAATCTGTTGCTAATTCTGCTGAAGTTACACCTTTAAGATTTTTTCTTACTAAACGATTTTGTGTCATGATGACAACTTGAAACAAACGCCCTTTAGTAATTGCGTCTAAGTTTGTATCCTTTCCAAATCCAAGATCGTGTGACAACTTAAAAACGCCACTTGATGCATTGGCAGATGAAAATGATACTGATAACGATATCAATAAAAATGATATCAATTTTATAATGTTTTTCATATTTTCCTCTCTTTAAAAAAAATGGAAGTTAACAAGTTGAGAAGTAATATCAACAGTCAAAATTGTTACGTTTTTATTGAATCTCTTAAATAGTTAAACTATTTTGCTTAAAAATTAAATAAATGAGAAAAGACTTAAATAATTATAGATTTACTGTTAGACCTTCTCATTCTGAAGGCGAAAATGCTCTTGAACTTGCAAGAACTTTGAGTGTTCATCCTCTAACTTATCAAGAATTACCTTTTGATCCAGAATATTCAATTTATGCTGGTCGTCGTCTGACAACTGAAAAACTTTCTAATGCTACGCCAGAAGAAATGTATTGGAAAGTAAGACAGGAATTAATTTTTCGACATACAGGAGAATTTCCTTATGAGATTTCAGGTCCTGATTCTTTAAAACTTTTACAAAAAATATTTCCTAGAGATGTTTCAAAAGTAAAAATAGGAAGATGTTCATATCAATTTGCTTGCTATCATGATGGTGGAATGATCACAGATGGTTTGCTATTGAGAATAGATAATGATCGATATTGGTTTGCACAAGCTGATGGTGATATGTTTTCATGGTACATGGCTCAGTCTGAAGGTTTAAATGTAAAAATAATCGATCCAAATGTATGGGTTAGTCAAATTCAAGGGCCAAGATCAATGGAACTTTTAGATCTTTTAACTAATTCAAATATTTCTTCAAATTGGAAATATTTTGACTGGAAAGAAGTAAATATTTCAGGAGAAAAAATAATTATAAGTCGCTCAGGTTTTAGTAATGAGCTTGGATGGGAAATTTATTTTCGTAAAGAGAATAATATAAAAAAATTAGGAGATCTAATACTTCATGAAGGTTCAAAATTAGGAATGATATTAACAGCAACTCCAGTTTTTAGATGTAGAAGGATTGAGGCAGGTCTTCTTTCTGCTGGACAAGATTTTACAAATAGTACAAATCCATATTCAGTTGGGCTTGGAAGATTTATTGATATAGATAAAGATTATTTTATTGGTAAAGAAGCTCTTCAAAATAAAAATAAAAATTGTTTAACTTGGGGTATTCGTGTTGAAAATGGAATACCAAATAAAGGTGAAAATTTAAAAATAAATGGAAGAGTTGTTGGTGAAATTACTTCAAGTACTTGGTCTCCATATCAAGTTTGTGGTGTTGGAATAGTTCGTATGCAAAGTAGTAAATTGGGACCAGGAGCAATTCTTGATGTTTATTGCACAAATGGCAAAACTCATAAAGGAGAATTGTGTAAGCTTCCAATGTATGATCCAAAAGGAGAAATTGTTAGAGGAAAAAATAAAGATATCCCGAAAGAACCAAATCCATGGGTAGGAATAAAAAAAAGATAATATCAGTTGGTGGAGGTGGATTTACTCATCAAACTGATGAAGGTCTGGACCAATTTATTATTAATCAACTAAGTGTTAAAAATTTTAAAATTGGATTTTTACCTACTGCAAGTAAAGACGATAAAAAAAAAATCAATTTATTTTATAAAAGATTTAAGAGCAATAATTCAGAATTATCACACTTTAATCTTTGTTCTAAAACAGAAGGATTTGAAGAATGGTTTTTGAATAAAGATATAATTTATGTTGGTGGAGGAAATACTTTTTACATGCTTGAAATTTGGAAAAAAAATAATTTAACAAAAATTTTTAAAGATGGATACGATAAAGGGATAATTTTATCAGGTGTAAGTGCTGGAGCTATATGTTGGTTTGACTGGATGCTTTCAGATTCACAAGGTTCAGGATTAAAACCATTAAGAGGTATAAATTTAATTTCAGGTAGTTGCACGCCTCATTCATCAGAATTTGAAAGAATTAATCGTTTCCAAAATGATATTAAAAACAGTAAATTGCCTGAAGGAATAGCAATAGATGATGGAGTAGCAGTACTTTTCATTGACGGGAAACCATCTGAGGTTTATTCATCAAGAAAAAATCATGATGCATATTTTGTAGATAAAAGTAAAAAAATTAGTCTAAAAGAACATATTAAAAGAATTTATGAGTAAAAAAATCATACCAAGTAAAAAAATACATAGTCTTGAAGATGCACGTAATCTTTCTAAAAAAAGACTTCCTAAAATGTTTTTTGACTTTGTAGATGGTGCTTCTGGAAATGAAAAACTGTGTGAATTAAACAGTACTGCTTTAGATCAGATAAGACTTGAACCAAGAGTTCTTAGAAATGTTGAAAAAAGAAATTTAAAAAAAAAATTTTTTGGTGTTAGTTATGATCTTCCTTTTGGATTTGCTCCTATGGGTATGTGTAATTTAACATGGCCTGGTGCAGATAAAATGTTGGCTAAGGAAAGTATCATTAATAATGTTCCGGCATGTGTATCTATGGCATCAACAACTTCTTTGGAAAAAATGTATGAATTTACTGAAGGAAGATCTTGGCTTCAATTATATATATTTCAAGATGAAAAGTTTGTAATGGAGCTTTTAGATAGAGCAAAGAAAACCGGCTATAAGACATTAGTATTAACAGTAGATGTTCCAATTCAATTTAGAAGGGCCAAAGATGATAAAAACGGATTTACAGTTCCGTTTAAAATTGGACCTAAACAGTTTTTTGATTTTGCTACTCATCCAATTTGGTCAATTTCAACATTATTATATGGTATTCCAAAACCTATGAATTACGAAACTTCAAAAAGCGGAAATAAATTTGTAAGGAGTGAAAGTAGAGGTTCTACTGATTGGGAAACTTTAAAACGTATAAGAGATGCTTGGAAAGGAAAACTGGTAGTTAAGGGTGTTATGTCACAACAAGATGCAATAAAAATAAAAGATGAAGGTGCAGACGCTATACAAGTTTCCAATCATGGAGGAAGACAATTAGAAAGCGCTACATCAGCAATTAATGCCCTACCATTAATAAGAGAAGCTTTAGGAGAAGAATTTCCTTTAATTTTTGATAGTGGAGTAAGAAGTGGAGGAGATATAGTTAGAGCTCTTGCATTCGGTGCAAATTATGTCATGATTGGAAGACCTTTAATGTATGCTATTGGAGCAGATGGTGCTCAAGGGTTAAGGAAAATTATTGAAATTATTAAAGGAGAATTGAGTACAACGCTTGGTTTAGTTGGATTAACTGATATTAATGAAATTAATTCTGAAATTATCGCTAAGAAATTTTTTAAAGATATGAAATATTAAAGATATGGAAAAAAAAATTAGAGGTGGTGCATTAATAGCAAGAGCTTTAAAAGAAAAAGGAATTGAAAAAGTTTTTACATTATCAGGAGGTTTTTGTAATCCTGCGTTAGAAGGATTTATGGAATGCCAAATGGAAGTTACAAATTGTCCTCATGAACAAATTGCAGGGCATATGGCTGATGGATATAGTAGAATTACTCGTAAACCATCAGTTTGTTTAGTGGGACCAGAAGGTTTTGCAAATGCAGTGCCATCGATGATGGAGGCTTGGGGTGAAAGAACACCTATAATTTATATTACTGGATCAAGCAGCTTGAAAAGACAAGGTTCAGGTGGATTTAAAGAAATAGATGATGTTTCAATAGCTGCTCCCTTAACTAAATTCAGCGCGAGTATTACTGATGGAAGTAGAATAAGAGAGTTTGTTGACAAAGCTTATAGAATTGCAACAAATGGATACCCAGGCGCCGTTCATTTAAGTTTACCTGTAGATATAATGTTTTCATCCTTTCCAGAAGATGTGGGCTTAGAAGAAAGGCCTTTTTCACATAAAGCTAAACCTATAGCAAAAGCTTGGCCTGATCCAAATTCAATATCAGAAATTTTAGAACTTGCTTCAAATTCAAAAAAACCAATTTTGATAGGTGGACACGGAGTATGGTGGTCACATTCTGAAAAAAAATTAGAAAATTCAGGAAATAATTTAAATATTCCAATCTTCAATATACCTTATCATCAAAAATTATTAGGAGAAGAAGCAAACTCATATATGGGTTTAGCAGATATCCATCAATATCCACCATCTGAATTTGCATTAAATAATTCAGATTTAGTTTTAATGGTAGGGGCAAGATTAGATAATCAAATGAATTTTGGGAACCCCCCTTTTTTTCCAAAAAATACTAAACTAGTTTGTATAAATGGTTCCCATGAAGAAATAGAATTTAATAGGGCTGCTGATATAAATCTTTTATGTGACCCTGGAGTATTTTTGGACACTTTAAGCAACTTAAAGAAAAATAATAAGTGGAGTTTAGACAAAGGTTGGTTTGATGAAAATAAGAAAAAAAAAAATGAGTGGGTTAATAAATCTTTAAATGATTTAAAAATCGAAGCTGAAAATACAAAAAAAAATGGAGGAAAAATACATCCCCTACAATTATCTCTAGATGTTCAAGAAGCAATGAATGAAAAAGATTGGTTAGTTATAGATGGTGGGAATACGCATTTTTGGTCAGAGATTGCAATTAACATCGCAGGAGCAAAAGGTAAAAAACTCGGTGGAATATTGCATCCAGGCACATTTAGTATGCTTGGCGTGGGAGTATCTTTTGCCCTATCGGCTAAAAATAATAATCCAGATTCTAATGTAATTCTTATAAGTGGAGATGGCGCTTTTTTATCTGGGGGCATGTCTATTGAATCTGCTTTTTTTGAAAACAAGCCAATTATTGTTGTTATTGATAATAATGGAGGATTAGCTTCCATTGGTCAACAACAAGAACGTTTATTTGAAAGTGGAAAAAGAGTAGCAACTGATTTTAGAGATATTCCTTTTCATAAGATTTTTGAAGGTTTTGGAGGATATGGTGAGCTTGTTAATAAAAGAGAAGAGCTTGGTCCAGCTTTAAAAAGGGCTATTGCTAGTGGTAAGACAGCATGTGTAAATGTAAAAGCAAAACCAGTATTAAGTCCTATTGTTGCTGCAGTTGCTTCTAAAAGAGAAAAGTCATCAATAGAATAATAATGGCAACTTTATCTTCACATTTATTAAATTCAGTAAACGGAACACATGCAAATGATGTAGAAATAATTATATATCAAATAAAATCTAACGGAGAGAAAAAAGTTTTCTGCGAAACTATAACTGATAGTGGTGGCAGACTATTAAAAGAGTTCGAGCTTAGCGACGAAGATTGTAAGGCTGAATATGAAATGATTTGTAAAACTGGAAATTATTTTTCTAAAAAAAAAATAGTTTCAGAAATTACTGTTAAATTTAAAATGCCAGAACCAAATAAAAAATACCATATACCAATAATAATCTCACCTAATGGTTACTCAATTTGGTGGTCTGACTAAAATTAATTTACAACTTTAAGATATGCAAAAAAATATTAAACTAAATATGTCTAGACGAATAAGAAGAACTCCTTTTACAAATAAAGTTGAAGAATGTGGTGTTTCAGATTTTACAGTAGTTAATCATATGCTTTTGCCAAAAGGATTTAAAAATTCAATCGAAGAAGATTACTGGCATTTAAGTGAACATGTTCAAATTTGGGATGTTTCGTGTCAAAGACAAGTTCAAATTACTGGTCCTGATGCTCAAAAACTTGTACAACTAATGACACCTAGATCTTTGAAAAACATGGAAACAGGTAAATGTTTTTATATTCCTATAATTGATGAAAATGCAGGAATGATCAATGATCCTGTTTTATTAAAGCTTGATGATGATATGTTTTGGATATCAATTGCTGACTCTGATATTTTGCTATGGGCAAAAGGTTTGGCATTAGGTTCTAGCTTAAATGTAAAAATTATAGAACCTGATGTTTATCCATTAGCAGTACAAGGGCCTAAATCAGAAGCACTCATGGTAGAAGTTTTTGGTGAAGATATAAAAAAAATTAAATTTTTTAATTTTAAAATTTTTGACTTTCAAGGCACTAAACAAATTATTGCTAGATCTGGCTATAGTAAAGAAGATGGTTTTGAAATTTATTTTAAGGGACATGAAGATTATTTTGATAGTATCCAATTAGGCGAAAAACTTTGGAATACTATTTGGGAAACTGGTAAAAATTTTAATATTTTACCAGGTTGTCCTAACTTAATTGATAGAATTGAAGCAGGCTTAATGTCCTATGGTAATGACTTCACAAAAGAAAATAACCCTCTGGAGTGTAATTTAGATAAATACTGCAATCCAAAGGAAGCTCATAATTTCATAGGTAAAGATGCTTTAAGAAAGATTCAATCCGAAGGAATTAAACAAAAGATGAGAGGAATTATATTTGAAGGAAAACCTTGTGCCCCAACAGGAACACCTCTTCCAATATTTTCACAAAATAATGATAAAATTGGTCAAATTGCATCTGGCATTTACTCTCCTAGAATTAAAAAAAACATAGGACTTTCAATGATTTTAAAAGATCATTGGGAAACTGGCCAAAATGTTATCGTTCAAAACCTTGATGGATCCAAACAAGAAGGAATTATAACCACTTTACCATTTCTAAAATAATTCTATATTATTATTCTTAAAATGTATAAATCTGTAATAGCTGGATATTCTCGATCACCATTTACAATGGCAAGAAAAGGTGCTCTTGTTGATACAAAACCAGTTAACTTACTTGCAGATGTAATCAAAAATTTAGTTTCTAAATCAAATTTAAAAAAAAAAGATATAGAAGATATTGTTATAGGTTGTGCATTCCAAGTTGGTGAACAATGTTTTAACATTGGAAAGTTAGTGACTTTCTTAACTAACATGGAAGTAAAAACTTCTGGTATGACAGTTGATAGATGGTGTGGATCATCTATGGAAGCAATACACATAGCTGCCGGTAAAATAGCAATGGGATCTGGAAAAGTTTTTATATGCGGTGGTGTTGAAAGTATGACAAGAGTTAACACTGGATTTGATCCAATTCCATATCCTGAAAGTCAAAAAGATAATCCAAATGTATATTTTTCAATGGGTATTACTGCAGAAAATGTTGCTAAAAAATATGATATATCAAGAAAACAACAACAAGAGTTTGCTATATCAAGTCATCAAAAAGCATATGATGCACAATCAAAAGGAAATTTTAAAAATGAAATTGTTTCGATTGGAAATTGTGAAACAGATGGAAATATAAGACCAAATAGCAATCAAGAAACTTTAGATGGATTAAAAACTGCTTTCGATCAAAATGGAACTGTTACAGCCGCAACGTCATCACCGCTTACTGACGGAGCTGCTGCTACGTTAATTTGTGAAGAAAATTATGCTAAAGAAAATAATTTAGAAATTTTAGCTAGGATTGTTTCTACAGCAGTAGAAGGGTGTGAGCCAAACTTTATGGGTCTTGGTCCAATTGGTGCTTCAAAAAAAGCTTTACAAAGAGCTAATCTAACAATAGACAAAATAGATATAGTTGAATTGAATGAAGCTTTTGCATCACAATCTTTAGCTTGTATTAAGGATTTAAAAATAGATCAAAATAAAGTAAATATAGATGGAGGTGCTTTAGCATTAGGACATCCTCTTGGCGCAACAGGAGCAAGAATTACAGGAAAAGCTGCGGATTTACTTAAAAGAGAAAATAAAAAATATGCTCTTTCAACACAATGTATTGGTTTAGGGATGGGTATCGCAACTATAATTGAAAGTGTTAACTAAAGTAAACTTGGAAGCCAAGTTGAAAAAAAAGGGAATAAAATCATTAGAATACCATATATTACTCCAACTATAGTAAATAGTGGAACTTCTTTAAAAGCTTTCGCTGGGTTTTCTTTTATAACTCCTGCAGCAGTATATATCCCTACACATACTGGAGGGGTAATCATGCCTATGCCTGCAAAAGCAACGAAGACAACATACAAATGTAACAGACTTTGATTAAAAGAAAGAGTTATTGCTGCAAAAATTGGAACTGTTAAATAAAATACTGGGACAATTTCTATAAATGTTCCTAAAATTAAACATATGGCTCCTAACATAATCCAAAATAAATTCACGCTTACACCCATATCTGTAAAATAAGTAATTATTTTTTGGGGTGCTTGAGTATAAGTTAGAACAACACTTAAAAAAGTTGCAGTAGCTATTATAGAAAAGATAACAGCTGTAATAATGGCAGTTTCTCTAAGACAGCTTATCAAAGAAGATATGGTTAACTCTTTGTAAATTAAAAAACCTATGGTTACTGCATAAACACCTGCTACTGCAGCTGATTCAGAAGGAGTTAAAAAACCAGCATATATTCCTCCTAAAATTATTATAGGAGTTATTAAGGCTGGTAATGCCGAAATAAAAGAACTTATTCTTTCTCTAAAAGTTGCCTTTTTATCAGTTTTGATGTGTCTACATTTAAATAAAACTAGCAGAACCATTAGAACTAGAAGTATTAAACCTGGAATTACACCCGCGGCAAAAGTTTTAGAAACAGGCACATAAGTTAGTGCACTAAATAAAATTGCAGCATTTGAAGGAGGTATTAAAGCTTCAAGTAAAGCAGCTGAAGCAGCCAACACAACTACAAATGGAGTAGGATACCCTTGTTCGATCATTTTTGGCATCATTATTGTCCCAACTGCAGTAATTGCAGCAAGTATTGATCCACAAAAAGCTGCAAAAAATCCCATCGCAATAACCATTGCTACTCCTAAGCCACCCGGCCAATGACCTACAAGTGTAGTCGCAAATCTTACTAATCGTAATGCTGCACCTCCTTTTAACATAGCCATTCCACTAAATATAAACAATGGAACAGCTATAAGAACATGTTTAGTTAAAGCGCCAAAAGATACTTGAATTAAAACTGACCAAGGAAGGTTAAGACCTCCAATAGCAGCTATGGAACTGCCTAACCCAAAAACTAAAAATATAGGAACAGAAATAATTAAAGTTATTAATGATAATATAAATGCAATTGTAAACATCTCTTCTAACTAGCGATTAAATAAGTCTAAAATATTATCAAACATTAATTCTACAGATGCCAAACCTAAAATAAAGAAACCAACTGGAAAAGCTAAGAACATCCACCATATTGGTATACTAATTTCTATTTCCATTACTTGCCCTAAATTATAATACATCATTGTTGCATCCAGACCTGCTTTAAAAAAAATACATGCTGAAATAAAAGCAACTAAATTAACGATAAGAAATAAAATTTTTTTAAACTTTGTGGATACTAATGGGGTAAAAAAATCAACTTTTATATGTTGGCCTTTTTTTAATAAAGGTCCAAGTAATGGAAAAACTAACCAGCTAACCAAAACAGGCGGTAATTCTATAAACCAAGCAAATCCTGTACCAGTTATAAATCTTGTAGTTGCGCTTAAAAATAAAGCCGCAACCATTATAAATATAATTATTATTGCGAGAGTTAATGTTGCTGAATCAAGAATTCTATTAACTGCTCGCAATAATTTCATTTTTAGACTAAGTTAACAACTTACTCTAATTACTTTTGGCATACTCTTGGGCCGCAACCAAGGCGTCAGAGTCAATCATTTTAGCCATAGCAGGCATAACTTTTTCTTTCATAAGCTTATCAAATTTAGCTTTTTCTGTTCCTGAAAGTGTAGTTACAACGCCTCCTCTATCTTGGAATTCTTTCAGAACAGATTCACCATGATCCATAATTCTATCTGTTGAAAGAGTTCCTACTTCTTTTCCAACATCCATTATTATTTTTTGTAAATCTGCCGGTAAGTTGTTAAACCAAGTAGAATTTGCCATTATATAAGCATCAGCATAATATTGATATGGCTTTTGAGCGTACTTTAAAAATTCCCACCAGCTATAAGCTTTAATACTTCCTGGAGGACTATTTATTGTATCAATCATACCAGATTGTAAAGCGTTATACACTTCTCCTGTTTTTAAAGACACTCGATTTGCTTCAAGAGCATCCCACATAGGTTCTTCACTCTTAAGTAATCTTCTAGCTTTCAAACCTTTCATGGCATCAATACCAGTTAGTTCTCTAGCGCTAGAAAGTGACATTACTGGACCTACAGGGTTATACATAATTAATGTTGAATTAGTTTTTTTCGTTAGATCGCCCCAAATTTCTTTTCCTTTAGTAGAGTTTTGAAAAAAACCTCTTTGTTGTTCCCAAGAATTAAAAAGACCAGGAAACGATGCAACATTAAAGTTTTTATTTATTGGGGGAAAACTTACTACACCGACAATTCCTCCAAGCTCAACAGCGCCCGATGTTACTGCTCCCATGACTTCTCTAATTCCAAAAAGTTGTTTTGAAGGATAAACTTCTATTTTTAATTTTCCCTTTGCTCTTTTATTAACCTCATCAGCAAAAATTTGTGCATGTTTAGCACTATGATGCTTTGGAGCCCAGTGTACTGAAAGACGTCCAACAATTTCGGCTGCTAAAACCACCGAAGATGAAATGGTTATTGATAACAAAACAATAAAACTTATTATTGTTTTTGATAAATATTTACAAATATTCATTATTTAATCTCCCTTTTTTTTATAAAAGAAATTGTAATAACTTATTTGCTTTAGGTCTATTGTTTAAAAAATATAAATCAATTAGAAATTGAATTTTTAAAATTTATCTATTGATTCCTCTTAATCTTTCAGATCTTCTTCTCAAAAGTTCAGCGGTAACAAGTATCAATACAGAAAGAATTATTAAACAAGTTGCAACCGCCAAAATAGTTGGACTTAATTGTTCTCTTAATCCTGTCCACATTTGAATTGGTATAGTTGTAGTTTCTAGTCCAGCTAAAAATAAAACAACAACAACCTCATCGAAAGATGTAACAAACGCAAATAAACCTCCAGAAATAACACCTGGTAGTATAAGAGGAAGAGTTATTTTTAAAAAAGTATTAACTGGATTACTTCCTAAGCTTGCAGCAGCACGTGTAACACTATGATCGAATCCAGATAAAGTAGCCGTTACTGTAATTACTACAAATGGTGTGCCTAAGATAATGTGAGCGATGATAATTCCAAGATGTGTCGCTGCTAGTCCAACTTTTGCAATAAAAAAGAAAATTGCAACACCTGATATAATTAATGGAACAATCATAGGTGAAATTAGAGTTGCCATTATTAAACCTTTATAAGGCATATGCCTGCTACTTAATCCTAGGGCAGCAACAGTACCTAAAATAATTGAACCGATTGTTGCAAATACAGCTATAATAAAACTATTTTTTGCAGCTGCTCCCCACGGGTTTTTAGTTCCATATATCATATCCTTGTACCACCTTAAAGAAAATGCATCAGGATCAAGTCTTTTCATTCCATCCGAAAAAACTAGGAACTCTTCAGCATTAAACGAAAGTGGAAATATTACAAACAAGGGTGCAATTAAAAAGAAAAATACACTTCCACATATACATAAATAAACGTAATGCCAAATCCTATAATGTGGTTCTGTATATTTTGGTAATGCCATATTTATCCCAACTTAATATTATCAATTCCAACTAATTTATTATATATCCAGTAAACAACCAAAACTCCTGTAAGCAACATTAAGCCCATAGCTGAAGCAAAGCTCCAATCTAATGTAGCTTTCATGTGATATGCAATTTGATTACTAATTAATGTACCTGACGCTCCTCCAACTAATGCTGGTGTTATGTAATATCCAATCGCAAGTATAAAAACTAATAAGCAGCCTGCTCCAATTCCAGGTATTGTTAATGGAAAATATATTTTCCAAAAAGCTATAAATGGTGTGCCACCAAGAGATTTTCCAGCACGCATAAGGCTTGGGGATATAGTTTTCATAACGCTGTAGAGGGGTAAAACCATAAAAGGTAATAAAATTTGTGTCATTGCAACATAAGTTCCAGTTTTGTTAAACATCATTTCAGGTCTATTATCGTCAGCTACTAAACCTATCCATACAAAAAAATCGTTCACAATGCCTTGTTGCTGCAATAAAATCATCCAACTTGCTGTTCTAACTAACAATGAAGTCCAGAAAGGCAAAAGAACACAAATCATAAGCAAATTGCTGTACTTCATTGGTAAAGTTGCTAGCAAATGTGCTATTGGATAACCCATCAAAAAGCAAAAAAGTGTAACAAAAAATGCTACTTCTAAAGTTCTTAACCAAAGAATTCTATGTATTCTTCTGTCTTCTTCTACTTGCGTTATATTTCCATCTTCATCAAAATACATATCCATACCTTTTAGATATTTCGCAGCTGTATAAGGAGGAGCAGTTCTTTTAATTGCCTGCCAATACTCAACATCTCTAAATCTTTTATGAATAGCCATTATTTGTTCTTTGGCATTGCCCTCTTCAAATTTTTTCATTTTTCTAAATAATTTTTTGAGAATTGTGGTAAATCCATTTTTTTCTTTATTTAATCTTTGACCCAATTTTCCATGCTCTTTTTTTTCAGCAAGAGCTCTATAGTCTTCTAAAAAGCTTGCAAAAACTTCTTCAGGAGGAAGTTCTTTTCCATCCCATGTTTCCATTGCTTTAAAAGTTTTAGGCAGCATGTTTGTAATCATTCTGTCGTCTATGCTTCTGGAAAACATTTCCCCTATTGGAAAAATATAAGTAATTATAATGAAAAATAATAATGGGCAAACTAGAAGAAAAGCTTTAATTTTATTCTTTTTTTCAGCTTTTTTTAAGCTTACCTCTAAAGGTACACCGTCTGTTGTTAAAATTTTTTGTGTTTCACTGCTCATAAATAAAAAAGGGCGGTTATAAATAACCGCCCTTAATATAATATATAATTATAGTCTTTAAAACTTAAATTATAGACCAGCTTTCATAGCTTCCCATTTTTCGCCAAGCTCAGTACCATTGTCAGCCCAGAAAAAAGGATCAACTAAGAAGTAATTTTTTGTGTTTTGTGGCGCTGTCGGCATATGTGGTACCATGTTAGTCTTACCATCTTTATACCAAGGCTCGCCTGCTTCCATAACTGCTATAGAAGATATTCTGTAAGGTGCGTATGCAATATACTTAGCGCTACCAGCTAACATTTCTGTGTTAGTCATCATAGCAAGTGCTTTTTTAGCATTTGCTTCATCTGGACCACCTTTTACAAGTGCAAAATATTCATAGTCAAGACCTTGTCCGTCCCATACTTGAACGATTGGTGCACCTTCTCCTATTGTAGCATTAAAGAATCTACCATTCCAACCAGTTGCCATAACTACTTCACCACTCATTAACAATTCTGGCGGTTGAGCACCTGCTGACCAAAATACACATCCACCTTTAGGATCTGTACAAAGTTTTTTGATTTTATCCATAGCTCTTTGAACACCTTTTTCAGTATTTAAAGCTTCATAGATATTTGCTCCACCTTGTTTTGGTTTAATTCCATCTGCAGCTAAAGCCATCTCCAAGTTTGTTAAAGCAGACTTGTAGATTGCTCTTTTTCCAGGAAATTTTTTAGTGTTAAAGAAATCTTTTATAGTTTTTGGAGTACCTTTAACATTTTCACTGTTATAAGCGTAGTTCCAAGAATATAAAATATTTCCTACAGCACATTTACTAGGCATAGGCGCAAAGAAGTCTTTACTAGCTGGCGTTCCATCTGGAGCCGCTGGAAAGTCTTTGTCAAAATCAAATTCAACAAATATACCTTCGTCACATCCATTAATAGTGTCGAATGCAAATACGTCCATAATATCCCAGTTAATTGCACCTGCTTCTTTTTGTGCTTTAATTTCAGATAATCCACCTGAGTAATCTACCCAGTTAATTTCAATGCCTAATGCTTTGGCAGTTGGATCACCATAACCTAATTTTTGAGACTCAGTATAAGCTCCACCCCAAGATGCAACGGTAACTGCATATGAAGATGTTGTAATACTAAGAACAAAAGTTAGGGCTAAAAATAATTTAGCTAATTTTCTCATTTATCCTCCGTTTAAACGTTTTTTTTAAAAAAAGGATTACAGCAATATCAGTATAGAGAGTCAACTATCAATTAGTAAAATATAGCTTTATTTATTACTGTAATTTAGAACTATTTTAGTTATTTTGGATCAAGTGCTCTAGCGTCAAAACTATTCCACCCTACTTTAATATCATTACCCAATTTTATATCCATTCTAGCTGAACTATTAGGTACTTTTAGTATAAATTCCTTATTGTCTAATAAGTTTAATCTGACCCTTGTGTGGTCACCATGATAAATTACTTCTTCTATCTTTCCATTAAATTTATTATCCATTTTTTCATCTGGATTTATGATTGCACGTTCCGGTCTCAAAGAAACAATACTTTTTTCACCTTTTGATTTTACTCTAATTGGATTTGCTAAAATTTCATCACCTGTTTCTAGTTTAATTTTACATTTTTCATTTGAAATATCTGATACTTCGCCTTGGAATGTATTATTTTCTCCTATAAATTCTGCCACAAAAGAATTTACAGGCTCTTCATATAACTTATCAGGACTGGATAATTGTTGTACTTTTCCATCATTAAATACAGCAATTCTATTCGACATCGTTAAAGCTTCGCTCTGATCATGTGTAACATAAACAACTGTAACACCAATACTTTCATGTATATGTTTAATTTCATACTGCATGCTTTCTCTAAGGTTTTTATCTAAAGCACCTAAAGGTTCGTCCATCAAAACTACGGCTGGATCAAATACCAATGCTCTTGCAACAGCAACTCTTTGTTGCTGTCCTCCAGATAATTGTCCAGGCATCCTACTGCCAAAACCTGAAAGGGAAACCATCGACAAAGCTTTTTCTACTTTTTTGTCTGTATCATCTTTTGAAAATTTTCTAACTTTTAATGGAAATGCTAAATTTTCATAAACTGTCATGTGTGGAAATAATGCGTAGTTTTGAAATACCATTCCAATACCTCTTTTATGTGGAGGAATGTTTGAAATTGGATTTCCATCTAAATAA
Source organism: uncultured Pelagibacteraceae bacterium (assembly GCA_902579085.1). Taxonomy (GTDB): domain Bacteria; phylum Pseudomonadota; class Alphaproteobacteria; order Pelagibacterales; family Pelagibacteraceae; genus Pelagibacter. Next base: position 14,695 of record CACHFK010000003.1, on the reverse strand, counting down.
ATTTCTCCATTAGTTGGAGTTTCAAATCCTGCTAACATCATTAAGCATGTTGTTTTTCCTGAACCAGAAGGTCCCAACATAGTTATGAATTCACCTTCGGCGATATCTAAATTAAGATCTTTAACAACCAAAACTTTTCCATCATAACTTTTGTCAACTTTATCAAATTTTACGAATTCGTTATTTTTTGCCATATAGAACTTTTTAAATCATTTGTTTAAAATTTTTGCAATAGTTAATTAGCTTTTAATATGTAATTCTTTAGGAAAATCACAAAATAATTCACTTCCATTATCAGTTACTCTAATTGCTTCTGATGCTTCGACTCCCCAATCGCCAAATTGCATTACTGCAATCATATGAAAACAAACATTCTTTTCAAGCACAGTCATGTCTCCTTTATATATATTTAAAGTGTGCTCTCCCCAATCTGGCGGATAACCTATTCCAATTGAATATCCAGTTCTAGATTTTTTTTCTATTCCATACTTGTCCAAAACTTTCCAAAAAGCTTGGGCTACATCATCCGCTGTATTTCCAGGTTTTGTTTGATCAATACCAGCTTGCAATGCCTCTATAGTTTTATTCATTGTATCTATTTTTAATTGATCTGGTTTTCCAAGAAGAACTGTACGGGCCATTGGAGCATGATATCTATTATGAACGCCTGACAATTCAATTATTGTTGCTTCGCCGGTAACAAATTTATCTTGTGTAGCGGTTAAATGAGAAGCTGAAGTTCCTTTTCCAGTTGGAAGTAATGTAGCTATACTAGAATATTCTCCACCAATTTCAGGGGTTCCATAAAATAAAGATTTTTGAATTTCTCCTACAGCATCACATTGTCTTACTCCAGGATTAATAACTTCCATTGCTGTTTTCATTCCTTTTTCAGAAATAATAGCTGCAGATTTCATGAAACCTATTTCAGTTTCTGATTTTACTAAGCGCACCCAATTAACTAACCTTTCTGAGTCTTTAATTTTTGCGTTGGGTAACCCTTGCTTAATTTTTTCATAGCAAAATGCAGTAAAATAATGAGCATCCATTTCCAGACCAATCGATAATTTATCCCATTTTTTTTCTTTAATAATCTCAACTAAATAATCATAGGGATGTTTGGGCCATGTATGTATATAATTTTCATCGTACACAATTACATTTTCATTTTTCAAATAAGTTTTAATGTAAGCTCCACCAGCATCTTGTGCTCTTACAAAACATAAAGGTTCATCTGCATTAACATGTACAATTGCACATTGAGCATAATAAAAAGACCAAGCATCATATCCAGTTAAATAATTCATGTTATTGGTGTCATGAGAAATTAACAATTCAATTCCCTTTTCTTGCATTACAGATTGTACTTCTTTTAATCTTTGCTTGTATTCATCTTTAGTAAAAAGCATTTAATTTTCTTGGAATAATTTTCCAAATCCTTTAACTGAATTATTTTTATTGATTTTTACTAAAGTATCCCAAATTAGAGCTTGGTTGCTTGATAAAACTATTGTGTTTAATTTTTTTTCTAATTTATCGATAATTGGTAAAACTGGCAAAGCTGTACAAGATACAAATAGCGCTTCTGCTCCATTTAAATCTATTTCTGATAAAACATCATATAAATAATTTTGGTCAACTTTTCCAATATCGTAATCTGCTTCAATATCAAAATATGAATTTGAAGTAATTTCAAAACCTTCTTTTTCAAAATATTCTAAAACTTCGTCATTTAATTTTTTACTATAAGGTGTGAAAACATATATTTTTTTGATATTTAATTTTTTTAAAGCCTTTATTGCTGCACTACTTGGTGTTGTAACATCTGCCATAGGTTTTGCAGCTTTTACTTTTTGTTCTATTGAATTATACCCAGCGGCAATTGTTCCAGATGTACATCCATAAACTACACAATCAATATCTTGATCGGGTAGTATGTCTTTTGTAACTTCAGTTACTTTGTTAGACATTTTAATTAAGTTTTCTTTTGTAAGTGGATTATAACATTCAATTCTATTTACAAAAAAATCAATATCTCTATCTTTTATGACATTTATAAAGTCTTTTTCGATCATAAAGTCGCTTGCCAAAGCAATTAGTCCAACTCTTGGATTTGATTTATTGATATATTTAGGTTCTATTTTTGTTGAATTCATATTTTAAAAAGTGAATATATCATAAGTTCTTTAATAATCATTAATTTAAAAAATAACTACATGAATATAAAAGACACCTTAATAGCTTCTTTAGTTCCTATTTTTTTAGGTTTTGGTTTTGTTATTGCCAAACCTGCATTTGAATCTTTTCCTCCTATTCTTTTAATGGGTATAAGATTTACTTTTGCGGCATCAATTTTGATTTGGTGGTTTCCAATACCGAGAGGATATTTAAAAAAAATATTTATAGCTTCGATTGTAGCAAATACTTTGCAGTATAGTATTACATATACAGGTTTAAACCACATAGAAGCTTCTTCAGCAGTATTGTTAGTGCAGATGGAAGTACCTTTTGGAGTTATTTTTGCTTTCCTCATGCTTAAGGAAAAACCCACTTTAAGAGCTTTAATAGGAATTACGATTGCATTTATTGGAGTTTATGTTTTGACAGGATCTCCTAATTTAGACGGAAAATTTTTTGGTATAGCTTTAACTATTTTAGGTTCGGCTATATGGGCACTTGGGCAGGTTATGGTCAAACCTTTAAGCAAACAGATTAATCCTTTAGCTCTTGTCGCATGGTTAGCATTATTCTCAGGACCAATATTAATTTGCTTATCTGCATTAATTGAAGGAAATACAATTAACCACTTATCAGGCGCAAGTTTTGATCATTGGTTAATTGCGATCTATATAGGATTTATTATGCAGCCAATAACTTATGGTTGTTTTTATTATGTGTTAAAGAATAACCCTTTATACAAAGTGTTGCCTATAGTTACGATGGGAATTCCACCTACAGGCTTGCTAGCTGCAATATTTCTTTTGGGAGAAAAACCAACAGCTGAATTATTTATTGGAGGAGTAATTATAATTATTGGGGTGATATTGATAGTATTTACAAAATCTAAAAATGAGGAGGTTAAAAAATGAAAGTAGGTTTTATTGGCTTGGGAAATGTTGGAAGTAAACTTGCGGGAAGTTTATTGAGAAATAAATTTGATTTAACTGTAAGAGATTTAGATCATAATTTAACAAAAAATTTTAATGATTTAGGTGCCAAGGTTGCAAATTCTGCAAAAGAATTAACTGAACAGGTGGATTTAATCATAACTTGTCTTCCCTCTCCAAAAATATGTGCTGAAGTGATGGAAGGAGAAAGTGGAATTTTAAATGGACTTTCAGAAAATAAAATTTGGTTAGAAATGAGTACGACAGACGACTCAGAAGTCAAAAGAATTGGTAAAAAAGTAATTGAAAAAAAAGCTATTCCTTTAGATGGTCCTGTAAGTGGAGGCTGCCATAGAGCTGCGACTGGAAATATTGCAATTTTTGTAGGTGGAGAACGAACCGCTTTTGAAAAAATTTTACCAGCACTAACTACAATGGGAAGAAAAGTTTTACATACAGGGGAGCTTGGGTCAGCATCAATTTTAAAAGTTATTACTAATTACCTAGCCTCAGTTCATTTAGTTGCTCTAGGAGAAGCTTGGACAGTTGCTAAAAAATCAAATCTAGATCTTTCTAAAGTTTATAAGGGAATAGCAGTATCATCTGGAAATTCTTTTGTTCATGAAACGGAAAGCCAAGTTATTTTAAATGGATCATATAATATTAATTTTACTATGGATTTGGTATTAAAGGACACAAGTTTATTTGATCAATTAGCAAAAAAATTAAAAACTCCACTAGAAATATCTCCAAAAGTTGTTGAAATTTTTAAAGATGGAAAAGAAAAATATGGTTCTAGAGCATGGTCTTCCATGATTGTAAAAAGAATGGAGGATTTAAACAAAATTAACTTTAGAGCTGAAGGTTTTCCAGATGAGTTAATTGATAATGAAGATGAACAAAAGGGATATGAATTATAAAATTTTATGCACATAATTCATAGAGGAATAGTAAATAAGAAATTTAAAGAAAATATTCTTAGCTCATTCAAAAAATCATTTAACTTAGGTTATGGAATTGAAACAGATATTCATTTAACAAAAGATAATAAATTTATATGTTTTCATGATTTTACTTTAAATAGAATTTTTAAAAAAAATTTAAGTGTTAAAAATTTAGATTATTCTTATATAAAAAAATTAAGTATTAATAAAAAAAAACCTATACCACTACTAGGCGAAGTTTTAAAAGCATCAAAAAATAACTTCCCTTTATTAATTGAAATAAAACCTTATTTTTCAAACAAAATTCTTAAAAAACTAATTAGTGAAACTTCTAAATACAAAAAATGTATATTTATTTCTTTCAAACATAAAAATATTTATAATTTACTAAAAATCAAATCAAACATTAAAACAGGATTATCTTTCTCTAATAGATCAAGCTTAAAAACTATTATAAAAAAATCCAAAAATCAGAAAATAAATTATTGTATACTGGACAAAATATTTCTTGATAGTAGAAGTATTCAAAAAATAAAAGTTAAGAAATACTTTTATACAATTAAAAAAAAATCAGAATTTAAAAAATATTGTAAAAATAATTGTTTAATATTTGAAAATTTGTAAAATTATTTTTTTAGATAATTTAATCTTCCAATAATTTCATCTCTATCCATATAGTAACCCTGCAAATGTCTATGACCTGAGCTTGGATCAAATTCTGTTCTACCATGCAATACTCTTCTATTATTAAATGAGTAAATATCACCTGGTTCTAAACGAAAATTTATTTGAAATCTTTTATCATGTAATAAATTTCCAAATCTATGATGTGCCTTATAAACATCCTCCATAAGATCAGGATGACAATCTAATACGTCCATTGTAGCAACACTAAATCTTATGTCATGAAAATCTCCGTCCTTTGTTAAACTAATGGCTGGAGCATGAAAACCTCTATGAGACTCTTGTGTATAATCTGTATCTTTAAATTTCAGCGGAACTTTTACTAAAGTTTTAAAAATTTCATTTTCATTTTCTTTTAAGTATTTAGCAACGGCAAAAGCATCCACTGCGGATGAGTCTCCTCCATTAGCTGAATTAACTAAACAATGAAGAAATTGATATCCTGGCGGCAGTTCAAACCAAGGTAAATCCATATGATTCCTTAGAGCATGAGCTGTGTAAGCAGAATTATTTGGTTTTGGTATATTAATTACTTCAAAAGGTGTTTTAAAGAATGTTTCTCTTATATGGCTTATTCTGTTTAAAAGAGGAAAAGCAGATTTTTTTTCTACTGGGGCATTTTTAACTATAGCAATACCTTTGTGATGTAAAAGTTCTAGCCATTTTATTAAACCTTCGTCTGAATTTAAAATTTCATCATGTTCTATGCAGATTGTGTTCAATTTATTTTTTAAATTTTTATCCCAAAGATCATATGGTGACACATATTCTGTTTTACTTTTAATTGTATAACAATTTTTTCTGAGCCATTTTATGTCATAATAACTTGTGTGTTCTCCTTCACTCCACTGAACTTGGAGTGAACCAGATTTATTAATCTCAAAATTTTTTACGCAAATATCTTTTGAAACATTTAAAATATTAAACATTCTATGACGAGAGTCTTTATCATGCGCTGTTGGGCAATTATCTCTTAACCACAAATAATTAAACTTACTTTCTTCTCCGTCACTCCACTTTATTTTGAGGTCAGATCTACCTTTTTCAATTTTATCTATTTGAACCATCAACTTATGATTATTTACTGGTTATAAATTGTCAATGCAATTAATGGTTGAAATGAATTTTTTTCTTTGCTTTAATGTAATTGTAGCTCCTGTTAAAAGCTTTAAAAAAATGTCAAAAATAGAAATTAACAACGTTTATAAAATATTTGGTTCAAACCCAAAATCTGTTCTTCCAATGGTGAAGGATGGGGCAACCAAAGATGAAGTATTAGAAAAGACTGGACATACTGTTGGATTAGACAATGTTTCTTTAAAAATTGAAGAAGGTGAAACTTTTGTCTGTATGGGTTTATCTGGATCTGGAAAATCTACTTTAATTAGACATTTAAATAGACTTATAGATCCTACTGATGGAGATATATTAATTGAAGGCACAAATGTAATGTCTCTTAATACAGAAAGTCTTATAGATTTTAGAAGACATAAAATGAGTATGGTTTTCCAAAGATTTGGTCTGTTTCCTCATAAAACAGTAATACAAAATGTTGGCTACGGTCTGGAAATGCAAGGAAAGAGTGATGAGGAAAGAAATAAAGTTTCTATGGAAAAAATTGAAGCGGTTGGTTTAACAGGATTTGAAAACCAATATCCAAATCAGCTTTCTGGAGGAATGCAACAAAGAGTTGGGTTGGCAAGAGCATTAGCCACTGATACGGATATTATGTTAATGGATGAAGCGTTTTCAGCTTTAGATCCTTTAATAAGAAGTGATATGCAAAAACAATTATTAGACCTTCAATCAGAATTAAAAAAAACAATTGTATTTATTACTCATGACCTAGATGAATCGCTAAGGTTAGGTGACCATATTGGCATTCTAAATGCTGGAAAATTAGTACAAGTTGGTACCCCAGTTGATATTATAATGAGACCAGCGGATGATTATGTTGAAGCATTTGTTAAAGATGTTAACAGGGCAAAGGTACTAAAAGCAAAAATTATTATGAAACCTAGTGATCAAGCAAACGGTATAGATAAAAATAATTTAATAAAAATTGGAGAAGATCAATTTGTTGAAGAGTTTCTTCCACAAGTAGTTTGTACAAATGCTAACTGTGAGGTAGTTGATAAAAAAGGAAATGTAAAAGGATATATATCAAATAAAGAATTGCAAAAATCTTTATCAAAATCATAATTATATCCAATAATTATGAAAAAAAATTTAAGCAACATTGTAGATTTAGATAAATACCCTATTAACAATTTAGAGTCTGAGAAAATAAAAAATTTAATTAAAAAGTGTAAAAAAGATCTAGATCAATATAGCTGCTCCACCATACCAAATTTTATTTTACCTAAATCTTTAGAGCTGATGAAAACAGAGTTAAAGAAACAACTTCATGAGGTTTATATGTCAAAAGAAAGTATTAATGCATATTTATATTCCTCTGACGACCCTGCTCTTCCAAAAGATCATCCTAAAAGATTATTTATGAAAAGATATAATGGATATTTAAATTCGGATTGTTTTCCAAAAGATTCGGAAATGAAATTTTTGTATGAAACTGAAGAACTTCTAAATTTTGTTTCAGCATGTTTAAACATATCTCCAATTTATAGATGGGCTGACCCATTAGCATGTCATGCTTATAATGTAATGAAAACTGATGGAATTCTTCCATGGCACTTTGATAGTTGTGAATTTACTTTAAGTATAATGATTCAAAAGCCAGATAAAGGAGGAATATTTGAATATTGTCCAAATATTAGAGAACCAGGAAATGAAAATTTTGATGAAGTGAGAAAAGTTATTAATGGTGACCGAACAAGAGTCAGACAGCTAGTTTTAGAACCAGGAGATTTACAAATATTTAAAGGACGTTTTACACTTCATAGAGTGACCAAAGTGGAAGGAGACAACTCAAGGTATTTGTGCATTCCGTCTTATGTCTTAGATCCTTGGAGAGTAAATACTCCTGAACACTCAAAAGCAATTTATGGAAAAGTATTGCCAATTCATTTAGAGAGAAATAAAGAGAGATCTGACGGTTTGGCGGATTAAATTATATTATGAATGGACCTTTAAAAAATTTATTAGTTGTTGATTTAACTAGGGTTTTGGTAGGACCATATTGCACTATGATACTTTCAGATCTTGGAGCTCGTGTTATAAAAATTGAGGCCCCAGAAATTGGTGACGACTCAAGAAAATTTGGTCCATTTATTGAAAATTACTCAGCTTACTTTATGTCATTGAATAGAGGAAAAGAAAGTATAGCTCTTAATTTAAAAAACGAAGACGATAAAAAAATTTTTGATAAAATTTTATCTAAAGCAGATATTTTGGTTGAAAATTTTAAGCCAGGTACATTAGAAAAATGGGGATATGGATGGAAAGATGTCAGTACAAAATATCCTAAACTAATTTATGCTTCTGCTTCGGGATTTGGGCAAACAGGACCTTTAAAAGAATTACCTGCATACGATATGGTTGTACAAGGTATGGGTGGGCTAATGAGTGTAACTGGCCATCCTGAATCTGAACCTACGAGAGTCGGTACTTCAATTGGAGATATTACAGCTGGATTGTTTACAGCTATAGGAATAAACGCGGCACTTTATGATAGACAAAAAACAGGTAAAGGTGCATTTATAGATGTATCTATGTTGGATTGTCAGATTGCTATTTTAGAAAATGCCATTGCAAGATATTTATCAAAAAATGAAATTCCCAAACCAATGGGATCTAGACATCCATCTATTGCTCCTTTTGAGGCATTTAAAACAAAAGATAGTTATATAATAATTGCTGCTGGGAATGATAAATTATTTAATAATCTTTGTAATGTACTAGAAATTCCAACCATATCTAAAGACGAAAGATTTAAAACAAATTCTTTACGATGTGAAAATATGGACTCACTTAAAAAAATATTTGAAGAAAAATTAAAATTAAAAAAAACTAAAGAATGGATTAAAGAAATGGAAAGTTTAAAAATACCATGTGGTCCAATTTTTAACATCAAGCAAGCGGTTGAAAATCCGCAGATAAAAGAAAGAAATATGATAATTAAATCATATCATAAGAAGATTGGTGAGTTTAAATCAGCTGGAAATCCTATTAAAATGTCTACGTATGATGACAAAGAAACAAGAGGTGATATTCCTGATTTAGACGAGCATAGAGACAAAATTCTCAAAGAATTTAGTTAATAAAAATTATATGATAGGATGTATGTATGTTAGATAAAAAAAAATTTTATATAAATGGAGAGTGGGTTTCGCCGAACAAACCTAATGATTTTGAAGTCATAAACCCATCAACTGAAGAAACTTGTGCGATTATTTCACTTGGATCAAAAAAAGATACTAATGCAGCTGTAGATGCTGCAAAAAAAGCATTCAAAAGCTGGAAAGATAGTTCTAAAGAAGAAAGAATAAAGTTATTAGAAAAACTCTTAAGCATTTATAAAAAAAGATATTCTGAAATGGTCGATGCTATTTCTACAGAAATGGGAGCTCCGATGGATTGGGCAACTGATGTACAAACAGCTACCGGACAATCTCATCTAGAAGATTTTATTTTAAGATTAAAAGAGTTTAAATTTGATCACCGATTTGATACTAAATCAAATAATCATATTTGTTATGAGCCAATAGGTGTATGTGGACTTATCACACCATGGAATTGGCCAATAAATCAAATAGCTTTAAAAGTGGTACCTGCTTTTGCTACTGGATGCACAATGATACATAAACCTTCAGAAATAGCTCCACTTTCTGCAATGATATTTGCTGAAATGATTGATGAAGCAGGATTTCCTCCAGGTGTGTTTAACTTGGTAAATGGAGATGGTGTTGGAGTGGGAACAGATATTTCTAGTCACCCAGATATTAACCTAGTTTCTTTTACAGGATCAACGAGAGCTGGAAAATTAATTTTAAAAAATGGTGCCGAAACAATCAAAAAAGTATGCCTGGAACTTGGAGGTAAAGGAGGAAATATAGTTTTTGCAGACTCCTACCCTAATGCAGTGCGTGATGGAATAAGAAATGTAATGAGTAATTCAGGCCAATCATGTGATGCACCTACTAGAATGCTCGTTGAAAGATCAATTTATGACAGAGCGGTAAAAGAAGCAGTTGATGAAGCAAATTTAATTAAAGTAGATCATGCTTCTAAAAAAGGAAACCATATTGGACCAGTGGTTTCTAAAGTTCAGTATGATAAAATTATTAATTTAATTCAAAGTGGTATTGATGAAGGTGCAACTTTAGCTGCGGGAGGTCCTGAATTACCTGGTGGATTAAACAAAGGTTATTTTATAAAACCGACAATTTTTACAGATGTCACAAATGATATGAGAATTGCGAAAGAAGAAATTTTTGGTCCAGTTTTATCAATTATCCCATTTGAGACAGAAGATGAAGCTGTAAATATAGTAAACGAAACTGAATATGGTTTAGGAAATTATTTACAAACAGAAGATAAAGAAAAAGCAAAAAGAGTTGCAAGAAGATTAAATGCTGGAACAATATATATCAACGGTAATGGAGCAGACTCTGGAACGCCTTTTGGCGGATTCAAACAGTCTGGTAATGGTCGTGAAGGCGGTGTTTGGGGTTTAGAAGAATATTTAGAAGTTAAAACTGTAACAGGATGGCCAAGCTAATATGATTGGTTATGTTATGGTTGGCACTAATCATTTAGATAAAGCTATAATCTTTTACGATGATGTCTTGAAAGAACTTAATTTAAAAAGAGTAGAAACAGATCCAGAATATGCTGCGTATGCACCTATGGATAAACCAAATGAAATTGAATTTTATGTCACCAAACCTTTTAATAAAGAAAAAGCCACCAATGGTAATGGAACACAAGTTTCATTTATTACAACCTCAAGACAAATGGTTGATAAATTTCATGAAACTGGATTAAATGCAGGTGGTAAAAGCGAAGGTTCAGGTGGAGAAAGACCTTCGAATTCAGGTGTTTACTATTCCTATATTCGCGACTTAGATGGAAACAAAATTTGTGCTTTCACAAATAATAAAACTTAATGTCATACCAAATTATCAAAGAAAAATTAGATAATAGAAAATTAGTAATTTTAGATGGGGCCATGGGCTCGGAACTTGAAAAAAGTGGAGCTAAAATGGATAAAAATTTATGGTGTGGTACATGCTCTGTCGAGTTTCCAGAATTAGTAAGAAAAGTTCATGAAGATTACATAGAAGCTGGAGCTGACGTAATTACCACAAACACATATGCTTCCACGCCTATATCAATGAAAAACTATGGACTAGAAGACTCAATTGAAAGGTTCAATCAAAAAAGTGTTGAAATAGCAAAAAAAGCAATTGAAAACTCAAAAAAAAATATTGCTTTAGCTGGAAGTGTATCAGCATCAGGAAGTTATTATAAACTTGGTGTTAAAGCGATGATACCGGGCTTTAATGAACAATTAAAAATTTTAACAGAAGAAGGAGTTGATTTAATTATTTTAGAAGCAATGTCATCTCAAGCAGATATTGTTCAGACAATGATAGAATGTTCAGTTAAAATAAATATACCTGTTTGGCTTTCTGTTTCTTGTGTGATTGATGATATAACTAAAAATGTAATGCTTGGTTACAACGATTCTATGGACTCACCTCCTGAAATTTACGAAAACTTTGAAAACTCTTTGAATAGATTTGCCAAGCTTCATAAAGGTCCAATTTTAATTGCTCATAGTGACATTAGTGTTACTGGAAAAGCAATAGAAGTTGCAAAAAAAAACTTTAGTGGAATATTGGGTGTATATCCAAACACTGGGCACTATGAAAAACCTCATTGGAAATTTGCGGATGATGTTACTCCTAATGACTATTTAGAGTATGCTAAATCTTGGCTCAAAAGTGGAGCTCAAATTATTGGCGGATGTTGTGGATTAGGAGTTGAGGAAATAAAAGCAATAGCCGTATTAAAAAAATAAAATAATGAATACTAATGAATAACGATAAGCTGAAGAGTGAGGCTAATCCAAGTCTTGTTGTTTTGAGAGACAATAAACCAAAATGGTATTTGCCTGAAACTCGAAGAGAAGGATATAGAAATTTACATAAAATAAATAGATATGGTTTGTTATATAGATCGGATTTAGTTTTAAAACTAAATACAAAACAAAACAAAAATATTGAAAATATCCCTTCTGTAAAAAAAATGGTTAATCATAAATATTTTTGTTCTTTGTTAGTTGGAAAAGATCAAGATATTCTTTATGAAAAATATGCGAATGATTTTACTGATAAAACTCCACAAACAATCATGTCTATTACAAAAATATTTGTAAATTTATTTATTGGTGAGCTTGTTGAAAAAAAAATTATAAGTCTTAAAAACAAAATATCAAAATATTTACCAAATATTGGAACTGGATATGCTGAAGCTACAATCCAAGATGTTTTAGATATGAACATCGAAAATGCATATAGTGAAGACTATACAGATCCTTTTACATCGTCATATTTGCATGAACCTGTATGTGGTTGGAGACTTCCGAAGAATTTAAATGAAAAAATTGGACAGGAAGAATTTTTAAACAAAATTGAGTCTAATAAAAACAAAGATTTAAAAAATAATACTGAATTTTCTCATTATAAATCAGCAAATACTGATGTCATAGGTCTTTTAATTGAAAAAGTTAGTAAAAAAAAATTAAAAGACTGGGTGCTTGATGCTGTTGAAGCTGCGGGATTTGAGGATGCGTTATATATGGGAACGGATAGATTTGGTATGCCATGGATTTCAGGAGGTGGATGTTTAATTTCTAGAGATTTTTTAAGATTTGCTCTTTTGTTTTCAAGGAAAGGATTGGGAGTAGAAAATAGAAATATTGGATCATCTTCTTTTTTTGATCAAACCTTAAATAATAAGGGAACAAAATATTTAGAGTTTACAAAAGATAAATTTGTACATTACTCGAATTCAGTAATGAAATCAGGTAATTGGATAGGACATTCAGGTTTAGGTGGACAATTTTTGGCAGCAAATATGAAAACTGGAATAGTTGCTTCTTTTTTCTCAGTCATTGATACACCTTCAGGTACAGATGATAACTATAAAAAAGATATGATTTGTATGATGGATGAAGTTGTAAATAGTGATTTATAAATCTAAATTATTTTTCATTTTTTGGTGCCAAAACTACAGCTAAAATACCACCTACTACTATCATTGAACTTCCTGCAATCTCCCTCCACCCAAAAGGCTCATTTGTTAAAATACTTGAACTAATTACACCAACAATTATCTCTGAGAGAAAGAGTATGGAGCACAATCCAGCACCTAATTTACTTGGAGCCCAAAGAATAACTATACCTGTGGGAATAAAATAGAATACGGATATAGCAAATAAAAATGAAGCCATAGAAATAAATGCGTCTGCCGCTGGCATTGGACCAAGATAATCTGCTAAAAAAAAGCCTGCAAAAATATTGAATATAGCTCCATAAAAAAAGAAAGAAAAAATCAATGGAAATACACCATCGTACTTAGCTACTTCTAGACGTATCATTCCACCAGCAAATATTGCACCTCCAGCTAATGCTAACCAGTCTCCTGAATTTTCAGGTAGTGGTAAAACAGTTTGTTTGCTAAAAACTATCCACAAACCACCAAGAGCCAAAAGTAAAGTTACCACTCTTACTAAACCTGGTCTTTTTTTTAAAAATAAAATCTCAAAAATTGTAGTCCAGATAGGTGTCATATAAAAAAGTATCAATGCACGAACAACATCAGTTAGAAGAAAACTCAATGCGTAACAAATAAAACCTGCTCCAATTAGTAATCCAGTTAGAGGCAATTCGAGACCTGAGGACTTGCCTTTAAACATTCTCCAAATAGAAATAGGTATTAAAATTAATACACCTATTATCATTTGTGCAATAGTACCCCACCCTCCTGTCAATCCACCTTCTTCTAAAATTCTTTGCGGCAACCAATAAATTCCCCAAGCACCTGCTGAAATTGCTAATGCAATTGCGATTCTATAATGATGTGGATGTCTGCTCATTAATTCAACTTAGGTTTAGATTTAGAATGCACAAAAATTTGTTCGTATCTTTTTGCAAATGTTAAAATTTTTAAATCTTCATATTTTTTTCCAATTATTTGCATCCCTAATGGCAATCCATCTTTATTAAATCCAATTGGGACATTTATTGTCGGCAAATTTAATAGACTAGAAAGAATATGAACCTCTATCCATCTATGATAGGTATCAAGATTTTCGTTATTAATTTGATTTGGATATTGTAAATTTTTATCAAAAGGAAATACTTGTTGTGAAGGTATAGCTAAGAAATCATAATTTTGAAAAATTTTTTCTACTTCTTCATTACAAATTTCTCTTAAACTCATTGCTTTTTTGATATTTTCTTCATTTAATTTAAACCCTTTATTATACTCCCAAATAGCTTGTGAGGTCATTTCATTAATATCTTTAAGTTCCATAGTAATCACATCTTCGTATATACTTTTTGCTCTCAAAATACACCAACTATCCCATAAATAACTTGAGTTAATCTTTATTTTTAATTTTTCTATTTTAACCTTATTTTTTTCTATGGCTTCATTTTTATTTGCTATATCCGTATTCCTATTTCAAATTTATAATTTGCATTCATATCTGCTAACCAGCCAATTTTTATATTTGAAAAATCTTCATCTTTAAGTTCAGTTTCTTTAAATTTATTTTTTAAACTAAATGAATATGGGTCAGATTTATGTTCTCCAGAAACAATATCTAAAATGATTGACAAATCATTTGGTGTTCTTGCCATACATCCTGGGGTAGATAGAATAGGAAGTTTATCTTTCTTAGGGTTAGTTCGGTAATCTGGAATAAGGCCTGGTGTTGGCCTAAAACCATAAATATTTGTAAATGCAGCGGGCGTTCTACAAGATCCC
>CACHFK010000002.1 GCA_902579085.1 uncultured Pelagibacteraceae bacterium | reverse complement strand
AAATAAAACCTGAAATAGAAAAAATTCATAAAAAAATTGGAGTAAAGGAATTTGTAAAAATGAAAAGCTCATTAAAATTTTGTGTAATAGCTTCTGGAGAGTTTGATGGTTATGTTGCAGAACCTAGAGCTTGTGAGTGGGATATTGCTGCCGGTCACGCAATACTTCAATCTGCTGGTGGTATAATAACTGATTTTGATGGTAATGAAATTTTGTATGGAAAAGAAAATTTCAAAAATCCAAGTTTAATTTTAAAAAGAAGTAACAATCTTTAATGAGTGAACAATTAAGAATAATATTAATTATAATAGTTTCAGTGTCAATATTTGGTTTATTGATATTTGTGTTTGTGAAAAACTATATAAGAAACAGAGTTGAATATTATCTAAAAAAAAATGACAAAAAAACTAAAGAAGATTAATAATTTTTAAATATTCATCCTTATCGAGATCCATAACTCTTTTTGAAACTTCAAAATCAAATCCAGATCTTGCCAAAACACCCATATCTTTTTTATAAAAAAGTACTCTATTGTCTTCTTCTCTATTTGGTCCAATTCTTTTTTTTTTACATATTTTGATTGCAGAAAAAAAATCTTGATCTTCATTATTTGTTTGAATTTTATCAATTGTATTTTTAATATACTTTTCACCAACTCCTTTATTTATTAAAAAATTTCTAATTTTATTAATTGACGATCCTTTCTGGATTAAACTTTTTGCTTTAGATTCTGAATAAAACTTATCATTGATAAACTTGGATTTTTCTAAATCTTCTATAACTATATCAATTAGATCATTAATATTATTTTTTTTAACATTTGGTATTTTAGATTTTAAGTACTTTTTTAGTAAATAAGTTTTTAATTGTTGTTTTGATGGTGCAAATTTTTCTATATAATTAAACGCAAAATTCCGCATCTCCTCAACGGTTACTTCAAGTGTTTTTTTTTTTATTTTTTATAGGAATCATTGATTTATTTAATATATTATAAAATAATATGATTGATCAAATATCAGCATTTTTTTCAATAGAAATGATCTACTTGTGGCTAACCTATGGAGTAATGCCCTTTTGGTTTATACTAATATTTTTCCCTCAGTCTAAAATTTGTGGAATTTTAACAACATCAATTCTTCCATTTTTAATTTTAGGGTGTGTTTACGTTTATTTAATCTTTTATTTTTACAATGAAGGATATGATTTTCTTGAAAATTTCGAACTATATTTGGGGATATATAATTTAGCTAATTTATTTGAAAATGAATTATTTATAATATTAATTTGGATACATTTTTTATCAATAAATTTATTTTGTGCAGCATGGATAGTAAGAGATAGTCAAAAATATTTGATGTCTAAATATTTAAATATCATACCATTAATATTTACTTATTTTATTGGGCCAATTGGATTGGTGATGTATTGGATTATAAGAATTTTCTTTGCAAAAAAAATAAGTTTGTTTGATTAAATAATTATTTAATTACTTTAAAACCAGAGCTAGACATATTGCCAAATCCTCCCTCAATATGTGAAACCTTTTTAAAACCCATCTCCTTCAAAGTCTTAACTGCCAATGCTGATCTTCCTCCTGCAGCACAAAATAATACTGTCTCTTTATTTAGGTCTAAATTATTATTTTGAACAAATGGACTTTCAGGATGAATTGAGAACTCAAGCAAACCTCTTGAAATATGGAGTGAGTTTTCAATTCTACCTAGTTTTTGTAATTCAACCGCATCTCTAATATCAATTAAATTACATTGATTCTTGTTTAACATTTCTAATGCTTCTGAGGGAGAAATTGTAGTAATTTCATTCATTGCTTCATTTACAAGAGTTTGTGGTGATTTAATATTCATTTTAAAATATAATATATATTGTGAAAGAAATAAAAATAAAGAAAAAAAAATCAATTATTAAGAGATTATTAATTAAATTAAATCGCCTTTTTGGATTTGAAATAATTGATCAAAGTAACTATTCAATTGATTCCCTAGATAAATATGGATATGAAAATTTGTCAAAAGAAGGGGTTTATTCAATTACTTTGCCCTTAGGAAAACTAGAGATTAAAAGACCAGTAAAATCTCTACATATTATTTTAAGAAGCTGTGCTTCTGTAAATATGTTATCTCAATCTAAAAATAGAATATATAGCAAAGATAAATACGAGTATTCTTTAAGAACACTTAAATCCTTAGTTAAATCCTTAAATTATTCAAAAAAAATATTTAATACGATTGGAATAAAATTTACAATCATAGACCACAATTCAGGAAAAAAAATAATTGAAGAGTATAATAAGATTTTGAATAACCAATTTTTTGAATATGAAGTGGTTAATCTTAATTTTGAAAAATATGGCTCATCAATAAAAAGTATTAACCAACAAAATAAACCTGTATCAGAAAATCAAAAATCTAATATGGCAAACATTAAACAATCTCTCGATTTAGCAAAAAACTCTGATGATTTAATATATTTTGTTGAAGATGATTACTTACATAAAAATAATTCTATTGAAGAAATGATTTATACTTATGAAAAACTTTCAACATTATTCAATGATGAATTATTCATATGTCCAATTGACTACCCTTATCTTTACCTGGAACCAAGCAAAACAAATATTTTAATTGGAAATTCTCTTCATTGGAGAAGAGTTGATCAAACTTTGTGTACATTTTTAACAAGCAAAAAGATGGTTAATAAGCATTTTACTCGACTAATAAGCATGTGTGAACAAGAACATTACCCATTTGAAAAACCTCTGCACGAAATTTACAAAAAAGAATATTGTTTTAGTCCAATTCCTTCATTAGCTGTTCATTTTACAAATATAAATTCAATTTATGGTATTTCTCCAAACGTGGATCCAAATAAATTATGGTTGGAAAATAAGTAAAAAAAAATCACTTAAATATTTAGAGACCTTTTGGCCTGATCACAGGAGCGGAGGTCCAAAAGGCCTCGATATTTAGAGGGTTCCTTTTAAAGAAACCCTCTAAACTTACTTGTTCCTAGTTTAGTCAACTAATTAGAGAGACTAGAACAAGAAAGACTTTAATCTCTTATAGCGTAAGCAATGACGCCTGTTTCAGAAACATCTGTACCTTTTAATTCAGCTTCCTTGCTCAGTCTAATACCCATAGTATTTTTCATTAATAACCAAGCTATAAAAGCTACGACAAAAACAAATACATTTATGGAGATTACGCCCAGTAACTGAGTTCCAAAATTTGCGCCTGAGTTTGTAATAGGCACTGCTAAGGTTCCCCATATTCCAGCAAATAAGTGTGCTGGTACAGCTCCTACAACATCATCAATTTTAAAGTGAAATAAAAGTTTAGTTCCAAATATTACTATTATTCCCCCTACTGCACCAATCAAAATAGCAGCTATTGGAGTTGGCATGAAAGGTTCAGCTGTTATTGCAACTAATCCACCTATTGCACCATTTAACATTTGGACTACGTCAGTTTTACCATACATCAATCTAGTTACTATTGCGCAGGCCATTACACCTCCACAGGCAGCTAGATTAGTGTTGATAAATATTTTTGATACAGCAATTGCATCGTCAGCAGTTCCCATAGCAAGTTGAGATCCACCGTTAAATCCAAACCAACCTAGCCATAAAATAAATACTCCTATTGTTACTAGTGGTATAGAAGATGCTGCAAATGGCTTAACTGGAGCTGGAGCTCCTGCTTTTGCGAATCTTCCAATTCTTGGACCTAATAATATTGCCCCTGCTAAAGCAGCTGCACCACCTGTTGAGTGAACAAGTGTTGATCCAGCAAAATCAGAAAATCCTCTGACAGCTAACCAGCCACCTCCCCATTGCCAACCCATTACGATTGGATAAATGATGCCTGACAATAATGCTGCAAATAAAAAGAACGGCCATAACTTTATTCTTTCTGCTAAAGTTCCTGAAACAATAGAAACTGTAGTTGCACAGAATACCATTTGAAAGTACCAATCAGAACCATCAGAATATCCAGTTTCAACTTTACTTCCATCAGACCAAGGAATAAATTTACCAATAAATCCTCCTTCAGGTATTCCATAAGCAAGATTATATCCAAATAGCCAAAACATAATTCCAGCTATCGAAAACAATCCTATATTTTTTGCACAGATTACAGATACACTTTTAGATGTAACCATTCCAGATTCGAGCATGGCAAAACCAGCAGCCATAAACATAACTAGAAATCCACAAACTAAAAATAAAAATGTATTAAATATAAACCCAACTTCAGCAGACACGGTTGTTTCTGCGCTAGCAACACTTGTCATATTAAGTAAAAAAAATAAACCGACCATTGGGCCGATAAATTTTTTTAATTTTTTAATCATAAAACTCCTTTTGTAGAGTAGTCTTTATAATTTTAAAAAAATTAATGACTAACGAATGTTAAGAAAAATAGGTATGCAGTACTTGCATATAGTAACAGCCTTTGCTAAATTTAAAAAAATTTAACAAAGACTGTTAAAAAAAGTTTACTTATTAAAAACTTCTTTAAGCGCTTTTGCAGGTAAAAATTTTACCTTTTGCGATGCAGCGATTTGGATTTGTTCTCCAGTTCTTGGATTTCGTCCAATTCGGGCTTTTCTTTTGGCAACTTTATAAGTACCAAAACCAGCTATTTTTACTGAATCATCACCTTTTAATGCATCCAAAATAGTATTGGTAATAGTATCAAAAGTACGCTCAGCATCTGCTTTGCTTTGATTTAAAGAACCAGCCAATTTCGCGACTAATTGTTTCTTGTTCATTTTAGCTCCGGTTTTAAAGGTTTATGAGTGTATACTTAACAAAATAGTTGATATTTCAAGCTTTTTTTTAGTATGTATAAAAAAAAAAATAACAATATGTAGTGTTAAAAAAGTATTGTTTTATATGGTTTTTTTAGTTGTTAAAAAACCCTTAAAATAAGCCTAAATCTTTAAGATCATTAAAAGTGGCAAAAAACATTAAAGAAAGTAATAAAAACATGCCGATTCGAAAAAATCCTTCTTGAGTTTTTTGACTTAGAGGACGACCTAAAAGCTTTTCAAATGCATAAAACATTAAATGTCCACCATCTAACAAAGGTATTGGGAAAAGATTGATTAATCCTAAGCTAATAGAAATATATGCCATCATACTTACAAAAGGAATGATTCCAAATTCAGCAACTTGACCAGAAATTTTGGCTATTCTGATGGGTCCACCTAATTGAGATGTATCGCCAGAACCAGTGAACATTGACGCTAAATACTTCAAAGACGATGCTGTTACAAAATAAACTTCATTTAAAGCATGAGTAAATGCTTTTGCGGGGCCTAATTTAACGTGATTAATTTCATTATTATAAGGACTCAATCTAATGCCAACCATTCTTTTTTTAATTTTGTTTCCTAAATTATCTTCCCCTTCGACAAGATTTGGTTTTACTTTTAATAAAATTTCTTGATCATATCTTGAAACTTTAAAATCAATGAATTCTGAAGTTGACATCGCAATCAATTTTGAGACATCAAGAATGCTCTGTACTTCAATGTTATCAATTTCAAGAATAATATCATTTTTTTTCATACCAGCAATTTCTGCTGGACTTTCTTTTTGAACTTCATCGATTATTGCTGGGGTAAAATCTTTACCTACAAACATATAAATGAATAAAAATATAAATATAGCTAAAATAAAATTAGCCATAGGTCCACCTGCAACAATTAACGCTCTTTGATATAAAGGTTTTGTTACAAATAGCTTTTCTTGGTCTTCTTTTTTATACTTTTTCAACAATTCTTCTTGGTCTGCTTGAGAAAAAACA
Source organism: uncultured Pelagibacteraceae bacterium (assembly GCA_902579085.1). GTDB lineage: Bacteria > Pseudomonadota > Alphaproteobacteria > Pelagibacterales > Pelagibacteraceae > Pelagibacter. The sequence goes on along the minus strand of CACHFK010000002.1, from coordinate 57,245 downwards.
TTTCTATCACCAAAAAATTTTACGTATCCACCAAGAGGTATCCAGCATATTTTCCATCTAGTTCCAGATTTATCGTTCCAGCCAAATATTTCTTTTCCGAAACCAATGGAAAAGTCAGTTACTCCAACACCATATTTTTTTGCAAAATAATAATGTCCATACTCATGGATGAACACAACCACGAGAATTAAAATCATAAATGGTATTATAAAATTAAACATATTTAATATTATATTATAATAATTAATTTAATAACAGCTTTTCATTAGTTATTTTAATTTCCAAGTAAAAATTGGCACAAATGTAGCAAAAATAAATGAAAAAAATAGCAATGATTGTGAAACAAATGATGGAAAGAAATCAATAGGAAAAATTATACCTACTAATATGGATTTAGAAAAGTCTAGACTTGGAAAAAATAATATGCCGACTATTAAACCATTAATAATTGATATATATCCATTTTTTTCATTTATAGATTTTGAGTAAAAACTATAGAATATGGTTAAAACTGCAGCACAACAAAAAAGATCTGCGAGTAAAAACAGATACAGAATACTTAAACCTTTTGATGCAACAAAAAATACAATTAAAGATAATAAAACTATAATTTTTTTAGATTCTTTTAAATAATTTTCCTTAAAATTAATAATTTTGTTTCCATCAACTATTATTAAGCTTGAAATAGCATTTATCAATGTATCAATACTACTTATAGTTAAAGATAAAGCTAAAACTAAAATAATTATTGATAAATAAAAGCTTTGTTCTTTTAACAACAATGAAAAGAATGCAAGGTCTGGAATAATGCTACTATTTTGAGAAACCGCAACCAATCCACTAAAGCCCATAAAAAAAACAACTGGAATAATAATTATAAAAGAAAATATTAAACTTTTGATTAAAACTTCATTATTTTTTGCTGCATAAATTCTTTGCCAATTACCTTGGTGAAAAAGATTAGTAGCAGCAACAGCAATAAAAAAAGTCAACCCGGCTGTATAATTTGCAACATAATTTGAACTTAATAAATTCGATTTATTTTTTTTAATAAATTCAAAATTAAAATCATTATAGTTAAATGAAATTAAAAAATAAAAGCTAATAAATAATAATAAGCCCAAAATTATAAATTGAATGTTATCAGTAAAAATTGAGGCCCTTAATCCACCGTACAAAGTATAAGCAAGTGAACTAGAAATTATTATAAAAGCACTAATCCATAAATCAGTTCCAGATATATAATTGATTAAAATTGATACAGCTGTTACTTCTGCAATTAAAAATATAGTCATATAAAAAATAGATAGAAATAAAATTAATTTAAATAATTTAGATCCAAATCTTATTCTAATAACTTCGGTTAAAGTTTTTCTTTTAGGATATGATGTTCTAAATTTTTTACCTAAATAAACTAAAATAAATAAAGGAAATGCCGTTCCTAAAGCATAGCCTATTACTGCTCCAATACCTCCCCATGTTGCTGCGGAAGCTGGTCCAAATAGTATCCATGCGCCCAATGCTGAAGCAACTAAACTTGTAGTTAATGAAAACGTTCCAACAGATCTATTTGCAACTAAATAATTATTTATACCTTGATATTTTTTAGAATAAGCAATTCCAACAATCAAAAATATACCACATATAAGTAAGGTTAATATAATTGTAGAGGATTGACTTAATAAGTTTACTTGTTCCATTCTTCCCTTTCTGAATTACCGGACAGGTTCATCGGGTTTTTCTCAGCCTAAATTGGCACCCCATGTGTCAATATAAAGTATTTTTACATTTTTAAAAGTGTATAAATTTATAATTAATTTATGAAAAAAATTTTTATTTTTATTTTTTGTTTCCTTACATTTGGTGCAAATGCAATAGAAAAAAAAGCAACTTTTGATAAAGATTTATTTAATAAAGCTCTATCTGAAGGAAAAATTGTAGTTGTAAGTTCTTGGATAAAATATTGTTCATCATGTGCAAATCAAATGAAAGTTCTACAAAAAGCAAAAAAAGAAGGTCAATTATCAGATATTAAATTTGATAATATTGAATATTTTTCATTTGATGTAACAAACGTTGATATCGCTAATTTATTTAATGTACAATATCAAACTACACTATTAATTTTTAAAGGCGATCGAGAAGTTTATAGAAGCATTGGTGAGTCTACAGAAGATTTAATTTATGAAGCTTTGAAAACCTCGATTTAAAACTAGAATTAGAAATGTATTTAAATTCTATTCATTTCTTACTAACGGATATACTTTAGGACTTAAGTACTTAATGTTAGTAAATATGATAAGTAAAAGTGTAGAAATACCAACTCCTAAGCAAATATTGAAAAACAAAATATAATCTAACTGCCATTTTAACTGAAATATACTTTCGATAATAAATATTGATGCAATTGTTGAAAAAAGAGTTGAAAATAAAATTATAGACAAATAAATTATTAAAAATTCTATTATAGATGATAAAATTATCTCTCTTTTAGAGAATCCTAAAATTTTAAATATTAAATTTTGATATTCTTTTACTTTTCCCTGAACCATTATAGCGCTTGAGATAACAATTAAACCAATCACAATTGTTACCGCAGATATTAATGTGACTGCTAAGAAAACTTTATTTAAAACTACAGTTACTTTTTTTAAGTAATCTGCAATTTTTATCATGGATAAACTTGGTAATACCTCCAGCATTTGTGTTTCGTCAAACTTTTCTAAATTGTTAAATTTAGCAGTTGCTAAATATTCATGAGGTATTTTTTGTGCGTACTGAGGATTAAACAACATTGCAAAATTAATGCTTAAATCACGATAATCTACTTCTCTAAAGTTAACTATTTCACCATCAATTTCACGACCATATATATTCAATGTAAAAATATCTCCTAATTCAATATTGAAATCATTTGCAACTTTTGCATCCAAAGATATTTGAAGTTGATTTGGTTTAGATAAATCCCACCATTTACCTTTCAAAATCAGATTATCTTCAGGAACACTTTCAAACCAAGAAGATCTTCGCTCACTTCCAATTACCCAATAACTATCATTATCAGGTTTGATATAATCATCAGGATTTACACCATTAATTTTAACAATTCCTGAAGAAACCATTGGAACAATTTCAATATTTGCATTTGGATCCATGTTTAAAACGCCTTGCTCAAATTTCTCTTTTTCTCCTTTTTGAATACCAACAAAAAAATAATCAGGAGCAATATCTGGAACAGATTTTGCAATTTCTCTTTGAAAGTTTGTACCAACTAAAGCTAATGTCAAAAGTAAAGTAACTCCTAAACCTAAAGACATAATTGTAATTGGGGTAATACTCTTAGTTTGAGTGATATTTTTTATAGATACTTTTAAAGAAATATTTGAACTAGATTTAAATTTTTTAAGAACAAATACAATGACTTTCGAAAGTAAAAAAAATACAATTAAACAAAGAAAAAATGCCCCAAAGTAACCTAAACTATATAAAGGTCTTTCAGCACTTATTGTTAATAATAAAATTAAGATTGATAATAAAATAAAACTTAGAGCAACAGATCTTTTCGAATAATAAAACTGTAAGTTTTGAAATACATTTCTAAATAAATTAGATGCTTTTACTTGATCGATTGAACTGATTGTTGGAATAGAAAAAATTACAAGAACTAAAAATCCAACTAAAAATATTTTTATAAAATTTATGAAAGAAAATACTGGATATACATTTAATCCCAATCCATCAGATAAGTACTTATCAACGATTGGAACTATTAAAAAACTAGATGCATAAGAAATAACAGTAATAACAAACAATAAGATTAATAATTGGAGGTAATAGAGTGTTTTTATATTTCCAGAGTAAAATCCTACTGCTTTTCGAACAGCAATAGACATATTATTTTGATTGATAAATGAGAGCAAAGTATTTGCAATTCCAATTCCAGCTATTAACATCGCGCTGATTGAAACAAGTGATAAAAATTGTGAGAAATTATTAATAACTCTTTTTATTCCACTTGCAGAATTTTCAGGATATCTAAGCTTTACCTTTTGATCATTTTTAAAGATATTTTCAATTCTTTTTTCAATTTTTTTAAAATCATCATTCGAATTAAATTTTACTTTATATTCATAGTTTAAAAAACTTCCTATACCATTTAATTTCAATATCTCTAAAGTTTGTTTTCCAGCTAATGCCCAATCACCAAATGCCACAAATCCACTTACATCAGGAACTGATTTTATAATTCCAATAACAGTAAAAGTTTGATCTTGGACTTTTACTTTTTCATTGATTTTAATATTCAATGTTTTTAATAAACTTTCATTAATTAAGATTGTATTTGGTTCTTTTTGCATTCGTTCGTAAGCACCTTCGGGTTCATAAATAACTTCTCCATATAAAGGGTAGTTTTCATCAACCGTTTTAATTCTTGTAAACAAAGATTTATTTTTGAATCTACCAATTGTTGAAAGCATTGTGCTGAATTCAATCATTTGCGAAACGGTTGCAAACTGTTTAACTTTGTTAATTAAATTGAGGTTTCCTTGATTACGATTATAGTCAATTTCTAAATCACCTCCTAAAAGAGATCTAGCATTATCATTAAGTTCTTTTTTTAAACTATCTTCAATTGTAAAAATAGCACTTAAAATGAAGAGACTAATAAACAAGGTAACAATGATACTTGATATTTTTTGATAATTTCTACTTAGATCTTTTAAAGCATATTTAAAAATTAATGCAAATTCAGAAGGGTTATTTAATTTTTCCATCTTTAATTTTTATTTTTCTTTTAGCTTTATTCGCAAGTTTTGAATCATGCGTTACCATAATCAGTGAAGAGCCCTCTTCTTTAACATAATTAAACAAAATATTAGATATCATTAATGAGTTTTCTGTATCTAAATTACCTGTAGGCTCATCAGCTAAAATTAATTTTGGTCTCATAGCAATTGATCTTGCTATTGCAACTCTTTGTTGTTCGCCACCTGACAGTTGACTTGGGAGATTGTTAAATCGATGTTTTAATCCAAATCTTTCTAATAAAAGTTTTGCTTCTTTTTCAGGGTTTTTAAAATTGTTAAGTTCGAGAGTTAAAGCAACATTTTCGATTGCTGAATAATTTGGAATTAAATAAAAAGATTGAAAAATAATTCCTATATTTTTCTTTCTAATATTTGAAATCTCATCTTCACTTAATTTAGTAATTTCATGATCTTGAAAATAAATTTTACCTGAGGTTGCCTTTTCAAGACCAGCAATTAGCATAATTAAGCTTGTTTTGCCTGATCCACTTTCTCCAACAATAGAGATTGTTTCTTTTCTCTTAGTCGTTAAATCAATATTTTTTAAAACTTTTATAGTTTCTTTGCCAGTTTGGTATTTGAGATTTACCTTTTTTAATTTAAGAAGTGTATTCATGAATAAAAGTTTTATTATTAAAATTATTGCAATCTGTCTAGTGACTATAAAAGTATGTGCAATTGAAAAAGTTGTTTTATTTGGTGATAGTTTAATGGCTGGATATGGCTTGCCTAATGAGCACCATTTATCAGAGATTTTGCAAAAAAATTTAAAACTAAAAGGATATGAAATTGAAATAATTGACGGAAGCGTCTCCGGAAGCACTTCGTCTGCCGGTTTGAATAGAGTGGAATGGACTTTATCTATTCCTGATATTGATCTAATGATTTTGAATCTTGGTGCTAATGACATGCTTCGTGGAATAAGTCCAAATGAGACTAAAAATAATTTAGAAAAAATAATTAAAGTTGCTAAAGATAAAAAAATAGAAGTTATCTTAGCTGGCATGATTGCTCCTGCTTCACATGGATTTATATATAAAAAAAAATTTGATAAGATTTATCCAGATTTATCAAAAAAATATGATTTAATATATATTCCTTTTTTACTTGAAGGTGTAGCACTTAAACCTGAGCTAAATTTAAATGATGGTATACATCCTAATTCAAATGGAGTTAAAGTAATAAGTAAAACTTTAGAAAAAAAAATTATTCCTTTAATCGAATAAAATTTAGATTAATTTAAAATATCTTTTGCTTTAGAGTAATTGTAGCCAAATGCATCTGCCACAGCTTTATAAGTAACTTGTCCTTTATAAATATTTAAACCATCTAAAAAATTTTTATCTTCTGTAAGAGCTTTTTGATATCCATAATCTGCGAGTCTAGTTAAAAAAGGTAAAGTTGCTTGATTTAAAGCAATTGTAGATGTCCTAGGTACTCCTCCAGGCATGTTAGCAACACAATAGTGAACAACATCATCTACAATATAAGTAGGTTCAGCATGTGTGGTTGGTTTACTTGTTTCAACGCATCCTCCTTGATCAATGGCTACATCAACTATAACTGATCCACGTTTCATATTTTTTATCATTTTTTTTGTAACTAACTTTGGAGCTTCTGCGCCAGGAATTAAAACACCACCAACTAACAAGTCACAATTTGATAATAGTTTTTCTAAATCTATTTTATTACTCAATTGAGGAATAATTTTATCTCCAAAAATTTCACTTAGTTGTTCAAGTCTTGCTTCAGACTTATCAACAATATGCACTTTAGCTCTCATTCCTGTAGCAATAATTGCTGCATTTTCTCCAACAACACCTCCCCCAAGAATTACCACTTCAGCAGGTTCTCCTCCTGGTGCTCCGCCAAGCAATATTCCTCTACCTCTTTGATTTTTTTCTAAACAGTGGGCTCCAGCTTGAACTGACATTCTCCCAGCGACTGCACTCATAGGGGCTAATAAAGGGAGTCTGCCTTTATTGTCTGTTACAGTTTCATACGCAATGCATATAGATTTTGTATTAATTAATCCTTGTGTTAATTCTTTTGCTGCAGCCAAATGAAGATAGGTAAAAATAATTTGATTTTCTCTAATCATCTTAACTTCATTAGACAAAGGTTCCTTAACCTTAACAATTATTTCTGAGTCATTAAAAATATCTTCGGCTTTATCAATGATTTTTGCGCCAACTTTTTTATATTGCTCATTATCAAAGCCTGCTTCATAACCACCATTATTCTCAACAAAAACTTCATGTCCATGTGAAGTTAAAGTTTTCACACTTTCAGGAGTTAATCCAATTCTATTTTCTTGCGGCTTTATTTCCCTTGGAACACCGATTTTCATTAAATTAAATTAATTTTTTTTAGATTTAGCGTAATTGTTTATTCCAGTTCTTAATTTTTCAATTATTTCATCAATATGTTTTTTTTCAGAAATAAACATTGGTGCTATAATCAGGCAATCACCTGTAGCTTTAAAATTAACCCCAGCTTCATAACAATGTTTAAAACAGGTAAAACCTGCTACTCCAGGCTTCTTATCCATTTTCATATCAATTCCACCCATCATTCCATAGCCTCTTATATTTTCAACTACATCAATGTCCTTTAATGAAAATAATGCTTCCTGAAAATAAGGTGCCATCTCTTTTGATCTATTAAATATATCTTCTTTTTCAAAAATTTCTTGAACGGCAAGAGCTGCTGCTACTGATACTGGTATGCCTGAGTATGTATAACCATGAAATAATTCTATAGTTCCTTTTGGTGCATTATCCATGATAGCATCGTAAATTTCTTCTTTACAAGCAACTACACCCATTGGAACAATTCCATTAGTTGTAGCCTTAGCCATAGTCATTAAATCTGGAGTAACACCAAATTCTTGTGCTCCAAATGCAGAACCCATTCTTCCCCATCCAGTAATTACTTCATCAAAAATTAAAAGTATTCCATGTTTATCACAAATCTCTCTCAATCTTTGTAAATAGCCTTTTGGTGGAACTAGTGTTCCTGTAGATCCGGCTACGGGTTCTACAATACAAGCTGCAATATTTTCTCCTCCAAAATTTGCACAAATTCTCTCTAGATCATTCGCAAGCTCGGCTCCAGTTTCTGGTTGTCCTGATACAAACTTATGCTCTGGTAAATGAGTATGTCTCATATGAACTACGCCTGGCATTAAAACACTTGCAAAAGTTTTAACATTATTAACCATTCCTCCTACTGAAGTGGCTCCAATGTTCATTCCGTGGTATGCTCTTTCTCTTCCAACAAATCTAAATCTTTGACCTTCGCCTCTAGCTTTATGATAAGCAACTGAGATTTTAATTGCTGTTTCAACCGCTGTCGAACCACAAATTGTATAAAAAATTCTATTTAAGTTTCCTGGCGTGTGTTTTGATATTTTTGTTGCAAGTTCAAATGAGCCACCAAAACCTTGTTGAAATGGTTGTGCATAGTCTACTGTTTTTAACTGTCTAGTAATTGCTTCTATAATTTCTTCTCTACCATGACCAAGTGGATTACAAAATAACCCAGAGCTTGCATCAATTTGAGTTTTTCCTTGATGGTTTTTTAAATATACACCTTTTGCTTCTACTATTAGTCTTGGATTTTCTTTAAAATCTTTGTTTGAGGTAAATGGCATCCAATGCTCATTAAGAGAATTGGGCATTTTAAATTTGTTTTCTGAACTCATAATTTATTTTTTATCTTTGCTGTTTCTTCTAGACTAGTTTTTTTTAATTAAACAGCAAATAAATTAAACAATAAAAAAGCATACAACTTCAGATTGTTAATTGAATATTCTTCAATAAATTCTTGTTAATTCTTAGTTTACTTAACCATTGGAATACATTTTAATGCCTAACGTAAATTAAATTTAATTAACAGGAGATAAAATGAAAAAAATAATAAGTTTTATTCTTGGAAGTTTATTTGCTCTTAACTTATCAATATCAGCTGCTAACGCTGCTGCTAATGAAGTGAGAGTTGCTTTCTTCTTAGAATGGCCAACTCCAAATCAAGAAGATAAAGTGAAAGGCACATATGAAAAGGCATTAGGTGTACCTGTAAAATGGACAAATTTCACAAACGGTGGAGCAATGACTGATGCTATGCTGGCAGGAGATATCGATATTTCGTACTCACAAGGTTTAGTACCTTTTATCAATGCAGTAAAATCTAATGCGCCATTAAAACTAGTAGATATTGCAATGGAATATGGAATGGGTGGAACTACTTGTGTTACTTCTAATGCGTCTGGAATTACAAAAGCAAACGCATCTGAACTAGAAGGTAAAAAAGTTGCGGTTCCATTAGGAACAATGGCTGAATACGTTTTTGATGAAAGTATGAAAGTTGTTGGGGCTGACAGAGGTAAAATGGACATTATTCAAATGGACCCAGAAGAAGGAGCTGCTGCGTTAGTAAGTGGAGACGTTGTCATGGCTTGTCTGTTTGGTGGTAACTCAATCAAAGCAGCAACAGCAGTTGGTTCAAGACTTTTAACTGTTCAAGAAGCTAGAGATGCTGGTATCTTAGGTATAGATATCACATCTGTTACAGATAAATTCATGAAAGAAAATCCAGGAATGTTAAGAACTTTCATCGAAGTTACTCATGAAGCAAATGCTAGATACATGGCAGGAAAATCTGACCTAAACGTAATAGCTAAAGATGCTGAGATGAAGTTAGCAGATATGAAAGACACAATTGGTGGATTTAAATTCCTAACTCCAGAAGAAACTAAAAAATCTATGGAGAGTGGTAATCTTGATGGTTTCCTGAAAGGTATGGGAACACCTGGTGGAGCTGTAGACACTAGTTTCTTACCTCTATAATTTATAGAGAAAGAAAAATTTAATAGGCGCCAATTTTAAAAAATTGGTGCCTATTTTTTTAAAAAAATTCAATTATAAAGTCGATCTTATGAGTGATTTAGTTTCTCAAAATCTTAATATGATTTTCAAAACTCCAAAAGGAGAGACTGTTCATGCATTAAAAGATGTAAGCTTTACATTAAAAAAGGGTGAATTGCTTACTGTACTTGGACCATCTGGTTGTGGAAAAACAACATTGCTAAATATTACTGCTGGATTTTTAAGACCTACTTCTGGAAAAATTACACTTAATGAAAAAGAAATTGATGGACCTGGTCTTGAAAGAGGAATGGTTTTTCAACAAGGTGCGTTGTTTGAATGGTTAACAGTTGCTGAAAATGTAAACTTTGGACTTAGAATGAAAAAAGAAGATCCTATAGTAACAGAAAAAAAAGTTGAAGAATGGTTAGATATTGTTGGGCTAAAAGGTTTTGGTAACACTCCTACCTATCAATTGTCTGGAGGCATGCAACAAAGAGTGGCGCTTGCAAGATGTCTGATCAACGATCCAGATTTAATTTTAATGGATGAGCCTTTGGGAGCATTAGATGCTTTAACTAGAGAAAAAATGCAGTCTTTGGTTTTAAAAATTTGGAAAGAGACAGGAAAAACAATTATTTTAATTACTCACTCGGTTGAAGAGGCTCTATTACTTGGTGAAAGATTGTATGTAATGGCACCAAGACCAGGAAGGATACATAAAGAGTATAAACTTCCCTTTGCAGAAATGGGATTAAAAGAAGATTTAAGAGAAATTAAAAAAAATAAAGAGTTTTCAACAACGAGAGAAGAAATTTTATCCATGATCTGGGATATGGAAGAAGAAATTATGGGGAAAGAAAACTAAATGTTAACCCAAATTTTAACTATATTAATTTTTGTAGCTATTATTGGATGTATCCTTTATGGGAGACGATTAATCAAAACAGAAAAAGTAGATGCAGTTTTTGGCAATCCAGAAAGAGCTAAAGGTGGTACACACTGGGTAATTGTTGGAAGTAGTGCAATTCTATTACTTTGGTTATATTATTCATGGGATATCGCAAAAGGATTTTATCCAAAATCAGCAAATGAATTATGTCAGGTAGCTAAAGTAAATGAGTCTTTATTAGGATTAAAATATCAATTTCCCATTGTTGAAAGAGAATACAAAAGTACCTCGATAATTAAAATTGAAAATAAAAATCTTTTAAGAGTTACTAAAGAAATACAAAATTCACCAGATTTAAGTGAGCAGCAAAAAAGTATTTTGTTTGGCTATATTGATCAAACTAAAGAATTAATTCCTTTGCTAACAAATAAGTACATAATGGGAAAAGATACAAAAACTAAAATTAAAGATATGACGGATAAAATTAGACTTCTAAGTTCTAATTTTCAAAAGAAAGATTACCCATATGAAACAGCAGAACAAAAAATTGAAAGAGAAAAGGCTATTGCAGAACAAGGTAATTGGGGGATTATAACAGTTAGAACAGGAACTGGATCTATTGAAAATACTATAGAGGTTCCAATGGTTCCAGAAACTAATAAAGGTTTAAAATTTCATGCAGCTGCAGCAGAACTTAAAATTATAAATGATAAATTTTTTAAATTAAGAAATCACAATTCTTATTTTAAAACTGCTATTAAAGGATTAAAAAATGAAATAAAAACTTATAGAAAAAGTTTAGACGATGCAGACGAAATAGCTTCAACTTTTGCAAAAGATATTGTTAAAATTGCAAGAAGAATTGAATATGCAAGCATCTACCCTCCTGCTGCATTGGATGAAATGAAAAATGCTATTATTGAATTTGATAATGTTCAAAAAGATCAACAAGGTGGATTATGGTTAGTTGATTTAATCCTATTTCCTGCGGGAACAATTGTTTCAAGTGGTACAAGCTGTTCAGAACAAGGTTCTGGAAGATGGTTACCTAAACCTTCGGATACATTTAATAAATTTGTACTAATGTCAAAACCAAGTGTTGGTTACAAAAATATACCTCTTCTCTGGATTGAAATGATGGATTTAAGTTCAATCGTTGGGTTTATTTTACCTGACTGGATTGCAGATATTCTGCCTGGTGAATACCCAGTTCATACAAATGATGGTGTTGTTAAACAAAACTTTAAAGGACAAGTTCTTAAAATTGTTACAGGTGAATTTAAACTATTCAAAATTCCTGTTCCATACGGACATATTTGGGATTCATTTTTAAGGGTATTTTTAGGATTAGTTTTTGGAATTATTATTGGAGTACCTTTAGGATTATTTATGGGTTTAAATAGATTTGCTAAAGGATTTTTTGATCCTTTAATAGAATTATACAGACCTGTTCCTCCTTTAGCTTGGGCTCCTTTAATAATTTCAGTTCTTGGAATTGATAACACTGGTAAAGTATTTTTATTGTTCATGGTCTCACTTTCAATCATGATTATTTCTGCCAGAGCTGGTGCATCAGGTACTCAACTTTCAAAGATTCATGCCGCACATTCGCTAGGAGCATCAAAAAGACAAATACTAAGACATGTTATTTTTCCAAACTCCTTACCAGAAATATTAACAGGAATAAGAGTTGCCGTGGGTATGTGTTGGGGAACTTTAGTTGCTGCAGAATTTTTAGCAGGTACAACTGGTATAGGTTTTGTTGAAAACGTTGCTAAAAAATACTTCCAATATGAAGTTATTTGGATAACAATATTTATTATGGGAATGCTTGGTCTACTATTTGATATAACTTTAAGAAAAATAATTGATAAGACTATACCTTGGAGAGGTAAAGGTTAAGTAGATACATTTTAAAGAACTAGACCTTTTTCACAAAACCAATAGCGGCACCAATAGTCGTCAAAAATCCAGCTAACGGTAAGATCGCAACTGCGTATTTTTTTGGCATATAATTCTCTTTGAACTCAATACCTTGCATGCTAATTTCAAAATACCACATCTCCCAATACTTTCCTCGCATACCCTCTACAAGTTCAATTCCATAAATTATCAAGACGATGCCAATTACCATAATCATAATTTTCCAAAACTGGCGTATATTTAGTGACAATCTACTTGGTAATTTTTCATAAATTAAATTTAAAGCTACGTGTTCATGGTCTCTGGCTGTCAGAGAAAGTGCAATAAACATCAACCAAATATTACTTAATACTGTTAACAGATCTCCCCAAACCGGAGGGTTGTTAAAAACATATCGCATAGTAACGTTATAAAGAGTAAAACCAACCATTGCAGCCAATAAAAGTGAACACATAGCTTCCAAAGTACGATGGGTAAAACGATCTATTTTGTTTAAAAATTTTAACATATAATTAATTACTCAATAAGTTTGGAAGAAACATAGTTAACTCTGGAACAATAAGAATAAAAAATAAAAGTAAAAACAACCCAACTAGATAAGGAATTAACGCAATAGCCACCTTTTCTAAACGGACTTGTGCTATTGTTGCAGCGGTAAAGTACGCGACACCAACAGGTGGTGTTACTGATCCTATTAAGAAGCCAACTATTACAACCATAGCTGCTTGGACCTCGGGAAAGCCGGCTTGAGACATAACATTCACTAGTACCGGACCAACAATGATAATGTTAACCGCTGAGTCCATTACCGTTCCAAGAAGAAAAATGAATAGAATCACAGCTAAAATAAATAATATAGGGGAATTCGCTAAGCCTAAAAGCCAGGTTTCAAGATCACCGATTGCACCAAGAGAAGTAAGTAACCAACTGAAAGGTCCTGAAGCGGCTATGATAATAAAAACCATTGCTGAATTACGGAATGCTCGACGAAAAGCACCAGTGCAGTCTTTCCATTTAATAGTTCGATAAACGAATACACCTGTAAATAACGCAACCATTGCTGTGATAGCACCAGCCTCAACAACCGATGCTACGCCACCCATTACTGAACCCACTAAAACCAAAGGTATCAAAAGGGCGAACGAGGATCGATATAATTCTTTACCAGCTCGACGTATCGAAAATGATTCATCACTACGTTCGAAGTTATACTTAACTGCGAAGTAATGGTTGATTGCCATTATCACAACGCCTATCAAGATGCCTGGAATAATCCCAGCAGCAAATAAAGATGCAATCGAAATCTCAGTTGCATTAGCAAGCACAATCATCATGATGCTAGGTGGAATTATCCCTCCTATAGTGGAACTTACACCTGTAACCGCAGCTGAAAATGCTGCAGGATAACCTGCTTTCTTCATTGCTGGTAATACTAATGCGCCAACTGTAGCTGTATCTGCTACGACAGAACCATTCATGCCAGCAAAAAACATACTAACAAGAACATTGACTTGAGCTAACCCCCCTCGTATACGCCCAATCAACGCCCTACTCAAAGCAACTAAACGGTCTGTAATCGTGGCACTTGTCATTAACTCACCTGTCAACATAAAGAATGCAATTGCAGTTAATGGAACTGAGTCAATAGCTGTAAACATTTGACTAGGGATTAAAACAAGAGGCACAGCATCTGTGAGAAGAATATAAACAAATGGAATCAGTATTAATATAAAGCCAATTGGCGCTCCTAATAAAATTAGAAAAAGGAGCACTACAAGTAAAATAATACTTTCCATAAATACTTATAAGTTATGATTTGTTTTAGGTAAAGACCATCTAATTTTATAGAAATAAATGGTCTTTACACAATTTTTTGTTGAACGATTTACAGAGCCCCAGCTTTCTCTAACTGAGCTACAAATCCATCCATACCTTGTTCTAGAAGTACTCTTTTAGCTACTTCTGGTTCAAAAGTACCCTTAGCGTCTAACCAAGCACCGATTGCACCTGCTCTCCACTTCGTCATTTCCGCTTCTGTTGGAACATACCACTCTTTAGCAGATGCTTTAATTGCATCTTCACCATTCTTAATCCAAGCTGCATCTAACTCGTTTACTTTTTCTCCATAAGCATCAGCTGCCGCGTGTAACCATTTTCTCTGTTGATCAGACAATGCATTATACTGTTTTGCATCCATCGCTAGAATGTTTCCTGACCACATTCCTCCGATCTCAGTGAAATACTTGGCAACTTCATGAAGTTTTGCTACGTGCTGCCATGGACTAGCAACATACTGACCTTCAACTACACCTGATTGAAGACCTTGATATAATTGACTCCAGTCATAAGGTGTTGGTGTTGCACCCCAATTTTTAACCAGCATGAACTCAACTGGACTCTTAGTAGTACGCCACTTTAGTCCTTTCATATCATCTGGTTCATGAACAGGTCTAGTTGCATTTCCAAGTTGTCTGAATCCTCCACTTGAATATACAGAAAGGCAAATGTGACCAGCATTTTCAAGAGCAAGTTTACACTGTCTTTCAGCTAGCCATTCATCTGATATTCTTTTAGCGTCCTCTAGTGATTTGAAAATAAATGGCAAATCAAAAATTGCTAATTCTGGCCCAAAGTTACCGTAGTTTGCAGTAGAACTAGTCCACAAAGCTATAAGTCCTTGGTTAGCTTGTTCACCACATTTTTGCTCTGAACATAAGCTTCTTTGATAATGAGGCTCAATTTTCATCTTACCCCCAGATGCTTTGTCCATAGCTGGTATAAGTGCTTGATCTATAGCGTCTCCAATTGGCATACCCAATCTACCAGTAGTCCCAAGCTTAAGAACTATCTCTGCAACAGCTGCATGAGCAAAGAAAGTAATTGCAACTGCTGTGAGTAGTGTCCTAAAAATTTTTTTATTAAACATATAATTGTTCTCCTTTTAATTAATTGAATTATCGATATTTAAATTCAAATTCAGCCTGAAGTAAAACAAAAAAGGAGCTTAGGTATTCAAAATGGGATTGCAATCAAAAGTTGTGTTAATAATATGGTAGTTAATCTATTTATTTTAGTCTAAAGGTGCCTTAAATTAAAATTTAGAAATAAAATAAAATACATCTTATAAAAAAAATTTATGAGCTCGCAAAGCAAATATAAAGTAATAGCTAGTAAACTCAAATTTGAAGGAAGAGCATTCATTAATGGTAGATATGTAAATGCTATTGATGGTAAAAAATTTGAAACAATCAATCCTGCAACTGGTAAAAAACTTTGTGCTGTTGCAAAATGTAATCATAAGGATGTTGATTTGGCAGTTAAAGTTTCAAGGAAAGCATTTAATAGTGGAGTTTGGTCTAGAAGTTCACCTGAACATAGAAAAGAAGTTTTATTAAAATTTGCTGAATTACTTAGAAAACATGGTGATGAAAATTCAGTTTTAGAATGTATAGATACAGGTAAACTTATCGCCGATTGTATTAATGAAGTTGCAAATGATGCGCCAATGCATTTTCAGTGGTATGGAGAATTAATTGATAAAGTATTTGGAAAAGTTGGTCCAACAGAGCCATCTATTACTAGTTTAATTGTTAAAGAACCAATAGGAGTTGTTGCTGGAATTGTTCCTTGGAACTTTCCTTTAATGATGGCGGTATGGAAAATGGCACCAGCTCTTGCAGCTGGTTGTTCGGTAATAATTAAGCCAGCAGAAGATACACCACTTACAGCGATTAGAGTTGCTCAAATTGGAAAAGAAGCAGGAATACCTGATGGAGTTTTGAATGTACTTCCAGGTTATGGCGATGTTGGTGAGGCTTTAGGTCGACACAAAGATGTTGATGCAGTGTCTTTTACAGGTTCAACTGAAGTAGGTGGTTATTTTTTAAAATATTCAAGTGAAAGTAATTTAAAACCTGTTGCTTTGGAGATGGGAGGAAAAAGTCCATTTATAGTTTTAGAGGATGCTAAAATTACTGACGATTTAATTGACAATGCTATGAATTCTGCATTTTGGAACGGTGGACAGAACTGTTCAGCAAATATGAGACAGATAGTTCATAAAAAAGTAAAAGATGAATTTTTAGACAAAGTTATTAAAAAAGTTAAAAAGTTAAAAGTAGGAGATCCATTAGACTTAAAATCGAATATGGGATCCATGATTTCAAAAGGACATTTACAAACTGTTGATGGATATATCCAAAAAGGAATAGATGAAGGGGCAAAACTTTTATCTGGAGGAGTTTCAAATAATAAGCAAAAAGGTTTTTATGCAAAACCAACTTTATTTGACGGATTAAAAGAAAATATGACCATCGCTCAAGAAGAAATATTTGGGCCAGTACTGGGTGTTTTAACAGTTAAAAATGATGAAGAAGCTTTGAAAATTGCTAGTAATTCTAAATACGGATTACATGCAAGTGTATTTACTCAAGACATAAACAGAGCATTTCATTTAGCTAAAAGCTTACCTTGTGGAACTGTGTCAGTAAATACTTTTTCTGAAGGAGATATTAAAACTCCATTTGGAGGTTACAAGCAATCTGGCTCGCTAAGTAGAGATCAAGGTACTGAAGCTCTAAATTCATTTCTTCAAACAAAAACAATCTGGATAAGTCATAATTAATTGATGATCAGACAATACAAAATAAGTGTGCCTAAAAGCACGCTTAATAACATCTATAAAAAAGTAAGAAACTATCCTTGGAAAGATATTCAAAAACTTAATGGTTGGACTCATGGAACTAATTATAAATATTTAAAATCAATTTCAAAATATTGGATTTCAAAATATGATTGGAAAAAGCAAGAAAAAAAATTAAATAGTTTTTCAAATTTTACAACTTCAATAGATGGTTTAAAAATTCATTTTATTAAAGAAAAAGGAAGTGGAAAAAATCCTACTCCACTTTTGCTTTTGCATGGATGGCCAGGAAGTATAATAGAATTTTTAGAAATTATTCAAAAACTAGCTCATCCAGAAAATTATGGGGGAGAAATTGAAGATGCATTCGATGTTATTGTGCCTTCTTTACCAGGTTTTGGGTTTTCAGATTTACCGCCAAAACCATATGGTCCCAGAAAAATTGCTAAAGTAATGAATAAATTAATGATTAATGGTCTTAAATATAAAAAATATATAGCTCAAGGAGGAGATTGGGGTGCAACTATTTGTAATTGGCTTGGTTATGATCATTCAACAAATTGTAAAGCGATTCATATTAATTGCCTGACAATGAGACATCCTAAAGGTGCAATAAACAAAGAAGAAAGGGAATGGGAAAAAAGGTTTGCTAACGACCAAATAATGCAAGAAGGTTATAGAACTATTCAAGCAACAAAGCCACAATCTCTTAGTTATTCAATGATTGATAGCCCAATTGGTGTTGCGGCTTGGATATTAGAAAAATTTCATTCCTGGTCAGACCTGAAGTATGGTAAAATTGAAAAAACTTATAACAAAGATATCTTATTAACAAATATTATGATTTATTTGATAACTAAAACATTTAATACAGCAAGCTGGATCTATTTTGGAAGAAGAGAAGAAGGTGGAAGAATGTTTCCAAAAAAATTTAAAAAAATTAATATAACTACTGGAATTGCTAAATTTCCTAAAGAAATGTCAGAATGGCCTCCTAGATCATATTTAGAGAGAATATTTAAAATTAAACATTGGTCTGATATGAAAAAAGGTGGTCACTTTGCTGCTCTTGAGCAACCTGATCTGTTAGTAAATGATTTGAGAAAATTTCTAAAGTCTCTTTAGAAAAGAATAAATAATTAAAAAGTTAAATGAAAAAAAATAAATTAATAGAATTAATAACTAAAATATTTATCAATCATAAGCTAAATAAAAAACATGCAATTATATGTGCTGAAGCTTTGGTAAATGCTGAATTGGTCGATGCTCCTTCTCATGGATTGTCTAGATTAAAAATGTACTGTGATCGAATTAATAAAAAATTAATAAATCCAAAACCTAAGATAAAAATAAAAAAAATTTCTCAATCAATTACTCATATTGATGCAAATAATAGTATTGGTTTTGTGGCTGCAGATATTGGAATTAAAGAAGCGGTTAAAAATGCAAAAAAAACTGGATTCGGTTTAGTTGGAATTAAAAATAGTGGTCACTATGGTTTGTCTGGTTATTATGCTGAGCAAGCGGTAAAAAAAAATCTTACTGCTTTAGTTTTTACTAATGCTCCTCCAGCAATTGCACCTCACGGTGCATTAAAAACTTTATTTGGAACAAATCCAATTTGCTTTGGGACACCAACCTCATCAAAAATTCCTTTTATATTAGATAGCTCGGTTTCAATGATTAATAGAGGTAAAATTAGAGTTGCAGCAAGAACTGGCAAAAAAATTCCTGCAGGTGTTGCCTTAGATAAATTTGGCAATCCAACTACTAGCGCAAAAAAAGCTTTGGAAGGAGTACAATTGCCAATTGCAAGTTTTAGAGGTTCTGGATTTGCTTGGATGGTTGACATTCTAAGTGGAGTATTAACTGGTGGCAATCATGGAGGGAGAGTAAAAGACCCTTTTGACGATTTTACTGGTCCACAAAATATTGGGCACCTTTTTATTGTTATGAAATCTAATATATTTGTTAGAAATTATAATCAAAGAATCAAAGAAAATATAAAAAGGATTAAAAGATTGCCAAAAATTAAAGGTGTTAAGGAAATATTATATCCAGGTCAAAATAAATATATACGATATAAAAAAAATTATAATAATGAAATTCGAATATCAAAGGATGTTAGAAAGGATTTAGAATTACTAATATCTTAATTTAATTTTGACTAGGTTGATACGTAAAATAAAATTGCTACCGCTGAAGCAACAAGACTAAATAAAATTCTATTTTCAAATTTTTCTTTGGTTTCTTTTCTTCTAAGATTTTTATTTAAAATATTTATACAAATTTTTGAATTTTTATTTAAAGTTTTCTTTTTAACCTTATTAAGATCTAAGTTAGAATATTGAGGATCAGAACGTGTTATTTCTGATCCTTGGGGGTCGAATTTTGGACTTTTTAAGTTTTCTTTTGTTAATAATTCTGTACTCATAAAAATTTATAATTATATAATATTATAAATCTTAATAATCTCAAATTGAGAAATCATCAAAATAGGTTTTTTATAAACCTAAGGTGTTCAAATTGGGTCATTAAAACTTAAAAAAATTATACTTTAATGCTAATTTGATTTTCTCAAAATATAAATAAAAATAAATCCAGTTATATACATTATTAATGCATAAGCGCCTGTTGGGATAGCATATAATATGTCTGAACCAAATATTTGCGTAGATACAAATAGTGCTAAAGTACCATTCTGTAATCCACATTCTAAAGCTATACACTTCATTTGTTTAATTCCTGAAGCAAAAGTTTTTGCAATATAATAAGCAATTGCCATCATTGCTATATTTAAAATCAACGCAATAAAACCTGCTTGTACTATGAAGCTAATTATATTTCCTCTTTCTTCATAAAATGCTGCAATGAAAAAAATTATAAACAATACTATGTTAAGTTTGTTAAATATTTCAACTTTTGAAGATATAAAATTTTCAGCAAATTTTCTTAGAATCATTCCCAAAATAACTGGAACTGTTACAACTAAAAACATTTTTAATGCGATACCAATCATTGAAATGTTTTGAGAAATTTCTGTTATTCCAAGTAAATTAGCAGAATTAAAAATTATAAGAGGAACAGTAATAATGCTTATTAAACTAATGACAGCAGTTAAAGATATTGATAATGCAACATCTCCATCGGCGAACTTTGTCAAAATATTAGATGTTACACCTCCTGGCGCTGCAGCAATAATCATAACACCTATCGATATTTCTGGTGGTGTTTTAAAAATTATAATTAGTAAGCAAGCAACTAGTGGAAGAATTATTAATTGAGAAACAAAACCAACAAAAAAATCTTTTGGCGCTTTAAATACTTTTCCAAAATCCTCGAGCTTCAGGCCAAAGCCAAGACCTAACATGATTAAAGCTAATATTATTGGTGCTATCTTAGTTACAATTTCCATTTTTTATTTAACAAATCAAGATTTTAAAATAAACTATTTTTAATAATTATCACCAAAAATAAGTTGCAATTTTTAATTATTATAAATAATAAATCTAATTATAAAAATTTAATGCTTTCAGATAAATCAACAGTTTGTCCAATTAATCTTCTAGATACTGCTCATCAAAAAAAAGGGGTTAAAGCTGCTATTGTGAATGCAGGAAAAACACTGCCTATGCTCTCTGTTATGGATGCTGTGAAAGAAAATTTAATAATACCAGTTTTTATTGGTGATGAAAATGAAATAAAAAAATGTGCGAATGAACTTAAATTTGATTTATCAAATTTTGAAATAATTCATGAAAATGTAGAGAATGATACTGCAAAAATTGCTTCACAATTAGCTGCTGATAATAAAGTTAGGATAATTGTAAAAGGTCATATTCATACCGATATATTAATGAAAGAAGTTTTTAAAAGAGAGTATAATTTAATTGGAAAAACAAGACTAAGTCACATTTGGCATATGACTTTGGAAAAAGATGACAAACCACTAATAATTACGGATGGTGCATTGAACGTTAATCCAAATGTAAAAACAAAAATGCATATACTCCGAAATGTTATAGATTTTTGTCATAGAATAAATATTCCAAAACCAAAAATTTCAATTCTATCTGCTACGGAAGAAATTTTAGATAGTATGCAAAGTTCTATTGAAGCTAAAGAAATTACAGAGCTTTCTAAAAAAGAGTCTTTTAATGCTGATATTTTTGGACCTTTGGCATTTGATAATAGTATTTCAAAAAAATCTGCTGCTATCAAAGGTATAAAAAATGATGTAGCTGGTGATGCAGATGTTTTACTTGTGCCAAATGTAGAAACTGGTAACGCATTGGTTAAAATGATGATTTATTTTATGGGAGCGTGTGCAGCAGGGGTAGTAGTAGGCGGTAAAGTGCCAATAGTTATAACAAGTAGATCTGATGATGCTACCGCTAGATTGGCTTCAATTGCTGCTTCTGTAGTTGCGCTTGATTAAATATATATTGAGAATAAAATATTAATCATTTAAATAAAGTGGCAATAAAATAAAAAATAATGACAATTGAATACTTAAAGAAATCTCCAAAAACTTCGTCTACTGATGACACAAAAACAAGAGAGATTGTAGAAAATATACTTAAAGATATTGAAAAAAAAAAAGAAGATGGATGTAAAGAACTTTCAAAAAAATTTGATAAATATGAAGGTGATGTAATAGTCTCAAAAGATAAAATTGAGGAAATTAAAAATAGTTTAGATCAAAAAACAAAAGATGATATTCAATTTTCCCACGATAGAGTTAGAAAATTTGCAGAAGCTCAACTTAAAAATTATGGTCAAGATTTTGAAGTAGAATTATCTGAAGGTTTGTATGCGGGTCAAAAATTAATTCCAGTAAATACTGCTGGATGTTATGTTCCTGCAGGAAGATATGCTCATATAGCTTCTGCAGTAATGAGTGTGACTACTGCAAAAGTTGCAGGAGTAAAAAATATTTTAGTGTGTAGCTCTCCTAAACCAAATGTTGGCGTTCATCCTTCTATTGTCTACACTGCAGACTTATGTGGAGCCGATGTAATTATGAACTTAGGCGGGGTTCAAGCTATAGCCGCAATGACTAATGGTTTATTTGGAAATGCTCCAGCAGATATTTTGGTAGGTCCTGGTAATCAATTTGTTGCAGAAGCTAAAAGAATCCTTTTTGGTAAAGTAGGAATTGATTTATTTGCAGGACCAACGGAAATTGCTGTTATAGCAGATGATGCTGCAGATCCTGAACTCGTAGCTTTTGATTTAGTTGGACAAGCTGAGCATGGATATAACTCTCCTGCATGGTTATTTACAACTAGTAGAAAACTTGCTGACTATGTAATGAAAAGAGTTCCAGAATTAATTGCTGATTTACCAGAATTACCAAGAGAAAACTCTGAAGCTGCTTGGAGAGATTATGGTGAAGTAATACTATGTGATACCGACGAAGAAATTGCAAAAGTCAGTGATGAATATGCTCCAGAGCACTTAGAAATACAGACAAATAATCTTAAGTGGTTCCATGATAGACTAAAAAATTATGGATCGCTATTTATAGGAGAAGAAACAACTGTTGCATATGGAGATAAATGCTCAGGTACTAATCACATTTTACCAACTAAAGGAGCAGGAAGATATACCGGTGGTTTATTTGTTGGTAAATTTATTAAAACTTTAAGTTTTCAAAGAATGACAAAAGCCTCAACTAAAGAAGTTGGAGCCGCATGTGCAAGAATTTCTAGATATGAAGGAATGGAAGCTCATGCAAGAACTGGCGATGTTAGACTTAGAAAATATGGATTTTCAAATTAATTTAGCATAATTTTACTTTTTTAATACTTACAAAGCATTAATTAAATCAGGTGCAATCTTTTTTGATTTTGCCATAAATCTAATCTTTTTTATAGCTTCTAAATTTGATTTATCGTCACCAACTACTACAAAACCTATCATTCCCATATTTTTATGAGGTGTACACCAATAAGCGTAAATACCTGGAATTGTAAATTTATATTCTGTGTCCTTATTGTATTTAGATTTAAATTTTTTTACTCCTTCAGGAGTACCACCTTTTATAAATTCTACATTATGACCCTTGTCAGTAGCTTTCCAAAATACAGTATCTCCAACATCAATTTTAACAATCTTTTTTGAATAAACCATTGATTCTTTGCCAAGTTTATTTAACATTTCAATAGTTTCATCAGCTGCTATTGAATTGCTTGAAAACAAAAATAAAGATATTGAAATTATAAATTTAATTATGTTTTTGTTTAACATATGTTTTTGACCCTTTCTGAAAAATATTCATATCTTATGATTTTACTTATCTAAATCATTTAAGAATTAAAATAATTTAAACAAGATAGTATAATGTAGCAAGTTGCCACATGCATTAAATTTTAAATTAAATCAATAATATCCAAAAAAACATAGCTAGATAAAACTGTCATAAATATAATTATAAAAAAATTTATAGTTTTCCAAACTTTTGAATTAATTAAATTGTTAGAAAAAAATTTAGCTAAATAACCTAATAAGAAAAAAAATAAAAAAGATGCAATTGAAGCACCCATTCCAAAAAAAAATTTTTGTGCAATTAAGAAATTTTTTGAAAAATTTCCTAAAAAAAATACCGTATCTGAATAAACATGAGGATTTAAATATGTAAATCCTAGAGTTTTAATAATTATATTCTTTAAAGATAATTTGGTATATTCAAAGTTTATCTCAGATCTTTTATATAAAGATCTTACTTTTGTGTAGATAAAATAAATTAAGAAGATAAAAAGCAATATATTAAAAATTAATTCGACATTTTTTGTGAAATAAATTTTAAAATATTCAAATAAAAATATTCCTAAAAAAATTAGAATTAAATCAGATATAGAGCAAATTAAACAAACTAAAAAAACATATTGTTTTTTTAAACCTTGTTCTATTATAAATATATTTTGAGCTCCAATAGCTAAAATCAAACTAAAACCTGTAATAAAACCGAGTACTAGAAAGCTCATTTTTTACTTAATATGTCCGCTCTTAAAGTCGTCAGGATAATGATTATTAAAAAGGGAATGCATAGTAAATTCATTATTTTCCAGTTAGCAAGCATAATTAAAACTCCAGCAGATAAACTGCCGGTAGCATGAACAGAATATACAATAAAATCATTTAATCCTTGAGCTTTGAATTTTTCTTCTTCTTTATAGGTTAAAACTAGTAAACTCGTGCCAGATATAAATAAAAAATTCCAACCTAAACCTAAAAAAATTAATGCAAACATATAATTATAATAAGTTTGATCAAAGAAACTTGCTATTATAGTTATGCTGTAAAGAAAAACTCCTGCATACATTATATTGCTATGACCAAATTTTTTAACTAAATTTCCAGTTATCAAAGATGGTAGAAACATTGCTACAACATGAAACTGTATAACCAAACCTGTTTTACTTAGACTCATTTTTTCCATTACATGCATACTTAATGGAGTTGCTGTCATCAAAAATGTCATTATTGCATATCCAAATGCTGAGGCTACGAGTGCCTGTAAAAATCTAGGTTGCGAAATTAATTCTAAAATACTTCTCCCTGAACTTTTTATATTAGACTCTAATTTTGATGTATTTTCATAAAATAAAAAGAAAATTGCCGGTATGATGGTTAAAATAGCAAGTGACAAATAAGATCCAACATACAATTGATCAGTAACAATATCTTTTCCATAATTTGCCATGCTTGGCCCTAAAAATGCTGAAACAATTCCACCTAATAAAATTATTGAAATTGCCCTAGGTACTTTATCTTTTTCAACACTTTCAGCTGCAGCGAATCGATATTGATGTGTGAAAGCCATACCAACACCAATAAAAAAATTTGCAAAACAAAATAGAATAAAGTTTTGATCCATTATTGAATAAGCTGCCAATAGAGAAAATAAAAAATTTCCAATTGATGCTAAAATAAATCCAGCTTTTCTTCCTATTAAACTCATAACTTTTGTTGCAAGAATTGCGCCTATCGCTATACCAACTACCGATATTGACATTGGCAAAGTAGAGAGTGATTTTAAAGGGCTAATTTGAGAACCAATAATTCCACTTAAAAATACCGTTACTGGAGCAGCAGTAAAGCTAAAAATTTGACTTAATGTAAGAATTAAAAGATTTCTGTTCATGATAAGAAGTTTTTAACTGTTTCATTGAACTTTTGAGGTTCTTCAAGATGAACATTGTGACCGCAATCTTTAAAGATCTTTAATTTACTATTAGGTATATTTTTTTTTAAAATATCAACTTGATTAAAATTATATGAAACATCTTTATCCCCCCAGATGATCAGTGTATCTTGTTTGATATTTTTTAAATTTTCGTATCCTCTCCAACTTTTCATAGCTACTAGAGCATTATAAGCTGTTACTTCTTTTATTTGTTTAACTGCATTTTCACATAAATAATAATTTTTAGCTTTTTGTCCTTTTACGAACCATTTTGGAGTTATTCTTTTAACAGTTTCTTTAATTCCTTCTTCTTTTAAATTTTCAATAGAGGTATCTATACTCTCAAATCTATCTGGAATATCTCCAATAGAACCAGTGGCAAAACAAATTAGTTTTTTAATTTTTTTTTCAGATATTTTTACCATCTCTTGAACTATCATTCCTCCCATTGAATGTCCCAATAAATGGAACTTATTTATATTTTTCTCGTTAATCAATTTAAGCAGCATTTGTGCCATTTTATTAATACTATTAAGAGATTTAACATTATAACTTTCACCAAAACCCGGTAAAGCAGGTGTAATTATTCTATAATTTTTACTTAAAAATTTTTTTTGTAAAAGCCACATTTCTGATGAACCAAGATATCCATGAATTAAAACTAGAGGAAAACCTTTTCCAATATCATCAATATATATTTGTTGCATAATAATAATTAAAATATAGTTGTATAATCAATTTATTAAACAATATTAAGAAAATTTAAATTATGATAGGAATATTAGGCGGGATGGGAACGCAAGCTGGTTTAGATTTCTGCAATAAACTAGCAAAACTTAATAGAGGAAAGTTAGATCAACAATATCCTTTATTTGTTCTTTATAATAAATCGGATACTCCTAAGAGACCAGAAAATTTGAAAAAATATTACAATGTATTAAACGCCCTAGTTAAAGGTTGTAAAATGTTGCAAAAAAATAACTGTAAATTCATTGTAATGCCATGCAACACAGCTCATTATTGGCACGATGACATTCAAAAAAAAATTAATATTCCAATAATCAGTATGCCAAAAGAAGTATATTTGAATACTAAAAAAACATGCAAAAAAAATTCTAAGATTGGACTTTTAAGTACTGAAGCTACATTAAATACTAAAGTTTATCACAGATACTTTGAAAAAAATTTTCAATTAGTTAGTCCTTTAAAATCTTTACAAAAAAGTTCAGTGAATAAATCGATAAAGTATGTAAAAATGGGTAAAATAAAAGAAGCAGAAAGAGCTATTAGACCTGCTGTCAATTATTTAATGAAAATTAAATGCAGAAAAATAATACTTGGTTGCACAGAATTACCAATTGCAATATTTGCATTCAAATCATTTAAAAAAATCAAAGAATCAAAAATATTTATAGATCCAAATTTACTTTTAGCTGGCGTTTCTATGAAAAAATATAAAAATATAAAATAAAAAAAACCTCAGACTTATTTGAGAAAATTCTCAATGCTGAGGTTTTAATTTCTTTTTACCAGATTATTTAGATGGATCTGGTACTTTTCTTAAATATGGTTTTACTGTTTCCCAGCCATCTGGATAGATTTTTTTAGCCTCATCATCTTTGACCGCAGGAAGAATAACTACATCTTCTCCTTTTTTCCAATTTGCTGGGGTTGCAACTCTATGTTTAGCTGTAAGTTGCATTGAGTCTATAGCTCTTAAAATTTCATGGAAGTTTCTTCCAGTTGCCATCGGATATGTTAGGTATAGACCAATTCTTTTATCCGGTCTAATAACGAAAACTGTTCTTACCGTCTCATTATCAACAGCAGTTCGACCCATAGATGAAGTTCCCGCATCTCCTTCTAACATATTAAAAAGTTTAGCAACTTTTAAATCTTCGTCAGCAATAATTGGATAGTCTGGTTTAGTTCCAGATACATCTTTAATATCTTCTAACCATTTTTTATGATCTTCAACACCATCAACACTTAATCCAATAACTTTTACATTTCTTGCATCAAATTCTGCTTTCATTTGTCCTAAAGAACCTAATTCCGTAGTACAAACAGGTGTGAAATCTTTTGGGTGAGAAAATAAAACTCCCCAACTGTCTCCTAACCATTCATGAAAAGAAATATCACCCTCTGAAGTCTTGCACTGAAAATCAGGACAAACACTATTTATTTTTAACATAATTCTAATCTCCTTTTTGTTTTTTAGAATTATTATAAGTTATTAATTATATTTATCAACGATATTAAATTTAATAAACGCAACTTTTAAGACATATATCAAAATAGTTTTTCTAGTGTAGTGTCCTTTAAAATATGAATAATTCAAATCACTCAAATATATTAATTGTCGGGGGTGGATGCGCAGGTATATCCGTTGCAACAAGATTAAAAAATTTAAAATCAGATTTAACAATATCTATAATTGAACCTTCTGATAAATCTTTATACCAGGCCGCTTGGACTTTAGTAGGCGCAGGTGCTTATAATGTAAATAACACTATAAAGCCTATGTCTGAAGTAATGCCAAGCTTTGTAAATTGGATAAAAGAATATGCAGTAAGTTTTTCACCTGAATCTAATTCTGTTAAAACTAACAATGGTGAATACAATTATGACTATCTTGTTGTTTGTCCTGGACTAAAACTTAATTTTGATGGTGTAGTCGGACTAAAAGAATCATTAGGAAAAAATAATGTATGCACAAACTATGACTCTGATTTAGCAGTATATACATGGGAATGTTTAAAAAATTTAAAAGGTGGCAACTTATTATTTACTGAACCTCCAATGCCAATTAAATGTGCGGGTGCTCCACAAAAAATAGCTTATCTAGCGGCGGATCATTTAAAGAAAAAAGGAGCTCTTAAAGATAGCAGTCTAGAATTTTTATGTGCCAAGCCAGTTATATTTGGTGTTCCTCATTTTCAAGGTCCACTTAATGAAGTTTGCGACTCTTATGGAATAACAAGAAGCTTTCAGCATAATTTGATTTCGGTTAATGGTGAAGCAAAAGAAGCTGTCTTTAAAGTTTCCGATAAAGATGGAAACAGTAAAGAGGTTACAAAAAAATTTGACTTTATACATGTAACTCCTCCACAAACTTCTCCTGATTTTATTAAAAATAGTCCTCTAGCCGATGCAGGTGGATGGGTAGATGTTGATCATAAGGGTGGGACTTTAAAACATACGAAATATGAAAATATTTATAGCTTAGGAGATGTTATGAATGCTCCTAATGCGAAAACTGGTGCGGCAGTTAGAAAGCAAGCTCCAATAGTTGCACACAATATAATTAAAGATATCAAAAAATCTTCTGAAGCTTACAGACTTTACGATGGTTATGGTGCATGCCCTTTAACTGTCGCATATGGCAAAGTAATGTTAGCTGAGTTTTGTTATGGCGGAAAAGTAACACCAAGTTTTCCTTTAGACCCAACAAAACCAAGTTCAATTTATTGGCAGATGAAATCAAAACTTTTCCCATATTTACAATGGAATGTAATGTTTAAAGGAAAAGAGTGGAGTAAGCCAGCTCACAAAGCTGTTGAAAAATAATTGTAATTTAATAAATTTCAAATATTTATAATTATGATTTTTGAACAACTGTTTGATACAAAATCTTCTACATACACTTACATAATCTCGAGTGGAAAAGGCAGAGAGGCTTTGATTATTGATCCAGTTATTGAACATTCGGATGAATATATAAAAATCTTAGAAAATTTAGATCTAAAATTAGTTAAAGTCTTAGATACTCATATTCATGCTGACCATATCTCAGGACTAAATGAACTTAATAAAAGAACTAATTGTACCCGAATTATGGGAGAAAAATCAAAATCTGAAGTTGTTGATATTAAATTAAAAGATAATGAAAATTTAAATATAGAAAATATTAAACTTAAGGCAATTTATACCCCGGGTCATACTGATTGCTCTTATTGCTATTTAATGGATGATAGAGTTTTCACTGGTGATACTCTTTTAATAAATGGCACTGGAAGAACAGATTTTCAAAGTGGGAGTCCTTTAGATGCTTATGACTCTTTATTTAATAAAGTACTTAAATTACCAGAAAAAACATTAGTTTATCCAGCTCATGATTATAATGGGAAAAAAAATTCAACGATTGAAAATGAAAAAAATAATAATCCTCGCTTACAAGTAAGTTCTAAAGAGGAATATGCAGAGATCATGAACAATTTAAATCTATCTAATCCAAAAATGATGGATATAGCTGTTCCAGCAAATTTAAAAGGTTTAACGTTAAACCAGATATAATCAGCATTAATTTAGCCTTGTTTTTATTACATCTATAATTATATTATTTTAATGGCTTGCAATAATCCAAAATGCGTTTGTACAAATTGTACTTATGACAAATGCAAATGTGACGGCACTAAAGAGTGCAGATGTAAACCTGAATCAGGAAGTTGTTGTTGTAACAACTAATTGATTATTTAAATAAATTAATCTTTTAAATACTTGAATGAACAATTTTTTAGAATCCATAATTAACAGAGACCCTGCTGCAAAATCAAAATTAAGTATAATATTAACTTATCCAGGTGTTAAAGCAGTTTTTCTTCATAGAATTGCAAATTTTTTTTCTATTGCAAAGTTTGATTTAATTGCAAGAATGATTTCTCAATTCTCAAGATTCTTAACGGGTATAGAAATCCATCCTAAGGCAAAGATAGGTGACAATTTATTTATTGATCATGGCATGGGAGTAGTAATTGGAGAAACTTCTGAGATTGGAAATAATGTAACTATTTATCATATGGTCACTTTAGGAGGAATTGCTCCTAGTATAAAATCTAATGAACAAAGAAATACTAAAAGACATCCGACATTAATGGATAATGTAGTTGTTGGATCAGGTGCACAAATATTAGGACCTGTTATAGTTGGAAAAAATGCTAAGGTTGGAGCTAATGCAGTTGTTACTAAAGATGTTCCTGAAAATGCTGTGATGGTTGGAATTCCAGCAAAAAATGTTGGTATGGCAAATGAAGAATTTAAACCTTATGCGGTAACAGACGAAAGTGAAAATGAAAAATTATAGCGATAGTTTTATTCAGTCGATAGGAAATACTCCTCTTATAAAACTTAAAGCTGCTTCAGAGATTACCGGATGCAACATTTATGGAAAAGCTGAATACTTAAATCCTGGTGGATCAGTAAAAGATAGAGCAGCTCTTGCTTTAATAAAAGATGCAGAAGAAAAAAAATTAATTTCTAAAGGAGGAACAATAGTTGAAGGAACAGCAGGTAATACTGGAATTGGTTTGTGCTTAATAGGAAATTCTCTTGGTTATAAAACTGTAATAGTAATGAATGATAACCAAACCCAAGAAAAAAAAGATACTTTAAGAAATATTGGTGCAGATTTAAGGTTGGTGCCACCAAAGCCTTATAAAGATGATGGTAATTACGTTAAGTTTGCTGGAAGATTAGCTGAAGAACTTAAAAGTTCAAATAATCATGGGGTAGTTTGGGCTAATCAATTTGATAACACTGCTAATGCCAAGGGCCACTACGAAACAACAGGACCTGAAATTTGGAATCAAACAGATGGAAAAATAGATGGTTTTGTTTGTTCTTCAGGAACTGGGGGTACTATTAGCGGAACTAGTAGTTATCTAAAAGAAAAAAATAAAGATATTAAAATTTATTTATCAGACCCCACAGGATCTGCACTTTATAATTATATTCATCATGGAGAATTAAAATCTGAAGGTGGTTCTATTACAGAAGGAATAGGGTCAAGCAGGGTT
Source organism: uncultured Pelagibacteraceae bacterium (assembly GCA_902579085.1). Taxonomy (GTDB): domain Bacteria; phylum Pseudomonadota; class Alphaproteobacteria; order Pelagibacterales; family Pelagibacteraceae; genus Pelagibacter. The sequence goes on along the minus strand of CACHFK010000002.1, from coordinate 26,126 downwards.
ACCGCAAATTTTGCAGAAGCAAAAATAGATGGAGCTTTTTCAATAAGTGACCATGAATCCCTACCTATTATTTATGATTTAATTCAAAATGAAGGATTAAGTTTGGGAACAAGTTGTGGAGTAAATATTGCTGGAGCTATAAGATTGGGTAAAGAACTTGGGCCAGGAAAAACAATTGTTACAATTCTTTGTGATAAATCTGATAAATACAACTCTAAGCTGTTTAATAAAGCTTTTTTAAAAGAAAAAGGTCTCCCCTTTCCCGATTGGATTTAAGGCACATACCTGCTTTGTAATAAAATCATTACATTCGTTTGTTAGACTATTTTAAACTTAGAATAAAATTAACAATTTAAAAAGGAACAAAAATGGACGCAAAAGAAATTGTAAAAAGAGGTTATGAATTATTTGGCAAGGGAGACATGGAAACTTTCTTTAATGAGATAGTTCACGATGAAATAACTTGGGTTTATCCAGGTGACAAACATCCAATGTCAGGAACTCACAAAGGTAAAGAAGCAATGATGAAAACAATGTCTTTAATACCTCAACAATGGAGTAATTTTTCTGTAACCCCTGAGTTTATGATTGCAGAAGGAGATAAAGTATTTGCTAAATGCAAAGCAACTGCTGATGGTATGGAAACTATATTCGGTCATTACTTTGAGATAAAAGATGGAAAAATGTCTATGTTTATGGCTTTCGATGATACTCTAAGCATGTATAATGCTATAAAAAAATAATAAGGAGGAAATAATGGATAAAGAAGTTTTAGTGATCGTAGATTTGAAAGAAGGAAAGCTTGAAAAATTTATGGGTTGGATGCAATCAGATGAAGGAATGAGTGTAAGAAAATCAGCAGCTCATCCAGAAAAAACTATTGGAGCAGTAAAGCCAGATAAAAGTGGTGTTATGTTTAAGGTATTTGTTCATAATATGGAAAAAATGAAAGAGATGGTATCTGGAGCAAATCCAATTGGAAAACCAATTTATGATGAGTGTGTAAACAAGATGCATGTGTGGGAATTAACGAAAGTTGATATCTAAAATGGCAAAATATTATGTAATCGGAAAAGTAAGCAAAGAACTTTTAAAAAGAATGCAAAAAGATCCTTCTGCGGATAGACACGCATCAACAAAAAAAGTTATTGAAGCCATTGGTGGAAAAATGATTAGTTACGAATGGGTTCGTGGACGTTTTGATGTGGTCTGTTGTGTAGAAGGAGATGCTGAAACAGTTGTTGGAATGAAAGTTGCTTTTATAAACTCAGGACTGATGGATGATCTAATGATACATGAAGTTATTGATTACAATAAAGCATTCACAAAAGCCGCGGATGGTTCTAAAAGTGTGGTAATACCTGCTGAGTAAATTATGTCAGGTTATGCAATTGCTCAAATTGAAGTTAATAATCCTGAAAATTACAAAGAATATTTAGCAAAAGTTTCAGATATTGTTGCTAAATTTGGAGGGGAATTTTTAGTAAGAGGTGGTGAGTTTAGCCATGTTGAAGGTGAATGGAAAAACTCTAGAAACATTGTTATTAAATTTCCTTCTTATGAAAGAGCTTTAGAATGGTATAACTCTGAAGAATATAAACCTATTAGGCAAATAAGGTTAGATAACGCAGATACCAATCAAATAATAATAAGAGGAGTATAAGAATGGGAAAAGCATACGTCATAGCTCATCCAATAGTAAAAGATATGGATAAGTTTAAAGTTGAATATGCGTCAAAAGTAGACGCAACAGTAGAAGCTTTTGGTGGTAAGTTTCTAGTTAGAACTCCTGACACTTTGGTTCACGAGGGCGTTAAAGGAACCTTAGCTGTTGTAATTGAGTTTGAAAGTAAAGAGAAAGCATTAGGTTGGTATAATTCTGATGCCCATCAAGGAATAGTAAAACATAGAAGAGCTTTAACAGATGAAAAAAGTACTTGGATGATTTGTGAAGAGTCTTCAACGATGAAATAAAAAAAGGAGAAATACATGTCTATTTTAGAAAAATACAGCGCTGCAATAAAAAATAAAGATGAAGCGGCTATGAATGAACTGCTGCATGATGATTTTAAATTTACAATGCATAAGTCAGGCAACACTTTAAGCAAAGGCGATATAATCAAATGGGCCATGAGTGGTGATATTAAACAAAGAGATACGAGAGTAGTTTATGAAAATGATGAAGTTGGTATTCACCACGCATTCGTGACATTTGATGATGGAAATGTTGAAGCTGTAATGGCAGTTTATAAATACAAAGATGGAAAAATCACAAGTTTAGAAACTGGCGCAACGCCAATGCCTAAATAAATTTAATTTATGTCAATAACAATTCAATCATTACTAACAACATGGGGTAATGCTTTTAAGTCTGGTGATCCAACAGAAATTTCAAAAATACTTGATGAAAACTTTAAACACATAAATCTTCACCAGGCTGAAAAAGGTTTTGAAACATTACAAGAAAGTTTGGATTGGATTAAAACAAAACCAGGGATAGTCTCTGATATTGTATCCATTTATGAAGATGAAAAAAGACTAATTGGTACTTTTAAATGGAAAGATTCTGACAAAAATCCAGATACAATTATGTTTCATGGCATAATTTCAAATAATAAGCTTTTAAGATTTGAAATAGTAAGAGCGCCTGATCTGTAATGAATAAAATTTTAAGCTTTTTTTTAACATTTTTTATTTTTATCTACCCAATTAATTCAATTGCATCTTCAACAAAATCAATTGGAGAAAAAGGCGATCCAAAAAATATCGACAGAGTAATAAAAATAAAAATGTATGACAATTATTATGAACCGAATTCAATTACTGTTAAAAAAGGTGAAACAATTAAATTTGTAATTACCAACCTAGGAGAGATGGTTCATGAATATAATATTGGAACTAAAGAAATGCACATAAAACACCAGCCAGAGATGCAAAGATTAATTGATCATGAAATAATTACATTTGATAAAATTGATAAAAAAAAAATGAAAGAAATGTCTAAAAAAGATCATTCATTAGCTCACTCCCATTCGAACAGTGTTATGCTGGAACCGCAAACTAAAGGTGAAATTATATGGAAATTTTCTAAGGATATAGAATTAGAAATGGCATGTAATATACCCGGACATTATGAGTCTGGAATGGTAGGCAAAATCATAACTAAATAAAGTGAAAAAGTTTTTATATTTTATAACTTTTATTTTATTAATAAGTTTTCCAGCAAAATCAGAAAATAAAAATATAGAACTAAATAATTTATTCTTAAAATTAAAAACAGAACAAAATATTATTATTGCTTCGAAAATAGAAAGTAAAATTTGGAAGCTTTGGACTACTCATCCATCAGAGCCAACATTGACAGAACTTCTTGCTGAGGGATCTTATTATATGTCTCAAAATCAATTAGATAACGCACATAAAATATTTTCTAAAGCAATTGAATTAGATCCAAAGTGGGCCGAGGCTTGGAATAAAAGAGCAACTGTCTATTATCTAATGGGTAATTATGAGCTTTCACAAAATGATATCGATGTAGTGCTTAGCTTAGAAGAAAGGCATTTTGGTGCGTTGTCTGGACAAGGTCTTGTTCAATCAGCTTTGAAAAATTATCAATTAGCTATTGATAGTTATATAGAAGCCCATAAAATCTATCCCGCTATGGAGTCTCCTATTATAATGATTGAAAAATTAAAAACATTAATAAAAAATCAGAGTGTTTAAATAAAATAATTAAATGAAAAAATATATCAAATATACAATTTATGCAGTAATTTATATTCTATTAGTTTTGCTTCTGGCAGTATATTTTTATAAAAATGATATTGGAATAATATAATTTAATAAGAAAGGATAAAGTATGAGTGATATAAATTTTTATTTTTCTATAGGAAGTACCTATACTTATTTATCTGTTACAAGAATTTTAGATGTTGAAAAAAAACATAATGTTAAATTCAACTGGATTCCATTCAGTGTTAGAGCAATAATGAAAGAAATGAATAATATTCCCTTCCCCAAAGACAAAAAAAATAAAGTTGATTATATGTGGAGAGACATTGAAAGACGTGCAGAAGGATATGGTTTTTTTGCCAAAACTCCTGTTCCCTACCCTTTAAGTGAATTTGATCTTGCTAATAAATTAGCAATTCTTGGTTTAAAAGAAGGATGGGGAGTAGATTATGTAAGGTTAACCTACAAAAGATGGTTTCAAGAGGGAAAAGAGCCAGCAACTGAACCCAATATTTCTGAAATCTGTAATGAATTAAATATAGATAAAGAACAAGTTATTTCTAAAGCTAATGCTGAAGATATTGAAAAAGAATATTTGGCAAATACAGAGAGTGCTAGAAATAATAAAGTTTTTGGAAGCCCTTCGTTCATAGTTAATGGTGAAATCTTCTGGGGAGATGATAGAATGGAAGATGCTATAACTTGGTCGAAAAAAAATGGGTAATTTAACAGCTTATATAATTCTTATAGTTGCAGTTGTTTTAGGCACTGCTTCAAATGGTTTTGCTAAAGGAGCACAAGGTTTTACTATATTATTACCGAGTATTTTAACTGCGGTAACGATAGTTGGGTGTATGTACACTTTATCTCTAGTAATGAAATCCATTCCTGTAGGAATAACTTATGCTTCTTTTGCAGGACTTTGCATTATTGCGACTACATTAGTTGGTATGTACAAGTTTAATCAAATCCCTGACCTTTATACTTTAATAGGTCTTGCCTTAATTATATCTGGTGTACTAATTGTAAATTTATTAGGAAAAACTGGTTAATATGAAACCATTTACTGGATATATTTTTTTGGCATTAGCTATTACTTGTGGAATAGCTGCTAATAGTTTTGCTAAAATATCTGATGGTTTTTCAAAATTAACTCCTTCTGTTGCTTGCATACTATTAATGTGTGTAACAATGTTTTCACTTGCAAAAGGTATGTCGGCAATTCCTGTTGGTTTTGCTTATGCCACCTACAGTGCAATTACAGTTGCATCAATACTTATATTTGGAATCGTAAAATATAATCAAATGCCAAATGTATATGGTTTAATTGGAATTACTTTAATTATAGCTGGAGTGATAATTGTAAATTTACTAGGAAGAGTTGATTAAAATTAAATTAAGGAGAAAAAATGTCTGAACTTATTGCGTTCATTGGTATTGGAAACATGGGAAGTCCAATGGCTGAAAATTTAGTTAAAGCTGGAAAAAATGTTAAAGTTTTTGATGCTTCAGCAAGTATGGTTGAAAAAGCAAAAGAAAAAAAATTGGAAGTTGCAAAAAATTTAGATGAATTAATTACAAATGAAGTAACAACAGTAATAACAATGCTTCCAGAAGGAAAAAATTCAGAAGAGGTTTATTTGGGAGATAAAGGTATTATTAACAAAGTATCTAAAAATTGTCTTCTGATTGATTGTTCTACAATTGATATTCAAACTTCAATCGAAATAGGAAAAAAAGCTTTAGAAAAAGGAATTAAAATGATTGATGCTCCTGTAAGTGGAGGTGTTATGGGAGCACAAAAAGCAACACTAAATATTATGGTTGGGGGAACCAAAGAATCTTTTGATCTTGCTCTTCCTCTTTTAAAAATAATGGGAAAAAATATATTTCATGCAGGTGATCTTGGAAGTGGTAACGGTGCAAAAATTTGCAACAATATGTCTCTTGGTATTACAATGATTGCAGCATCTGAATCTTTAATGTTAGCAAAAAGATTAAATATTGATATTAAAAAAGTACATGAAATAATGAGTAAAGCTTCGGGTAATAGTTGGCCTATATCAGTATACCCACCCTTACCTGGTTTAATCGAAGGAACCCCATCAAATAACAATTATCGTCCTGGATTTTCAGCAGGTATGATGAATAAAGATTTAAAATTAGCAAATGAATGTGCCAAACAAGTTAAAGCCTTCACTCCTCTTGGATCTATGGCTTTAAATATTTATAATAAATTTTGTGAAGAAGGTAATGATAATAAAGATTTCTCTGCTATTTCAAAAGTTATTGGAGAAGAAGCCTGGGACTATCCAATAGATTAATTGTTAATATAAATTATAATCATTGTAAAAATTTATTAATTAAATTATTTATTTTAATAATATGAAAAAAACCATTGTAAAAAGTTGGAACGAATGGGATCCTTTAAAGCATGTAATAGTTGGTAGAGCAGATAATTGTTGTATACCTGCGCCTGAACCTGCTGTAGATGTAAAAATTCCACCAGACTCAGTAATGAAAGGCAAACACGGTAGAAGAACACAAGACTCTATAGATAAGGCAAATGAACTTCTAGATAAATTTGTAAAAACATTAGAAGGTAGAGGAATAAGAGTTGATAGACCAACCCCTTTAAAATTTGATGAAAAAATTGCTACACCAGACTGGAAAGCTGAACACATGTTTGGATGTATGCCGTCCAGAGATGTAATTATTACAGTTGGAAAAGAAATGCTCGAAGCAACTATGAGTTTTAGATGTCGGTGGTTCGAATATTTAGCTTATAGACCTTTAATACAACAATACTTTATGGAAGACCCGGGTATGAAGCACGAGTCTGCTCCTAAACCCAGGTTGACGGATAAAGATTACCATAAAAATTATTTATCTGATGAAGTAAGCATTGAGCAAAGATTAGAATGGGCTGAAAAAAAATATTTTGTAACAACTGAAGAAGAGCCTCTTTTCGATGCAGCAGATATATTAAGATTTGGCAAAGATCTAATTGTTCAACATGGTTTTACTACTAATTTAAAAGGTATAGATTGGTTAAAAAGACATTTCCCTGATCATCGTGTTCATACTGTGAATTTTCCTGGAGATCCTTACCCTATACATATTGATGCAACTTTTACGCCTATCAAACCTGGGTTAATACTAAACAACCCTCAAAGAAAACTTCCTAATGAGCAAAGAAAACTTTTTGAGGATAACGGGTGGGAAATTGTTTATGCGGCACAACCAGCTCACAACTCCCCTCCTCCTCTTACTTATTATTCAATATGGCTATCTATGAATATTTTAGTTTTAGATCCAAAAACTGTATGTGTTGAAAAAAGTGAAGTATATCAAGCTGAACAACTTGATAAACTAGGTATGGAAGTAATACCAATCGATTTTAGAGAAGCTTATGGCTTTGGTGGAAGTTTACATTGCAGTACAACAGACGTCTATAGAGAAGGCGACCTACAAGATTACTTTCCAAAACAATAAATTTGACATATGAAATAGAGCCATATGACCTTTAATAATAATAATTCACAAGGAATTATTTTTATTCTATTGGGCATGGCTTTTTTTTCAATTCAAGATGCTCTAATAAAATTTATTTTTCAAGATATTGCGTTATTCGAACTGTATTTTGGAAGAACTTTAATACAGGCATTTTTTTTAATATGCTTTTTAATTATTACTAAAAAAAATTTCACTTTAAAGACTTATTACCCAGCTTTAACTATAGTCAGAGTATTTTGCTTCTTTTTTGGTTTTAGTTTTTTTTATATCTCTTTAACTTTTATGTCTCTCGCTATGACAAGTGCATTATTTTTCTCTTGCCCTTTTTTTATGTCCATTTTTGCAATAATTTTTTTAAATGAAAAAATTGGAATAAGACGGTGGAGTGCAATAATTGTTGGTTTTGTCGGAGTTTTAATAGTTTTAAATCCAAATTTTGATGACTTCAACATTTTTAAATTAGCCCCAATTGCATGTGCATTTTGTTATGCTATTGCAATGACCATTACAAAATATACTTCAAAAAAAGATAGTATTTATACTCAATTATCATGGTTATATATTTTTGCTTTGCTTGCAGGTTTCATAATTTATTTAATTTCAGGTGATGGAAAGTTTAATACTTTTTCAGACCCAACTATGCAATTTATTTATAGAGAGTGGTTTTCTAATCCAATGGATACATGGCCTTACGTATTAGTTATGGGAATTGTTGCTTCTATATCTTTCTTTTTTGTTTTTAAAGCTTATAGCATTGCCTCTCCTTCAATTGTGTCTTTATTTGAGTATTCTTATATCTTGTGGGCAATTTTAGCTGGATATTTAATATTTGATACAATACCCGTTCCTAGAACATTTATTGGAACAGCCTTAATTGTGGGTGCTGGTTTTTATATTTTCTTTAGAGAAAAAGTTACAGGTCAGATGATAGCAACTGATGCACCAACTAATAAATGAATAAAAAAAATTTAATTCCTACAATTAATATTTCACCAATTTTGAAAAAAGGTTTTAACTCACCTAATTCTATCAAGTCTATTAATAAAATTAGGGAAGCTTGCATTAATATTGGATTTTTTCAAATTATAGGTCACGGTATAAGCCAAAAAGAAATAAGAGATATCTGTAGAGTTGGAAATAAATTCTTTAAATTATCTGATATGAATAAAAAAAAATTATCTCCAAAAAAATGGAATCCAAAAAATAAAAATATTTACAGGGGATATTTTCCAAATGATGTGAACGGAAAAGAAGGTTTAGATATTGGTGATTTAAAAGTTACAAAAACGTATGCAAATAAAATTAAAAATAAATACATTGAATACCTTGAGCTTAACAAATCAATTGACAAAAGATCTATAAAAATACTTAAAGAATATTTTGATAACATTTTTTATTTAGGGGAGTTCCTATTTAAATGTTTAATTAAGCTGTATAATAAAGATGTGCAAGATTCTAAAAAAGTTTTTTCGAGGTTAAAAACGCTTAGTACTCTAAGATTTAATTATTACCCTAATCAATCAAAACCTGTGGAAATATCAAAACAAGATGGTGTTGCGCTTGGATGCGAAACTCATGTTGATAGTGGTGTGTTTACTATTCTTTATCAAGATAAAAAAGGAGGCTTACAAGTTCAAAATAGAAAAAATAAAAAATGGTATAACGTTCCATTCAATAAAAAAGCCCTAGTTGTAAATACGGGAAGAGCTCTTGAGTTTTTAAGCAATGGAAAATACAAAGCTACAAATCATAGGGTTCTTTGGAATAAACAAGAGCGTATGTCTATCCCCTTTTTTTTAGAACCTTCTTTTGATTTTAAAATGAACAAATCATTCTTAACTTCAAAAAGAGCAAAAAATAATGGAATTTCATATAAAAAATTTCTGAAAAATTCTTTAGAAAAGTTCATAGAATATCAAAGATAAATAATGAGACTTTTATTGCTACTTTTGTTTTTTAGTTTTTCAATAAACCAAGCAAAAGCATTAAATTTTAAAAATTTTTACGAGCTAAGTGGATGTGTCGATTATTATAATACTTTCAAACAATACAAACAAAATTTAACAAAATGTTTAAAAAATCAAAATATTTTTTTAGAGGAAGAAAATTTAAAACTTTTAAATAATAAATCAGGAATAATTGAAAATATAATTGAATTAGATTTACCAAAAGAAGAAATAGCTAAAAGTAAAAAAGGTAAAAAAAAATTTTCTGATATTATAAAAGAAATTTTTTCAGAGGAAAATATTGAAAAAATAGCAGAAGAAGAAAATATATTTAACAAACCTTCTGCTTTATCTGAAAATTATAATAAACAGTTTTCGTTAAACGAAACAAACTTCAAAGAATTAAACAATTATATAAAAAAAAATCCACAAGATATTTATTCAATTACTGAGGATATAAATATTTTGACTTACAAAAATCAATACCTATCAGAATTTAAAAGAAATGAAATCTTACTTAATGTTTATAATTCTTTTAATCCAAACTTGTTAATGCCAAAAGCTAATATTACTAATGTAAGTGCGGCTGCCACATCTCCTGGATTGGGTGCAATAGCAGGACTTGCAGGTTTAGCTGTTGCTGGCGGTGGTGGCGGAGGTGGAGGTGGCTCTTCTAGCCCAGCCACTTTATCTTTTTCTGTAACTTCATCTACTGTTGGTGAATGTGATAATGCTATTACAATAACAGGAAGTCTAACAAAAGCACATTCTTCTAATGTTACTATAACTTATAGTACTTCTGGTACCGCAACTGATAGTACTGATTATAGTCTTTCATCAACAACTTCTACAATTGTTGCTGGATCAACTGCTGGATCTATAACTTTAACACCAGTTAACGATACAACAGATGAAACTTCTGAAACTGTTATAGTAACAGCAAGTACATCTGATGTTTCTACTACTGGCAACACTTCTACAACAATTACGATATATGATTATGTTTTAAAATGTAATACAACAGCATATTCCGAAGACACAAGTGTTCAAAATACAATAACAGGAAGATCTTCGTGGACTACTGTGGATCAATCAGGCAATACTGTTCATCCTTACGAATTAGTAAATTTGCACAAAGCTCATTCATTTAAAAATAGTAGCAATCAGTATTTAACAGGAAATGGAGAAACAATTTATATTAGTGACAGCGCACTGCATACAAGCCATAGCTCATTTACTGGTAAAACAATTACTATGTTAGATAATCCCAGTGCATCATCCACTTCAGCAGAGCATGGTACGCATGTTGCAAGTATAGCCGCAGGAATTGTTGGTGGAACTACTCATGGTGTTGCCCCAGAAGCAAGTATAGTTTTTTCTTCTTCAAGTGATGGTGCAAACGATAGAGCAGCTGATTTAGATACTGCAAGAACTACACATTCTGCAATTGTAGGCAATCACAGCTGGGGATACTGTGATATTACGAGTGGTTCAACTTGTATTAGCACTAAAACTATGACTGAACTTGAAAATAGCGCATCTTCAGCTGGTAGAAATGTAAGAGAAGAATTAGCAGCAACGTATTGGGGGGGAACCTCTCCTACTTCAACTTATATAACTGCATTAGATAATTTCCAAAATAGTGGAGTAATTGTATTTGCACTTGGAAATATTTCAGGTGACTCCGATGCTGGATTTATGGCAGCTCTTCCTTATTACTTTAATGGAACAGATGACTCAGTAGATTTATCAGATGCATGGCTAGCAGTAATGTATTCAGAATTTACAGGATCATCTTTATCAGGCGCATCAACTTCTGATTTTAATAGATTAGGAAATCCATGTGGAAAAGCCAAGGAATGGTGTTTGGTTGTTGATGATCGTCAAATTGGAGCTGCCGGCTATATTAATGGTTCAGGCACAAGTATTTATAGCACATTAGGTGGGTCTTCTATGGGAGCTCCGCAAGTTTCCGGGATGATTGCAATATTGGGGCAAGCTTTTCCAAATCATACTCCTGCACAATTAACTGATAGACTTTTAGCTTCAGCTAATAATGATTGGTTTACTTCAAGTGGAAATACTACATTTACAACACATGGAGCTTCAGTTAAGCATGGTTACAATGATACTTGGGGACATGGTGTTCCCGATATGTATGCTGCTCTTTCGCCAATTACAACAAATTCAAATCCATTCTCCTTTGGTGGAGGTGGAGGTGGAGGCGGAGGCAGTGGCGGTGGCGGCTCAGGTGGAGGATCAGTTCCATTTTCTAAATTAAAAAAACATGCAGTTTCCTTAACATCTTTTTCAACATCAAGTTCATTAGGAGATGCACTATACAAAGGTTTGGAAAATAAAACTGTTTATGCTTATGACGCCTTACATGGTGGATTTAAATTAAATATTTCGGACTTTGTAAAATATAAAAATTTAGAAGAACAGAAGATAGAAATATCTTTAGAAGAAGAATTAAATTATGTAAGAAATTTTGAAGATAAAAAAAATTTAGATATTGGTAAAATTGATTTGAAAAGTTTTGAAGGAGAATTTATTAATTTTAGAGATAAATATAATCAAGGATTAAGTTTTACTTTAGATCAACCTAATATAGCGCTTCAAAATTTTAATCATTATAATAATAGCTTTTATAAAAACCCATTTATATCAGAAAATAAAGGTGTTGGTTTCAATAATAAATTTAATTTTTTAGGTAATGATATTTTAATTGGTTACAATAATTCTAAAGTTAATCCTTTAACTAACATAAACAAGGACCTAGTTGTTCCACTTGAAACTTTAGCTATGTCTATAAATTTAAATCATAGTTATTTCGACTCCTTATCATTCACAACAGGTCTGATGAAAGAAAAAGATACTTTCTTATTATCTAAACCTGAGGGAGCTTTTAAGATGGATGATGATGGAAATACATCTAATTTTTATGGGTTTAATTTATCAAAAAAAATTAACAATTCTGGAAAGCTAAGTTTTAATACCATGATAGGAAATTCAAAAACAAATACAAACGCTGATTCAATGGTTGTTGATACTTCTAATATAATCTCTTCAAATTTTGAAATTAATTACAATTTGAATAACATATTTAAAAAAGATCAGTTAAACATTTCATTTTCTCAACCTAATAGAGTCGAAAGTGGCAATATGACATTTAGATTAATGGGTCTTGCGGATAAAAATGGAATTTTACCGTATAAAGATCATAAAATAGTTTTAACGCCTTCAGGTCGACAAAAAGATCTAGCAATTAGTTATTATAGAAATCATTCTGATAATTTTAAAACGGGTTTTAAAACAATAGTCACAGATGACATGGGTCATGCTAAAGATAGTAATTTAAAAAGTAATTTTATGCTTACGACCTCTTTGACTTTTTAAAAATATATTGAAAGTTTCGCTTAAGAGTAATATGATTAGTCTATAAAGCGATACATAACTCGTCGTAATTTCTTAAGTACGAAAGTGGGATCGGTCGTCTTTAAATTAATATTTAAAGGAGGCTTTAATGAAATTTGGTTACTTCTGTAACACTACTAACTGGACACACAAACCCTACGATAAACTGTTAGATGAAACTAAAGAAATAACAGAATACTGCGATAAAAATAATTGGAATTCTATATGGTTTACTGAACATCATTTTAATCATGAAGGCATGGAGTCATGTACAAATCCATTAATGCTTGGAACTGATGCGGCCGCAAGGACAAAAAACATTAGAATAGGACAAGCTGCAAATGTAATCACTTTTCATAATCCAATCAGACTTGCAGAAGACATAGCTACACTCGATCAGCTTTCAAAAGGAAGAGTTGAAGTTGGTGTTGCAAGAGGAATTTATGGAAGAGAAGCAATTAATCTAAATGTTGAAGCCGATATGAAAGACCAAGCAAAAAACTTTAGACTTTTTGCTGAAACTTTAGAAGTTTTAAAAAAAGCATGGTCTGAAAAATTTTTTAGTCATAAAGGTGAATTTTATACATATCCACATCCTGATCATGTATGGCAACACGATATGAGTCCTCCAAGTGAAGAATTTATGAACATGGATGATAATACTATAAAAAAAATTAGTGTTGTTCCTAAACCTTTTCAAAAACCACACCCTCCAATTCACCAAGTTGTTGATGGTATTAGGTCCATTGAGTGGGCAGCACAAAATGGAATAAATGTTATAATGTGGATACCCACGGTTAAAGCTCTAAAAATAAAATTTGAAGCTTATAAAAATGCAAGATCCGAAACAGAAAAAAGAAACGTTCCTATGGGCGAAGGTGTGTCTCTCGTAAGAGACATGTTTGTTGCTGATACAATGGAAGAAGCTAAAGAAAAAGCAGGTGAGCATATGGTAAATTATATGAGATGGGTCTGTCATTGGAGAGGTCTTAGTAATCATATGGACCCAGAGGAAGAATTGCCAGTGACTAAAGGAAAGTTAGATTTGTTAAGTTACGATTTTCTTCACAAAAGAAATATGTTATTTGGTACGCCTGAATATGTAATAGATAAAATTCATGAACTTAAATCAGAATTAAATTTGCAAAATTTACAAGTATGGTCCAATTTTCCTGGAGTTAAGCATGAAGACTGCATGAAAAGTATTAAATTGTTCACTGAAAAAGTAATACCTCACTTTAAAGATGATTTTGACGCTGAAGTAAAAAAAGTTTCGTGAGAAAAACAAAAATGCTGACTGGTGGCCAAGCAGCAATTAAATCTTTAAAGAAAGAAAAAGTTAAGCATGTTTTTGGTTTAATTGGCTCTGCAACAATGGAAATATTTGATGCTCTATATCATGAAAAAAATATAAAATTTATAGGTGTTCGAGATGAAAGAACTGGTACACACATGGCAGATGGTTATGCACGAGCATCTAATCAACCGAGTGTTATACTTGCTGGACAAAATGGTCCTGGTGCCACCAATTTAGTGACAGGACTTGCGCAAGCAAAAGCGGCCTTTTCTCCTGTTGTTTCTATTGCAGGTTCATATTCTACAAATGATAAAATGGAAGATGCATTTCAAGGTCTTGACCAACAATCTTTATTTAAGCCAGTAACAAAAAAAACCTGGACAGTAAAAAATACAAAAAAAATTCCAAAAACTTTCAGTGATGCTTTTAACTTGGCAATGTCGCCCAGAAGAGGCCCTGTATGTATTAATTTACCAAGAAATATTTTGGCTGATAAAGGAAATTTTAAAATCAATGTGAAAAATAAATCTTTTAATAATCAAGACTCAACTAAAGCAAAATCAAATTATATAAAAAAAGCTGTAAAGATTATCAATAATTCAAACAAGACTGTTATTATTGCTGGTGGTGGAATTAAATGTACATCAAGATATAAAAATGTAGTCAAATTGGCAGAATTGTTAAACGTCCCAATAGTAACTTCGGCTGGTCATGGAGATGCTATACCATTTAATCATAAACTAAACGCTGGTCAAATGGGTCCAAGAGGTAATCCAGTTGCATCTAAATTAGTTAAAGAAGCAAGTGTTATAATTGCCCTTGGAACAAGATTAGGATTTAATTCAACTTTTTATTCTTACGAAAATATAAATAAAAAAGCAAAAATCATTCAAGTTGAATTGGAAAAAAGTATGATAGGAAGATATTTTCCTGTAGCAGTAGGAATTTATGGAGATGCTGCCACAATAACTGACCAATTATATAAAGAAATTAAGAAACAAAATCTTGTTCTTGATATAAAAAAATGGACCAATAACTATTTAAATGAAAGAAAAAATTTTTTACTCAATAGAGATAAATTTAAACAGAAAAATTTTCCTATTCAACCAGGAAGTTTATTTAAACAATTAAGACAAGTACTTCCAAAAAATTCCGCTATAACATTAGACGCAGGTACTCTTTGTCTGCAAGCTACAGATGCTCTTAAATATTACGATCCTCCATCTTTATTTACTCCTTTAGACTTTGGTTTAGTTGGTTTTTCTTTTGCATGTGGACTAGGTGTAAAAGTTGCAAAACCTAATAAAAATGTAATTAGCCTTATGGGTGATGGGGGTTTTGGAATGACAATTTCAGAATTAAGTACGGCTGTTGAGCATAATATTAATACAATAACTATAGTCATGAACAACAAAAGTTGGGGAGCCGAAAAGGCTTATCAAAAAGATTTTTATGGGAAAAGATATTTAGGAGCTGATATTAGTAGTCCGCCTTTTGATAAAGTTGCAGAGTTATATGGCGCTAAAGGTTTTAATGTTAAAAAAGTTTCAGAAATAAATCAAGCTGTTAGTGAAGCTTTAAAAATAAATAAACCTGTGGTTATAGATGTTGATGTAGATCCAAAAGCACTATACAGTTTTAGAAGAGATAGTTTTAGACATAGATCAAAAAAATGAAATTAGAATTAAGAAAGTTTGCAAAATTTGTTGAAAAGACTTTTATTGAAGGTGAAAAGGAAGCAAAAAAACCTGTCCTACTGGTTTCCGTTGCAGCAGTTTTTAAAAATCCTTGGAATGGTCAAGGATTTGTAGAGGACCTTAAACCAACAATCTTAGATTTAGCTCCAAAACTTGGTGATATTTTAGTTCCAGAATTAATAAAAGAAATTGGTACACCAAAACAAATATTGGCTTATGGCAAAGCAGGAGTTGCAGGGTTAAACGGTGAGATCGAACATGCATCCGCATTTATTCACACTTTAAGGTTTGGAAATAAGTTTAGAGATGCAGTTGGAGGAACTTCTTATTTAAGTTTTACTAACACAAGAGGGCCTGCGGGATCAAAAATTTCTATACCAATGATGCATAAAACAGATTCTGGTTTAAGACCTTATTATCTCACGCATGAATTTACTATTCATGATGCTCCATTTGATAATGAAATAGTAATTGCTATTGGAGGAGCTTCTAGCGGAAGAGCGCATGCAAGAACTGGAGATAGATATCAAGATATGAAAGAAATGGGCATTGAACCTAAATAATTAAATGATCCATGCTAAAGATTCTAAAGATACATTTTATATTCTAAATAAAAAAAATAATACTCCAATAGTTTTGATTCATGGTGTAGGACTTAATCATAAAATTTGGGAACCTCAAATTAATGCATTTAATAATACAGTTTTAGCATATGATATTTTAGGTCATGGAAATACACCATTAACACAATCGCAAATAAGTTTTGATAATTTTTCCTTACAATTGCTAAATTTAATTAATGAATTAAAGCTTGATAAAATACATTTAGTTGGTTTTTCAATTGGTTCTTTAATAGCAAGAAATTTTGCCTCTAAATACAACAATAAATTAGAGTCTTTAACATTGCTTTGCACAGTTTTTCAAAGAAGTAATGAACAGCAGCAAATGGTTAATGATAGATTTGAATTATCAAAAAAAAGTAGATCTTTATCAAAACAAGCTCTTAAGAGATGGTTTACAGATGATTATATTAATAAAAATCCAACTATTTATGAAAAAATTTGTTCTATGCTTAAAGAAAATAATATGGAAAACTTTTTAAAAGTTTATAGGCTATTTGTAGAACACAAAGATGATGAAAAATTTGAAAATATAAAAACAAAAACTCTAATAATGACTGGGGAAAATGATATTGGGTCAACACCTGAAATGTCTAAAAATTTAAGTAAAAAAATTGCTGATTCTAAAATTAATATAATAAGTGGAGGAAAACATCTTTGTAGTATTGAGTGTGCAGATGATGTAAACAACGCTATTAGGAAACATATTAAAAATGAGTGAGCTTAAACAATATAAAATGTTTATTAATGGAGAGTGGGTAGACTCTGATACTAACAAAACTTTTGAAACACTTAATCCAGAAAATAACAAACCGTGGGCAATAGTCCCAGAGGCTAGCATAAATGATGTTGACAAAGCCGTTAAATCTGCACAAAAAGCTTTTGAAGGTGAATGGTCAAAATTACTACCAAGAGATAGAGGTAATTATTTAAGAGCAATAGCAAATAAGCTCAGGGAAAATGCTGAACTTTTAGGAAAAATTGAAACAATTGATACTGGCAAGCTTTTTAGAGAAACAAACAAGCAAGCAAATTATATTGCTGAATATTATGATTATTACGCAGGGCTAGCAGATAAAGTCGAAGGAACTGTATTGCCTATAGACAAACCAAATATTCAAGCCATTACAACAAGAATACCTATAGGGGTTATTGCAGCAATTATTCCTTGGAATTCACAAATGCTTTTAACAGTAACAAAGTTAGCACCAGCGCTTGCAATGGGAAATACCGTTGTAATAAAATCTTCAGAGTTAGCCCCAGCAGTAATGTTTGAATTTGCAAAACTTGTTGAAGAGACAGGTATACCAAAAGGAGTAGTAAATGTTATAACTGGTTTTGGAGACCCTTGTGGAAAAGCATTAACTACTCATAATTTAGTTGAAAAGATTGCTTTTACTGGTGGGCCCGAGACTGCAAGACATATCATTAGAAATTCTGCAGAAAATTTGTCAGAAGTAAGTCTGGAACTTGGAGGAAAGAGTCCGGTTGCTGTATTTGACGATGCTCATCAAGAAAATGCAATTAATGGAATAACAGCAGGAATTTTTGGAGCAAGTGGTCAAAGCTGTATAGCTGGATCAAGACTGTATTTGCATGATGGAATTTATAATGAATTTTTAGACAAACTTTCTGCTAGAGCTAATAAAATTAAAATTGGAGCTCCTATGGATCCCGAAAGTGAAATGGGTCCTCTAAGTAATTTTAAACAATTAGAAATAATTGAAAAAAATATAAGACTTACTGTAGATCAAGGTGGAAAAATAAAATGTGGTGGAAAAAGACATTCATTTTCTAATGAAGGATATTATTTTTCACCCACAATAATTGAATGTGATAATCATAATCTTCCAGTTGCAGAAAATGAGCTCTTTGGACCTGTATTGTCTGTAATGAGATTTAAAACAGAAGATGAGGTAATAGAAAAAATGAATGATAATCAATACGGGTTAAGCTCAGGTGTTTATACAAGTGATTTTTCAAGAGGTTTAAGAGTTTCAAAAGCTATAAGGGCAGGTATTACATTTGTAAACACTTATAGATTAATTTCACCTTCGGCTCCTTTTGGTGGAATTAAAGACAGTGGCTTTGGAAAAGAAGCAGGAGTTGAATCCATTAAAGATTATACAAGAGTTAAAACAACTTGGTATTATACTTCTGACAAGCCCACTTTAGATCCGTTCTCGATGAGATAATTTTGATAAAAATTTTTTATTTTTAGTGAAATTATAACTATAATATCAACATTTGGTGTAATAATTGACATTTCATCAGTGTATTTACTATGAAAAACTAGATAATTTTCTCATTGAAAATTTATATTAATAAGATTTAATTTTGTTTTTATAAATAGTTAATTATTAGAGGATATAATGGCACAAAAGAAAAACAATATGGGTATAATTATTATTGCAGCAATTATTGTAGTCGCAGCAATATATTATTTTACTCAACAACAAAGTACAACGGTAGGAAAAAAACAGGATATTAAAGTTGGTATAATTTTAGGTTTTACCGGACCTATTGAATCACTAACTCCTGCAATGGCAGCTTCAGCAGAATTAGCTTTTAAAGAAGCTTCTGATTCTGGGTCTTTATTAAACGGCTCAACTATAACAACTGAAAGAGCGGACTCAACTTGTGTTGACTCAGCAGCAGCTACAACTGCAGCTGAAGGAATGATATCAGGTGGAGTAAATGCAATTATGGGTGCTGACTGTTCAGGAGTTACTGGAGCAATAGCAACTAATGTTGCTGTACCAAATGGTGTGGTTATGATTTCACCTTCGGCAACTTCTCCTGGTTTAACTGACTTAGCTGATAATGGTTTCTTTTTTAGAACTGCGCCATCAGATGCTAGAGGAGGTCAAGTTTTAGCAGATATAACAAAAGACAGAGGAGTTAGTAGTATTGCTATAACTTATACAAACAATGATTATGGAAAAGGATTAGCAGATGTATATGAAGCAGCTGTTAAGGCACATGGAATTAATGTTACAACTGTAACATCTCATGAAGAAGGTAAAGCTGACTACGGAGCTGAAGTGGCTACTCTTGCTGCTGCAGGTGGAGACGCAGTAGCAGTTTTAGGTTATCTAGATCAAGGTGGTGGAATGATAATCCAAGGTTCTTTAGATTCTGGTGCGTTTGATGTTTTCGTACTATCAGATGGTATGATTGGAGACTCTTTAACTGATAGATTTGGAGATGATTTAAATAAATCATTTGGTTCTTTGCCAGGATCGACTGGAAAAGGAGCAAGTTTATTTGCTGACGTAGCTAAAGCTGCTGGTATTGAATCATCGGGACCATATACTGGGGAGTCTTATGATGCTGCAGCATTAATAACGTTAGCAATGCAAGCAGGCAAATCAGCAGATAGATCTTCTATACAACAAAATGTAATGTCAGTTGCTAATGCTCCTGGAACTAAAATTTATCCAGGTGAATTAAAAAAAGCTCTTGATTTATTAGCTAGTGGTAGTGAAATAAATTATGAAGGAGCAACTGCAGTTGAGTTTACTGATGTAGGTGAAGCATTTGGCTCTTTCCTAGAGAAAGAAATCAAAGGTGGTAAATTCGCAACAAAACAACAAAGATAATATCTAAAAAAAAACCCCAGTAATTTTATTTGCTGGGGTTTTTTTTATACTTATTGTTTAATTACTTTTTCTGGTAAAATTCCTTGCGGTCTATATCTCATAATAATTAATAAACCCAATCCAACAAGTAAAAATCTAAAATAAGGTGCGCTTTCAATTAAATGCATTCTAATAGCATTTGTCTCTGGTAAATGAGATGTAAAAAGTTCTATAAAAAATAAAGCCAATGGTGCTGCTTGAACCCACAAAAACCAAACAACAAATCCACCTAATATTGCACCAAAATTATTTCCTGTTCCTCCAACAATAACCATTACCCAAATTACAAATGTATACCTCATTGGTCTATAACTGCCAGGAGTAAACAATCCATCATTAGTTACCATCATAGCACCTGCTATACCAACAATAGCAGAACCTAATATAAAAATTAGCAAATGTTGTTTAACTACATTTTTTCCCATTGCATTTGCTGCTTCTTCGTTATCTCTTATTGCTCTCATCATTCTTCCCCATGGCGAATAAAGAGCCTTTTGAGTTAATAATAATAAAATAATAACTACTGATAAAAAAAGTCCTGCAAAACAAAGTTTTACAAATACTGATGAAGCTTCAATTACTAATTGGTTCAGAGTATTTTGTCTATCAACCAAAGAATTAATTAAATTTAATTTACCTGAATTAAGTTTCTCTATTAAATCAATAAACCAAGTTGTATTTTGTAAATTGACTTCATATGGAGCTGGTCTTTTAAGTCCAATTACATTTTTTACTCCTCTTGCTAACCAATCTTCATGTTTAATTATAGAAACAACAATCTCAGCTATCAACAATGTTGCAATTGCTAGATAGTCAGCTCTTAAACCTAAAGCAACCTTTCCTACAATAAAAGCTACTCCAGCTGCAAGCAATCCTCCTACTATCCATGAAAATAGAACCGGTAATCCAAGACCACCTAAAAATCCTGTTTTAGCTGGATCTACAGCTTCTATATTTACAATTGCTGGGCCAGAAATTATTTTAAGTAATAACAAGCCAATTAATATAATTGCAGTTATTAAATAATTTCTTTTTTTTGATTTAGTTATTTTTTTCAAAACATAACGAATTAAAAATATCATTCCTATGATAATTCCAACACAAGATAGCATATTTATACCTCCAACTCGCCAAGCCTCAGGAACTGGAGCTACAGACACCAACACAACTGCTAGACCACCTAATGCTGTATACCCCATAATTCCAAAGTTGATTAATCCTGCGTATCCCCATTGAATATTTGCACCAATTGTCATAACAGCTGAAATTAAACAATAATTAAAAATTGTTAATGCGGTACTCCAAGATTGAAATATACCTACTAAGGATATTAAAAGTAAAATTATAATATATGCTGTAATTATATCTTCATATTTTCTCATAATCTTTTTCCTTCAAAAATACCTAATGGTCTAAACAATAAAACAAGCACTAAAATTGAAAATGAAATAGCAAATTTATAATCTGTTGAAAGAATTTGCATCATAGAGTCGGGCATTAAATTTACAGGAAGTAAATAAGAAAAAAATTTTTTATATGCGTATGTTAAAAATATTTCAGCAAAAGCAATGACGTAACCACCTAAAAAAGCACCAAAGGGTTTTCCAATACCTCCTACAATTGCTGCTGCAAAAATTGGTAACATATTATTAAAATATACAAAAGGTCTGTAGCTTTTATCTAATCCGTAAAGAATACCTCCTATAGTGGCTAAAATTCCAGCAATTATCCAGGTTATTAAAACAACTTTCTTAGGATCAATGCCAGATAATAAAGCTAAATCTTCGTTATCAGAATAGGCTCTCATGCTTGTTCCTGTTTTAGTTTTATTCAAAAACCAAAAAATAATTGAAACAACTATTATTGTTATAAAGATTGTAATTACCTGAGTTGATTTAATTGTTAAACCTTCATTCAAACCAGTCATTTCTTTAAATTCTGTTGCTTTTATTATAAACTTTTCACCATCTAAGAATCTTCTATCTGAAGTTCCAATTATTATTCTAATAATCGCTTGAGTAACAAACATAACTCCAACACTTACCATTGCAAACTGAACTGGAGGACTTTTTTTTATCCTATAATAGCTAAAAACAGTTTTATCTATTAAAAGCATATAAAAAATCATTATTAAGGTTGCAAATGGAATTGTAAGTAATGCTGTAGGTAAAAATCCAAAATTTATTCCTTTTGATTGAAAATAATAAGTTAAAAGAACAGCGAACATTGTTCCAAATGACATCATGTCTCCAGTTGCAAAATTTGCAAATCTTAGAACTCCATAAATTAAGGTTACAAAAATTGCACCAAGAGCCAATTGTGAACCATAAGTTAATGCTGGTAGAACTGTGTAATTAAGTAAAAGCAATAATGCGTTTATAAAATCCATTTTATGCCCCTAAAAATGATCTTCTAACCTCAGGATCATTTAGTAATTCTTTACCAGATCCCTTAAATTTATTTTGACCTGTTACCAATACGTATCCCCTATCAGAAATACTGAGTGCCTGTTTTGCATTTTGTTCAACCATTATTATTGCAACATCTGTTTTTTTGACTTGAACTATATGTTGAAACAATTCATCCATAACAATTGGTGATACGCCTGCCGTAGGTTCGTCTAACATTAATACCGATGGTTTAATCATTAAAGCTCTACCCAAAGCAACTTGTTGTCTTTGACCGCCAGATAATTGTCCAACAATCTGATCTTTTTTTTCTCTTAATATTGGAAATAAATCATAAATCTCTTCTATTACCTTAGATATTCCATCTGTTCTTAGGAAAGCACCAACTTCTAGGTTTTCTTTTACTGTTAATTCTGCAAATACATTTCTTGATTGTGGCACAAAAGAAATACCTTTTTTTACTCTTTCTTGAGGTGAAAGTTCACTGATATCCTCACCGTCAATAGAAACTATTCCTGATTTTAATTTTAGAAGTCCCAACATTGCTTTCATTGCAGTAGATTTTCCTGCGCCATTAGGACCAAGGATTGCAACTATTTCTCCTCTGTTTGCAGTAATTGTGCATGAGCTAATAATATCTGGACCATCTCCATATCCTCCAGTCATCATATTTCCTTCAAAGAAAGCCATTAATTATTTTCCTTTTCTTTTTTGGTTCCTCTTCCTAAATAACTTTCTATAACTTTTTCATTTTTCTTAACTTCATCTGATGTGCCTTCGAATAATACTGATCCTTCTGCCATTACAATGACTGGGTCACACATCCTGCTTATAAAATCCATATCATGCTCAATCATGCAAAAAGTATAATTTTTCTCCTTGTTTAATCTTAAAATTGCAGACCCTAAGTCTTTAAGCAAGGTTCTATTTACTCCAGCTCCTACCTCGTCAAGCAAAACTAATTTAGCATCTACCATCATTGTTCTTCCAAGCTCTAATAATTTTTTTTGACCTCCTGATAAATTCCCTGCTCTTTCATTTGCTAAATGTTTTAGATTTAAAAATTCTGTAACTTCATAAGCTTTACTTCTTATTTTATCTTCCTCTTTTTTAATTATATTTGGCTTAAATAAAGCATTTATTAATTTCTCCCCTGACTGGTTGCCTGGGACCATCATTAAATTCTCTAGGACAGTCAGATTTGAAAATTCATGAGCAATTTGAAAAGTTCTTAATAATCCTCTAGAAAATAATTCATAAGAGGGTACATTTGTAATATTTTCGTTATTAAATAGAACTTTACCTTTTGTAGATTTTATATTTCCAGCGATAAGATTAAATAAAGTAGTTTTTCCAGAACCATTAGGACCAATGATTCCAGTAATAGTTCCTCTTTTTATTTTTAAAGAACAATCAGATACAGCAGCAAGTCCTCCAAAATATTTTGAAAGATTATCTATTTGCAGGATGTTTGAGTCTGACTGCATAGAAAATTATACTTTGTTTAATCTTTTAAGAATACTATTTAATGTTCTCTGCGTAGATGTATAGAATCCTGCTTTTCTTAGTTCTTTAACTCCCTGCTCATTAAGTCCTTTTGGTGTTTGAGACTCTTTTACTAAAAATTTTAAATCTTTTTTTGAATTAACTACAGCATCCTCCGACAAGGCAACAAATAAAGACGTTATATAACTTTGGGCTTTATCTCTTTTTACTCCACGTTTAACTAACCAATTAGACATTGTATTTAATAGTTCATAAAATGGTGCCATCATTCCAGAGGTAGACCAAAAGTTTTTTGAAAGTTCTTCATTACTGATTTCAACAGTTGTTCCAAGTTTATCAAAAAAATTTTTAATTTTTTTATTTGGAGGAAAAACTGGTACTGGTCCTTTTCTTAATGAAATAGGAGGAAGTGGTATTGCTCTGAATATATTTGCTTTTACTTTTACTGATTTTTTAAGTTCAGATAAATTCATTGTTGAAATAAAACTAATTACTGTTTGATTTGCCTTAAATTTTAAATTTTTAATTATTTTTTTACCTACTGTTGGGGTAACTGCCAAAAAAATCCAATTACAATTATCAACTAGTTCCTGATTATTATTAGCAATTGAGATTTTTTTAAATTTTTTTTTAAGCTTTTGTGCAATACTTTTATTTCTAGGGGAAAGAATTATTTTAGCGTAAGATATTTTAGAGCGGCTTATTCCTGTAACTACTGATGATGTTATTTTACCAGTTCCTATAAAACCTAATTTCATAATTTAGTTTCTACACTTAATTATTGAAAAAGGAACCTCTAATTCTCAGCAATTCTCTACTTAAATTTTTATTTTGCTTGAATGGTTTTCTTCCATGTAGCCAAAAATAATTATTTGCAACGATTGCGCTACCCACAGGTAAAGGAATTGCTATCTTGTTTACACTTTCTTCTAAAGTATCTGATAGTTTTTGTAAAAATAATCCTTGCTCCATATTTTTAGGTTCAGGAAACTGATCTATATAAGAAATCTGAGGTCTACCCATTGAATCTTCAGTGAATACCGGGTGTTCAACTTTATAATCTATGTTTTTACTTTTAGGAGAGCCCCAAATAAAACTTTTTTTTCCTGTTTTATCTTTAAATAATTCATTTAAATGTTCCCAATCATCTAAATGAAGTAATGTTGTTTCGCCGCCTTCAACATTTTTCTCTTCTAATTTTGACATTAGCAACCAATCAGTTTTTTCTTTAACATAAGTACCATCTGTGTGAAGATCCATATTAATATATGCTTTCCTTAAATAGGAGTCGCTATTATCTTCATGCTTAATATGAAACCTTGCATAAAATTTACCCATCATTGAATCATGATTAGGATTTCCAATCAAATGTGTAATAGCAATTGACAGTTTAACCAAAAAAGTTTGATTAATTTTAGATGATAAGTTTTTTGGACAAAAAATAAAACAACCAGTATTTCTATTTCTTAGAATTGAATTAATAAAATTTCCTATTTTTCCATTAGAAATATCGTTCAGACTTTTTGCAATAGTAAATCTGGTGAATGGTTTGTATTCTAATGCAGTAATATCAAATTTTTTAAAAGGAAATATTAACCTCTCTATTACTTGATCTTGTATTTTAATATTAATTATTCTTTGAGATTTTTCATGAAAAGATATTTCAAAGCCTTCAATATCGTTTAAGCTTTCATCCATTCAAATTATTTTTTACATTCTCCTATAGAGCTAGAGCCACAAGTCTCACCGTCTATCCAAGTGGCGCCTATTAAATTAGCACCTTCAAAGTTTGCATTTATCATATTTGAAGATGTAAAATTAGCCCCCATTAGATTTGAATTTTGAAAATTCGCTTCAATTAATGTTGATCCCATAAAATCTACTCTTGTAAGATTTGCCCCAGTAAAATTAGTTTTTTCAAAATTTGCACCAACTAATACTGATTCATACAAATTAGCTCTTACAAAAGTCGATTCTGGAAAAGTTCCAAAAGATAAATTTGAATTCATCATTATACTTTTGTCAAAATTAACTTGGATAAAACTTGCAAATGATAAGTTTGAGTTGGGAAGATAGCTTCCTTGCAAGTCTTGACCTTCGGAAAATCTACAATTTGTATAATCTACCCCGTCAGTTAGAGAGTCATCGCATCCAGCATTAGCTAAATTTGGAAGAAACAATAAAAATAGTAAAAAAAATATCTTTTTCATTTAGGCCTGTTTATTATGTAGGCAATTACATCATGAAATTTATATATCGTCTAGTGATATATTTAGAATTTTTTTCATATTAAATAACCATTTATTAATGCCATTATGATAGCAGAGAAAATAGTTGGATAAACTA
>CACHFK010000001.1:15000-72737 GCA_902579085.1 uncultured Pelagibacteraceae bacterium | reverse complement strand
TCATTAGAGGTATTGGAAGTTATAATAGCTGTGCTCATATAAAATAACTATCCAATATATTATAATATATTTTAGATAATTTTTTCATATCAGAAATAGAAGTACGTTCATTAACCATGTGTATAGTTGTATTTCTTAAACCCAATTCTAATCTGGGAATTGAACCTAGAAAACGAGAGTCACTTGTACCACCTCTACAATTTAATTTTGCAGAATTTCCTGTGATTCTTTTTACAATCTTCTTAACCATATATATTTCTTTGTTTGGTTTAGTGTAAAAAGCTTCACCACTAACTTTATATTCTATTTTTGTTTTACACTTTTCTTTTTTTGCAACAAAATTAATTATTTTATTTAGTTTTTTCTTTAAAGTAGATGATTTATGTTTTGAGTTAAATCTAACATTAAATTTTGCACTTGCGGTTTGAGGCACCACATTTTCAGACAAATTATCTACATTTATTTTAGTAATTTCTAAATTTGATGGAGGCATAAATTCTGTACCATTATCTAGAGATACACTTTTTAATTTTGTAATTATTTTTGCTAAGGTTGTACATGGATTAATATATGAACCATAGAATGCTGAGTGACCACTTTTACCAAACACAGTTATTGTTCCATTCATAGATCCACGTCTTCCTATTCTTATCTCATCCCCAATAGATTTATTTGAAGACGGTTCAGCAATAATAGAAAAATCTATTTTTTCTCCTATTTTTTTGATATATTTAATAATCGCAGGAGTTCCTAATCCCGTTGTTTCCTCATCTGCAGCAATAATTATTGAAATCGATCCTTTAAATTTCCTTTGTTTAACAAAGTTACTAATTGAGCTTATAAAACAGGCTATTCCGCCTTTCATATCTTGAGATCCCCTGCCGTTCAAATATCCTTTCCTTACAACACCTTTAAAAGGTGGAATTTTCCAATTATTAAGATTTGCAACTACATCGGTATGTCCTAAAAAATTTATATGAGGTTTTGTTTTCCCTAATTTTGCATACAAATTTAAAGCAGGTTTTGCACCTATTCCTTTAGATTTAATGATTTTACATTTAAAACCAATAGAGGATAATTTTTTGGATAAAAATTTCATTATACCTCTATCTTCAGTTTTAACTGTTGGAAATCTTATTAGCTCTTGAGCTAATTTTAAATCATTATAAGTTTTCATTAATTTATTCTCTTAAAAGATCATTTATAGAAGTTTTAGATCTAGTTTTTTCATCAACTTGTTTAATTATTACAGCACAATATAAAGATGGTGCACTAGAATTATTTTTATCTGGCAATGATCCTGGTACTACTACTGAATATGGAGGTATCTTTCCGTATGTTATTTCCCCAGTTTTTCTATTAACAATTTTTGTAGATTGTCCAATATACATTCCCATACTTAATACTGATCCTTCACCAACAATAACTCCTTCAACAACTTCAGACATTGCTCCTAAAAAAACATTGTCTTCAATAATTGTAGGTAAAGCTTGAGCTGGTTCTAGCACACCGCCTACACCACTACCAGCTGAGATATGACAGTTTTTTCCAATTTGACAACAACTCCCGGCTCTTGCAAATGTATCTATCATAGTGCCTTCATCTATGTACGCTCCAATGTTTACATAACATGGCATCAAGACCGCATTCTTGCCTACAAAGGAACCTTTTCTAACAGGAGAATTTGGAACCATTCTAAAGCCAGCTTTTTCATGATCTTCTTTATTCCAACCGGCTGTTTTACCTTTTAAAAGGTGAGCTTTGTCATACCAACTGCTGTATGGGCCATTTAAATTTTCCATAGGATATATTCTGAAACTCAACATGATAGCTTTTTTTAGATGTTGGTGAGTTATCCATTCACCATTTATTTTTTCTGCAACACGTGATTTTCCAATATCTAAATCATTAATAACCTGATCAATAACATTTTTTAGTGAATCATCTGAATTTTGATTTACCTGATCTTTATTTTCCCAGGCTTTATTTATAATTTTTTCAATATCGCTCATAATTTTATTTTTCTTTTAATAACCTTATTTTTTTTAAAAATAAAGCAAGATTATCAATTTTATAATCAATCACATCTTTGTATTTTTCTATGTCATTAATTGGTTGATCATTAATAAACCAAATTTTTGTCATGTTTTTTGCTGAACCAGATGAAAGGTTTTTGGCAATATCCTCTATATAAACAGTTTCTTCATTATTTGGAATTTGAAATCTGTCACACATCAACTTAAGGGATTCAGGATTGGGTTTTGGTTTGAACTTAAAATCTACAATATCCATGATTTTTCCCTCAAATAGATCATCAATTCCTATTTTTTTCATGCAATTGATTGCATGTTCCTTGCTGCCATTAGTTGCACAATACATTTCTATATCTAATTTTAATAGTTCTTCTCTAAGCTCTATATCTTTTTCTAGACAATCATAATTTATATTGTGTACATAATTAAGGAATTCTTTGGGATCTATTAAATCTGGATAATTTTTCATTAATCCATTCAGAGAAGTATCGTACTTGTAAAAATAGTCTGCTTGAATTTCTTTCGCTTTAATTTTATCAATATTAAGTTTCAGAGCTATAAAATCAGTCATTCTGTTGGATACTTGAGAAAATAAAGTTTTTAGATATTTTGGATGATACACACATCCATCCATATCTAATATTAGATACTTTATTTTTTTTAGATCTTTCATTTTCTGATCAAAGTTCCCGCACCCTTATCAGAAAATATTTCGTATAAAAGTGAATTTTGTCTTCGCCCATCGACTATAACTACACCAGTTACTCCATTGTTGACTGCATCAATACATGTATTAATTTTAGGTATCATTCCACCAGAAATAGATTGATCATTAATCATATTATTTGCTGTTTCAGAATCAATTTCTGAGATAAGTTTTTTGTTTTTATCTAAAACCCCTTCTACATCTGTCATTAGTAATAATCTTCTAGAATTTATTTCTTTTGCAATCGCTGCAGCTGCTACATCTGCATTTATATTATAAATCTTTCCATTATCTCCAATTCCTAGTGGAACTATAATTGGAACTTTTTTTTCCTTAACTATATTTAAAATTATTTCTTTATTAATTTCTTTTGGTTTACCAACAAATCCAAGTTCTTTTTTTTCAGGAACAATTTTAATTATATTTCCACTTTTAGGAGTTACTGATTTTGCATATGCTTTTTTTTCACTTATACTGTTTAAAATTTCAGTATTTAACTCTAATAAGGCCTCTTCAACAATTTTAATTATTTTTTCATCAGTCACTCTTAGACCATTTATAAACTTTGACTCAATATTTTGTTTATCAAGTTTTTTTTTAATATTTTTACCTCCACCATGCACAACTATCGCTGACAATCCTAATTTATTAATTACTGATATATCTTCTATAAATTGATTGAATAAGTTTTCATCAAGCAGTACTGAACCGCCACATTTAATTACAATTATTTCATTTAAGTACTTATCAATATATTTTTTTACTTCTTGAATAGATGGACCATTTTTGGGTAAAATTTTATCTATTTCCATTTATTGAACTGTTTTAACTGTTGTTCTTTTCATAATCACAAACTGTTGTGCCATAGTAAGTACATTATTTATTGTCCAGTAAATAACTAAACCTGAAGGAAAAGGAGCTAAAATTACCGTTAAAAATAATGGAAAGAACATAAATATTTTTGCTTGAACAGGATCTGGAGGGGTTGGATTTAATTTTTGTTGCAACCACATAGAAACACCCATAAGGCAAGGCCAAACACCAATTAATAAAAAAGATGGTGGGTCCCATGGTATTAATCCAAATAAATTAAAAATAGAAGTTGGATCTCTTTCACTTAAATCTTTTATCCAACCGAAAAAAGGCTGGTGTCTCATTTCAATAGTTACAAATAATACTTTGTATATAGCAAAGAAGAAAGGAATCTGGATAAAAATTGGTAAGCAACCACTTACAGGGTTTACTTTTTCTTTTTTATATAATGCCATCATTTCTTGTTGTAATTTCATTTTGTCTTCTTTATGAAGTTCTTTTAATCTAGTCATTTCAGGCTGAAGAACTTTCATTTTTGCCATTGATCTAAAAGAGTAATTTGCAAGTGGAAAGAATGCCAATCTTATACAGATAGTTATTAGTATTATTGCTATCCCGAAATTGCCACTAAGTTCAAAGAAATATTGGATGGCAAAAAATAAAGGTTTTACAATAAAATAAAACCAACCCCAATCAATTGCTAAATCGAATTTACTGATGTTTAGGCTTTTGGCGTAGCCATCAATAACACTAACCTCTTTTGCGGCTATAATTATTTTTATTGTATTTGATTTTGATTCATTGGCCCTTACTTCTGTTGCATTAGACTCAATAAAGTTAGCTCTAAATTTATTTTTATAATCAAATTCTGCTCTGAATTTTTTTTCTTCCTCAGGTATTAAACTTGTTATCCAATATTTATCAGTAATGCCCAACCAGCCTGTTTTTGCTTTTACAGAATATTTTTTTTCTTCTATGTCATCGTAATCTTCTTCAATAAGCTGATCATCAAAAACACCCAACAAACCTTCATGAAGAATATAAAAATTAGTTACATCTGGCGCTTCATTTCTTATAATTTGACCATAAGCATAAAAATTATAAGTTTTTTCCGAGTTATTAATAATAGTTTGATTTACGGTAAACAAATATTGATTATCAATACTTATTTTCTTTTCAAATTTTATATCATCATCGTTTGTCCATATTAATTTTACTGGTGAACTTGGAGTGAGTTTATTGTTTCCCTCAATTTTCCATGTTGAATTTGAATTAGGAATTTTTATATTTTTGTTTGTTGTTACCCATCCAGTTTCTATATAATACCCATTTTCAGCTTTTTTAGGATTTAACAGAACAATATTATCTTTTCCATTTAATGATTTAGTATATTTTTTAAATGTTAAGTCGTCTATTGAACTTCCATTTAAAGAAATTGATCCTTTTATGCTATCATTTTCAAAAAATATTCTTCTTGCCTCATCCAAGGCTTCTGTTCTAGAAATTTTAGAAACTTGCTCACTTTGTTCAAGACTAGGGGCATCAGTACTTTCGTTAGTAATATTTTTTTCTGATTGAATTTGCCCTCTTTCCTGAGGTGTAGGCGCAAAAAACAAACTATAGAGAATTATTACCGCAGCACTTAAAGATATTGCTGCAATTATGTTTTTTGTGTCCATTTTTATTTATTTTTTTTTTTTACAGGGTCAAAACCTTCTCCGCCACCTAAAAACTTAATTGGGTGACACGATAAAATTCTTTTAGTTCCTTTTATTGTTCCTTTAAGAACACCTTCTTCATTTAAACTGTCAATAAAATATTCAGAACAAGTCGGTAAATATCTACAATTATTGCCTAGATAAGGTGAAATATAAATTTTATATAATTTGATTAATTGAATTAATATGAATTTAATTGATTTCATTATTTTATTTTCTCAAAATCTTTAAATAATGTTTGTTTAATATTTTCATACGGTTCACTTAAAACAGTTATCTTTGCAATTAATAAATAGCAATATTTTAAATTAAGATCTATTTTTTTTACAGCCTCATTCATTATGTTTCTAAGTCTTCTTTTTATTTTATTTCTTATTACAGCGTTACCAATTTTTTTTTTTGTTATAAAACTTATATTTAATTTTTTATAGTCCTTATCTGATAACTGTTTAAAGAAAATTGTTAAATATTTGTTTGAGATTTTTTTTCCACCAAGAATTGATTTAAAATCTTCATTTTTAGAAAGACTAGATATCTTACTTTTCATTAAACTGTAAGTTTTTTTCTTCCTCTAGTTCTTCTTCTTTTTATTAATTTTCTTCCACCTTTTGTCTTCATTTTAGATCTAAATCCATGTCTTCTTTTTCTTACTTTCCTGCTTGGTTGATATGTACGTTTCATTGTTTGTTAGTTTATTGTTAAATTTTGGTAGTTATACAAATATATATATATAAGTACAGCTATTTTTAATAAGTTTAAAGTCTATGAAAAAAGAAAAAAAAATAAAAATTTTTTTGGGTTCGACTTATCTTCTTATAATTTTAAGTTTTTTATGGGTATTTTTCGATAATTTTTCTTTAAGCGAAATAACTAGTTATGAGTTTATAAAGAATAATAATGATTATTTTATTCAACTTAAAAATAAAAATTTTTTTCTAATAACTTTAGTTTTTTTTATTTTTACAATAATTTGGATAATGCTCCTAGGCTTTGGGTCTCCAATTTTACTTTTTGCAGGTTTCATTTTTGGAAAATGGATTGGAACTTTTTATGCTGTTCTTAGTTTATCAATTGGAGCTACGCTAGTTTATATTTTTGCTAACTATTTTTTTAAAGATTTGGTAAAAGAAAAATTTTCTAAAAGATTTTCTAACTTAAATAAAAATTTTAAAAAAAATGAATTTACATTTTTTTTAATTTATAGATTTGTTGGAGGAATACCTTTTTTTATTTCTAATATTTTACCAACTCTTTTTAACGTTAAAATAAAAAATTTTTTCTTTGGATCTATAATTGGAATGGCACCCCAGATATTTATTGGCGTTTCTCTTGGAGCTGGTTTAAGTGAATTAATTCAAAAAAATATCGAAGCTCCATCTATAATTCAAATTTTGACTTCACCAGATATATATATTCCAATTTTTGGATTTGTGATTTTATTAATAATAGGAATAATTATTAAAAATATTTTTTATAAAAATTAGTGGTGCCCCCACCCAGAATTGAACTGGAAACTCATCCTTACCATGGATGTGTTATACCATTTAACTACAGGGGCTATAATTTAATAAATTAGTGTATAAAATAAAATTTTTCAAATTATTGCCTTAATTTTTTACAAAAATCAGTTATATCTATTTTAAGGAAATGCTATGGGAATACACTATACATATGGGGCAAATAAAGGCTCTAAGCTTATGGAAAAAAAAGCAAAGAGAGAGAGAAAGCTTGCAGAAAAAAGAGCTAAAAAACAAGCTAAGCATGAACCAGTAAAGAATGATAAAGATAAATCTATTCCTTTAGACCAGGTTATTACATTAGATCATCTTACTAATCCTGACAAAAAGTAAACTAATGAATTCAAAAAAGGATAAACTTAGCAAACTTGAACTTGCATTAAAAAAAAACTTAAAAAAAAGAAAAAAATTTCAAAAAAAAATAAAAAAAAATAAATAATAATGTCTATTCAGCCTGACTCTTGGATAAAAAAAATGTGTAAAGATCATCAAATGATCGATCCGTTTATTGATCATCAAGTTTCAAAGGGCAAAATATCTTATGGATTAAGTAGCATGGGTTATGATGTAAGAATTTCTGATGAATATAGAATTTTTACAAATGTAAATACATCTTTAGTAGATCCAAAAGATTTTTCTGATGATAATTTTATTAAAAAAAAAGGCCCACATTGTATAATTCCACCAAATTCTTTTGTACTAGCAAAAACAGTTGAATATTTTAGAATACCAAAAGATATTCTTTGTATTTGTGTTGGCAAAAGTACTTATGCTAGAACAGGAATAATTTGCAATGTTACTCCAATCGAAAATGAATTTGAAGGAAATATCGTGATTGAGCTTTCAAACACAACACCAAATCCTGCAAAAATATACTCTAATGAGGGAATTGCTCAATTTTTATTTTTTAAATCTGAAACTCAACCAGAAACATCATATAAATCTAAGAACGGAAAGTACCAAGGTCAGACAACAATTCAAGTCGCTAAAATAAAATAAAATGGATAGGTTTTTGATTAAAGGTCCTTGTAAAATCAAGGGACAAGTTTCTATATCAGGCAGTAAAAATGCAGCATTGCCAATTTTAGCATCGACCATCCTTTTCGAAAAACCGGTAATAATTAAAAATCTTCCAAGAGTCAAAGATATAGATACTATGCTAAATTTATTAAAATCTCTTGGCTCAAAGATCCAATTTCTTAATAATAAAAGTACTGTAAAAATTACAAAAAACAAAAAAAAGAAAATATTTGCATCATACTCTCTAGTTAAAACTATGAGGGCAGGGATATTAGTTCTTGGACCGATGATTGCTAAACATCACAAATCGATAACTTCATTACCTGGTGGCTGTTTAATTGGAGCAAGGCCAGTCAACTATCATTTAAATGCACTAAAAAAACTTGGAATGAGATATGAGATAAAGAAAGGATATATACATGCAATTTCCAAGGGAAAACTCAAAGGGGCAATTATTAAGTTTTCAAATATAAGTGTTGGAGCAACTGAAAATTCCATTATTGCTGCTTGCCTTGCAAAGGGCAAAACTATTTTAAAGAATTGCGCAATAGAACCCGAGATAAAAGATCTTACAGATTTTCTTAGATCTGCAGGTGCAAAAATTAAATGGATAGGGAAAAGAACTGTACAAATAGATGGGGTACAATCATTAAATAGTATTAAGTATTCAGTTATGGGAGATAGGATAGAGGCAGGAACATTTTGTGTAATAGCATCAATTTCTAACGGAAATTTATTGATTAAAAATTTTGATCCAAATTTAATTAAGACTGAATTAAATCTTTTAAAAAAAATTGGTTCAAAAATAAAAATATTTAAAAAAGAAATTTATATTCAAGGAACAAATAAAATAAAAAATATAAACAGTATTATTACCAAAGAATATCCTAACTTTCCTACTGATTTGCAAGCGCAGTTTATGGTTTTATTATGTAAAGCTAATGGACGAAGTATAATTACAGAAAATATTTTTGAAAATAGATTTATGCATGTAGCAGAGCTTAGGAGATTAGGTGCAAAAATTATGATTAAAGATAATAAAGCTTTCATTGAAGGAAATACAGAGTTTTTAGGTGCAGAATTGATGTCAAGCGATTTGAGAGCTTCAGCAGCTTTAGTAATTGCCGCAATAGTTGCAAAAGGTAAATCAGTTATAAATAGAATCTATCATTTAGATAGAGGATATGAAAAAATAGAAAATAAACTAAGAAAAATTGGAGCAAACATTAAAAGATTATCTTGATGGATAAAAAGTTTTTAAAGAAAATTATTGCTCAATCTCCAGAAGACTTACAAGTAATATCAGCATGCTGCTCTGAAGCAAAAGTAAATACCTCAGGAATAAAGTATCTTTCATCAAATAAAATATTTTTATTATCTCTATTTAGATTTGATAAGGAAAATGAAGTCAAAAAAGAATCAATAAATAGTATTATTAAGTTTGAGTTTATTGAGTCTTCAAAATCTAAGAATATCGACCAAAAGAATCCAAACAAAATATTGGAATTACTTGCTATAGATGTTTTTAAAAGGAATCATAATTTTGAAATTACTCTATTATTTTCAAAAAATAGATTTATAACTCTCACAACTGAAGTAATTGAGGTAACATTAGAAGATCAAAATTTAGAATATGCTAAAAGTAATAAATTGCAAAAATAAAAATTATAAAAATAAATTAAATTTTTTTTTAGATAATAGAAGATCCGGTCAATCAGTAGATACTTCAGTAGTTTTTAAAATAATAAATGATATAAAAAAAAATAAACTTAAAGCTTTAATAAAATATGAAAAAAAATTTAGTAACAATACAAAAATCAAACCTAACAAAAGGGAAATAAACCAATCAATTAAAACTTTAGAACCAAAGATTAAAAAGGCTATAGATTTTGCTTATTCAAGAATTTATAAATTTCATTCATTACAAAAAGCAAAAGATTTAAAATATATAGATCAATTTAAAAATAAAATTGAATATAAAACTATTCCAATTCAAAAAATTGGAGTTTATGTACCTGCAAATTTACCATCAACATTATTAATGAATGTAATACCTGCAAAAATTGCTGGAGTTAAAAAGATTGTAGTTGCAAATCCAATAATAAATGGGAAACTAAACGCAGCTGTAATGTATGCTGCAAAAAAATGTGGAGTTGATGAAGTTATAAGTTGTGGTGGCGCCCAAGCAATTGGTAGTTTGGCATATATTCAAAAGGTGAATAAAATTACTGGACCAGGCAATGATTATGTTGCTAAAGCTAAACAGATAGTATTTGGAGATGTTGGAATTGAGGGAATGATTGCCGGACCTTCAGAAATATGTGTTGTTGCAGACAATAAAACAAATATCAATCAAATTACTACTTCGATATTAGGACAGTCAGAACATGATAAAAATTCACAAAGTATATTAGTTACAAAATATAAAGATATAATAAAAAAAGTTAAAAATAATATTAATATTAATTTAAATAAATTACCTAGAAAAAAAATTATTTTAAAAAGTTTAAAAAATCATGGACTTATCATTTTGTGTAAAAATGATAACCAAATAATTGATATTATTAATGATATTGCACCAGAGCACTTAGAATTAAATGTTTCTAATTATAAAAAATATATTAACAAAATTTATAATTCTGGTAGTGTTTGTATTGGAAAATACAGCCCTATGGCTGTTACAGATTATAATGCAGGAAGTAATCATACATTGCCAACATTAGGTTCTGCAAAATTTTCTTCAGGTTTAAACTTAAGTGAATTCTCCAAAAAAATTAGCTATATAACTCTTTCAAAAAAAGGTGTTGAAAAAATCGGAGAAAGTGCGATACATCTTGCAAATTATGAAAGCTTAACTGCCCATATGTTAAGTATAAGATCTAGAATGAGGAGAAAATAAGTTGTCAAAACAAGATGTCCTGCAATTTAAAGGAAAAGTTGTTGAGATTTTAAAAAATGCTCAATTTAGAGTTCTATTAGAAAATGGACATACTATAACTGCACACACAGCAGGTAAGCTCAGAAAAAACCGTATAAGAATTTTAAATTCTGACAATGTTAATGTGGAAGTTACACCTTATGATTTGACAAAAGGAAGAATTGTTTTTAGATTTTAATTAATGGCTTCGTAGCTCAGTTGGTAGAGCAGAGCCCTGAAAAGGCTTGTGTCGCTGGTTCGAGTCCCGCCGAAGCCACCACCAATATTAAGTTTTAATCGAATCATTAAGCTTGCATTCAATTTTAAAATCTACTAATTATCGCGCTAGCTGAAGTTTAGCTAAGTTTAATATAATAAAGAAAGAGTAAAAATAAGTATGAGTACATTAAAAGGAAAAGTAAAGTGGTTCAACGGTAAGAAGGGCTACGGATTTATTGAAAGAGAAGACGGAGAAAAAGATTGTTTCGTTCATGCAAGCGCAGTTCGTGAAGCAGGACTTCGTTTTTTGAATGAGAACGACGCTGTAGAATTTGAAATTCAGGATGGAGACAAAGGTCCTAGCGCAGTGAATTTAAAGAAAACATCTTAAAATTTATTTCATTTAAAATATTTGTATAGGAATAAGTTAGCTTAAAAGCTATATTTATTCCTATACAATTCATTCTTGCATTTTCATTTTAAGGTGCTATTTAACCACCAATGATTAGAAAAAATAAAATATTCAGAACTGTTCACAGACACCATTTTCATGCTGGCTGCGCGCTAGCTATTTAATCATTTTATAAATTTAATTTTATCCACATTTAGTATAAAACAATAGTAGGAGCACGAGTAGCTCAGTTGGTTAGAGCAGCGGTTTGTGGAACCGAAGGTCGGCAGTTCGAATCTGCCCTCGTGTACCAAAAAATGGAAAAACAAAAAAAAATAAAACCTTCTAAGGAACTACCTTCAGGTTTTCAAGATAGACAAGAAAAAGAACTTTTAATTAGAGATTTTGTAATTTCTAATATTAAAGAGTCGATGATAAAGTATGGATTTCAATATCTTGAAACTCCAAGCTTTGAGTTTACTGAGAGTATAGGTAAATTTTTACCTGACAAAGAAAGACCAGGAGAAGGAGTTTTTTCATTTGAAGATGAAAATAAATGGATGTCTCTCAGATATGATCTTACCGCTCCACTAGCTAGATATGTGGCAAAAAATTTTAATGAAATTTCAAAACCTTTTAAACGCTATCAACTAGGCACTGTTTGGAGAAATGAAAAGCCTGGACCAGGAAGATATAGAGAGTTTCTTCAGTTTGATGCTGATTTTGTTGGAACAAAAAATCTGACAGCAGATGCTGAACTTCTTGTATTAATATCCGAAATATTAGAAAAATGTGGATTAGAAAAAAAAGATTTTTTTATAAAATTTTCAAATAGAAAATTGACAGATGGATTATTTGAAAGATTAAAAATTAATTCTTCATCTCAAAGGCTTAAAATTCTTAGATCATTAGACAAAATGGACAGGTTAGGATGGGATGAAGTAGAAAAACTTTTAGGAAAAGGAAGAAAAGATAGTTCAGGAGATTTTACTGAAGGAGCACAATTAACAACTGAAAATATAGAATTACTCAAAACAGTATTTAAAGAAAAAAAGATTGTTGGTTTTGTTCCTGAAGCATTAAATGAAATAGCTGAAATGGAAAAAATTTTAGGATCCTTTGGTTTAAAAAATCCTGAAAATTACACTTTTGACCCAACAGTTGTGAGAGGTCTTGAATATTATACTGGACCAATATTCGAAGTTAATCTTAATTTTGAGGTAAAAAATTCAAAAGGACAAGACATTCAGTTTGGATCAATAGGAGGAGGAGGAAGATACGACAATCTCGTTAGTAATTTTGGAAATCTTGACTATCCTTCAACTGGAATATCAATTGGTATTGATAGGTTAGTTTACGCATTAATGCAGAAGAAAGATTTTGATATAAAACTATCAAGACCTGTTATTATATGTGTTTTTGATAATGTCAAAATTGAAGAATACATTAAGTTATTAAAGTTAATTAGAAAATCAAATATTAGTTCTGAAATTTATCCAGGAGAAGGTAAATTAAAAAAACAAATGGAGTATGCGAACAAAATACAATCTCCATGTGTTATTTTTTATGGAGATGATGAAATAAAAAAAGCTGAAGTAAAATTAAGAAACCTTAAAACAGGTGAAGAATCGTCTGTAAAAGTTGAAAATTTAATCGATGAAATCAAAAAACTTATCTGAAAATATCCTTAGATCTGTAAAGGCTAAGGGCTTTAAATTTATAGAATTGGATACTATAATCGAAACAAATCACATAGTTGAAAGATCAGGAGAGTCTTTTAGAAGATTTATTTTTTCATTTAATGATCAAATGGGAAATTCACATTGTCTACGCCCAGACTTAACTATTGCTTCATGCTTAAAATATTTAAATGATAAAACTAAAGGAAGTAGCAAGGTGTTTTATAATGGCCAAGCTTTTAGAAAAACTTTTAATAAAAAAGATCCAATTATAAGAAATCAAATTGGATTTGAGATAATAGGTTCAAAAAGTGAAAAAGAAGATGACAAGAAAATTATTGAAACAGCTATAAAATCATTATCTAAATTTAATTATTCTTCAGGAAAAATAGTTATAGGAAATGTTGAAATATTTAAATTATTATTGAATAAACTTGATATTCCAAAAAGATGGAGACTAAGATTACAAAGGCATTTTTGGAGAGAAAGTTATTTCAATGATTTACTAAAAAGACTAGAAACCAATTCAGATGTAGACCCAACGATTGTTGAAATTGATAAGAAAAAATATCAGAAAATGTTAAAAGGTAATCAATCAAGACAAATTGCAGGAAGATCAGTTAATGAAATTTTATATAGATTTAATAATAAAATGAAAGATCCAAGACGTACAAAAAAAGGAAGAAATGTTTCAAAAGTTATAAAAGAATTTTTGAAAATAAACTGCCCAATAGATCAAGCTGCAAATAAATTAAATATATTTTTTAAAAAAAATAAAATTAATCTAAGAGTTCAAAAAGATTATTTTCCTATCGCCATAAATAAATACGCTAAACTAAATATTAGATTTTCAGCATCTTTTGGAAGACAGCTTGAATATTATACAGGTATGGTTTTTAAAATTGATATTAAATCAAAATCAAAAAAAATTAATATAATCAATGGCGGTAGATATGATAATCTTATAGCTGATCTTGGTTCTTCTAAAATAATTCCAGCTGTTGGGGCAGCCATTAACTTAAATAATTAAATGATTAAAATAGGAATACCAAGTAAAGGTAGGCTTAGGAAAGATACTTTGAAAATATTTAGTAGGAAAAAACTAAAAATTTTGTCTGAAAGAGGAGAAAGAGATTTATTTGGATTTATTAAAAATTACAAAAATATTAAAATAACCTATCTTCATGCAAGAGAAATAGTTGAGAGGCTTGGCGATGGTTCATTAGATATTGGATATTCTGGATATGATTTACTTAAAGAAAGTGAAATCAATATTCAAAATAAAGTAATTGTTAAAAAAAGATATAACTTTGGTAACGCTACATTAGTAATAGCTGTTCCAAATGAATGGATTGATGTTCAAACGATAGCTGACCTTGAAGAAATTGCTTTTGAGTTCAAAGATAAAAAGAAAAGCAGGTTAAGAGTTGCAACTAAATATCCTAATTTAACAAGAGAATTCTTATTTTCAAAAGGAGTCACTCAATTTAAATTAGTCAAAAGTCTTGGTGCTACAGAAATTTATCCTTTCACGGGGTCATCAGAGATTATTACCGATATCACTTCAACCGGAGAAACATTAAAGGCAAATAATTTAAGAATTTTAAAAGACGGCGAAATACTTAGATCACAAGCATGTTTAATGATTTGTAAAAAAAGCCAAAAAATAAAAGGTTTAAAAAGGATTTTGAGTACACTCTCTAAATAATTTACCAGAAGTTGATTTCTTGTTAATCAAGTATATCCTACGAATCATGGATAGTTTATTAATTATATTAGTAAGTCTTTTAATATTAATTAGCTTAGTTATTTTATATTTTCAATTTAAGGCCAAATCCAAGCAGGAAGAGGACACTACTAAAAAAATCCAAGAAGAAATAAATTCTTTGAGAAACTCATTAAATGAATCTTTTGGTTCTATGTCTAAAGATATGGCAAAAGATTTTACTGCCTCTTTTGGATCAATGACAAAGGAGATAGCAAAGGATATGACAGGAGCATTAACCAAAGTGGATGAAAAAGTTGCCGCTTTTAACACTCAAGTAGAAAATTTAAATAAAAGCCAAGAAGGTATAACCAAAGTTTTAGCAGGTGTAAAAAAATATGGAACTCTTGCTGAGTTTTCATTAGACGCTTTAATAAAAGATTTATTACCTTCTTCTCAATTCATGACCAATGTTAAAATGAAAGAGGATACTGGTGAAAATGTTGAATTTGCAATTAAACTCCAAGATGGTGTTTTGGTACCTGTAGACAGCCATTTTCCTGTAGAAAAATTTAAAGCCATTGATGATGCATATCAAGCAGATGACAAAAAAGGAGCATCCGACGCTAGAACAAAATTAGCAAGAGCATTTAGGGACAAAGCCAAGAGTGTGAATGAGAAATATATTGTTCCTCCAAAAAGTACAGATTTTGGAATTGTATATGCTCCAACCGAAAGCTTATTTTCAGAATTAACTTCATACCAAGATCCAACAACTAAGGAATTATTGACTCAAGAATTAATGAAAAAGTATAAAGTTGTGATTCTAGGACCCAATACTCTTTCAGCTTACTTACAATCTTTGCATATGGGTTTTCAAACATTAAAAGTTCAAAAACATGCAACTGAGATTTATGATCATTTAAAAACAATAAGTACTAGATTTTCAAAACATTTTGATGGAATTATTAACCTTAGAAAAAAATTAGAAGAAGCTATGAGCGCTGTTGATAAGTTTGGTACTGATGCAAGATCAATTTCTAGAACTTTAGAAAACATAAAGGACCCTGGTCAAATTGAAATAGCTGCTGAAAATGGGAATGTAGAAAAATTGGAAGATCACTCAAAAGTGCTTAAAAATTAATTTCATTTTCAATTTAAATACACTTATAAGAGACTCTATGAAGTGGAATAATAAATTTAATTATCCAAAGTCATCAAGATCTATAGAGAATGGAATGAGAAAGTATTTACTTGGAGATGAAAGATTGCCAAGTGTTACTTCTATTTTGCAAGCAACAAAATCTGAGGAAGATAAAGCAGCATTAGAAAATTGGAAACTACGTGTAGGGCACAAAGAAGCTAATAAAATAAAAACTGAAGCATCTAGCAGAGGAACATCAATGCATTCATATATAGAGGATTTTTTAAAAGGTCGAATTAATGAGAGTTTTTTTGAAAGTAATGAACAATATAAAAATATGGCAAGAGAAATAATAGATAAAGGTATCAAAGGAAAATTAGAAGAAATCTATGGAATGGAAACTACTCTTTATTATCCTGAAAAATATGCTGGGACAGCAGATTTGATCGGAATTTATGAAGGAAAGGAATGCTGTATTGATTTCAAGCAGAGTAATAAGTTAAAAAAGGTAGAATATATACAAGATTATTTTTTACAATTAGGGGCATACACTCTTGCACACAATGTTGTTCATAAAACAAATATAACTTTAGGTGTAATATTATTGTGTACTGTGGATAATTTTTATCAAGAATTTAAAATTCAAGATTCAGAGTTAGAAATGTATCAAAATTTATTTTTAGGAAGGGTAAAAAAGTTTTACGAAATGAATAATATATCTTGACTTTTGTTTACCAATTCATAGAAGAGATAATACTAACTAGAAGCTACTTGTTTAGATGCAAATGGTTTAGTTCTAAAAAACTACTCAAATCCACACTAAATAAAGCTTTTTAAAGGATGAAAAAAATATGAATTTAGTTATATGGGATATCGAGTCTTCAAGTGCTAGC
Organism: uncultured Pelagibacteraceae bacterium; assembly: GCA_902579085.1. Lineage (GTDB taxonomy): Bacteria > Pseudomonadota > Alphaproteobacteria > Pelagibacterales > Pelagibacteraceae > Pelagibacter. Next base: position 55,982 of record CACHFK010000001.1, on the reverse strand, counting down.
ACAGATTTTGGCAGCATTATTGAAATTGGCGGCATATTGGTTGATGAAAACTTTAATGAAAAAGATAGATTTAATCTTAGATGTAGATTGCCGGAAGGAGAAATCCCCCAAGCAATGGCTCTTATAGTAAACAAAACTAGCATCAAACAATTAACTCAAGTTAACTTAAGCCATTATCAAATGTTAAGTGAAGTAGAAAAAATTTTTAACAAATGGAGTCCAGCAATATTTTTAGGATGGTCAAATATTGGATTTGATGACGAGATGATTAGGAAAGAATTTTTTAAAAATATTAGATATCCATATATCACAAATGCTTCACCAAATAAGAGACATGATGGTATTAATATCGCTAGAGCAGCATATGCTATTGATCCAAATATATTACAGACAGAAATTAATGAAAAAAATAATCCTGTATTTAAACTTGAGTCTTTAAGTAGAATGAATGGATTCGACTCTAGTGATGCACACTCAGCTTTTTTTGATGCAACGCTTACAATGAAAATATTAAGATTAATAAAGAAAAAACAACCTTATACTTGGGATACTTTTTTAAAAACATCTAGTAAATCTGACACTGAAATTATATTTAAAAAAGAAAATATTATTACTTTAAATGAATATTTTTATGGAAAATCTCGCTTATATTTATGTGCACCTTTGCACCCTAAGCATTGTATTCATCCTATTTATCAATGGGGTCAGGCTGTGGATTTGAGAGTCGATATAGAACCTTTACTAAACATGTCAATTAATGAATTAAAAGTAGAGATGAAAAAAACCCCAAAATTTTTAAGAACAATAAGATCTAATAAGGCACCAATAATTATTGAAGCTGAATATGCCATGAAAACACAACCGTATAATACGATGGATCCAAATTTAATAAAGAAAAGAGCTAAATTAGTTAAAGAAAATGAAAAGTTTTCACAAAATATTCTTACAGCTTTAAGAGAAAATGCAGAAGAAAAAGAACAATCAAAATCGCAAGAAGATATATATGCAGAAGAAAGTATTTACACTAAATTTACATCAAATAAGGATACAGCTCTGTTTCCAGCTTGGCATTCTGCATCTTGGAGAGATAAGCTTAGTTTGTTAGATAAATTTGATGATAAAAGACTAGTAGGTTTTGGTAAAAAAATAATTTATCAGGAAGCGCCTGAAGTATTACCAAAAGATATGTTTAAGTCTATAAAGAGAGAGGTCGCAAAAAGAATTTTAAGTGAAAAACATGAAAAATGGTGGACTATACCTACTTGTTTTAATGAAATAGATACTCTTAGAGATAAATATACTAATGAAAATGATCAGGAAAAATTAAAATTTTTAGATGATCTTAATGATCATGTTATGTCAATACAAAAAAAGTATGAAAACGCTTAGTGTGGATAATTTAAATTTTTTATTTTTACTAGTTGAATTAAATAAATAAATTTATATATACGTCATATGGCAACAGTAAAAGTAAGCGATGAAAACTTCGATACTGAAGTTTTAAAGTCTTCAAAACCAATAGTAGTTGATTTTTGGGCAGAATGGTGTGGTCCCTGTAAAATGATTGGTCCAATTTTAGAGGAAATATCTGATGAAATGACCAATGAAATTACAATTGCCAAACATAATATTGATGAAGAACCAAATACGCCAACAAAATATGGAGTAAGAGGAATACCAACTATGTTGTTATTCAAAGATGGAGAGTTAAAGTCGACTAAAGTCGGAGCTATTCCTAAATCTGAAGTTGTTTCTTGGATTAAAGAAAATATTTAATTTAAATTTAAAACTTCCCCAGCGAGATACAAAGATCCTGTAATTAAAATGATATCATTATTAGATAATTTTAATGAATTAATGGCATCTTCTATTGATTTTTTATAATTAACATTAGTAAATCTACTTAACTTTTTTTTTAATTCTTTACCATTAATTGCATTAGGTTGATTAGGTATATCAATTGTTGTTAAGGTAGAAATATTTTTAAAATAATTCATATATTCTTTATGATCTTTGTTTGACATCATGCCTAAAATTATATGCTTGTTACAATTTAAGGTTTCTAAATATTCGTTTAATACTTTCGACCCAAGCGGATTATGCGAACCATCAACAAAAATTTTATTATTTTTGCATAAGTTTTTTAATTTACCATTTTTTAATTCTTGAAGTCTTGCGATACTTTTAATTTTAGTTATTCCATTTTTTATATGTTTATCTTTAATTTGTAAATCAAGATTTCTAATAGTCGCTATAGCAGTCGCAACATTTTGAATTTGAAATTCTCCTAAGACATTAGGTCTAGGAAGTTTTAATCCACCATCTTTATCTTCATAATAAATAAAACCATTTTCATTTTCTGAGCAAACAAATTGTTCATTAAATATAATTTTTTTTGAATTATTTGAAGATATATTTCTTTTAATTATTTCTAGAGTTTCATTATCTGTTTGTTTACTAATAACAATTTTTGAAGTTAATAAGGATGAAGTTTTCTCAAAAATGATTCTTTCAATTGTTTGTTCATTTTTAGGAAGCCAATCTAAATGATCTAAACCTATTGCTGTTATTATACTTACTAAATTTTTGTTTATAATATTTGTTGCGTCAAAACGATGAAATAAGCCACTTTCTAAAAGATTTATATTGTCAAAATTTTTTGCATAATAAAAATAGGCCGCTGTCAATATTTCAAAAAAAGTTATAGGTTCGCCACTATTAATATCCTCTACCTCAGCTAATAATTTTGCAAGATTATCGTCTTCCATTTCTTTATTATTAAAAACAAATCTCTCATTAATTTTTTGAATATGTGGACTTGTATAAATATTAATCTTTATATCGGCTTCATTAAGAATTGCTCTTATTGCTTGAATCGTAGAATACTTTCCATTAGTACCAATAATAGAAATGCATTTTAATTTTTCTTGTGGATTGCCTAATTTTTTACAAAGATTTCGAACTCTATGGAGGCTTAAATCTATCTCTTTAGGATGCAGCTTTTGTAAACGGCTCAATATTGTCTGAAGTTTCATTTAAATTTTCTGAATTTACCCCAGATTGTTTCTTTAGCAATATAGATAAAATATTAATAATATCTTTTCTTAAATCTTTTCTGTGGACTATTCTATCTACGAACCCATGTTTTTCACAAAACTCTGAAGTCTGGAAATCTGCACTTAATTCCTCTTTTACAGTAGCTTGAATCACTCTTTTTCCAGCAAAAGCAATTAGACAGCCCGGTTCTGCAAAGTGAATATCTCCTAACATTGCAAATGATGCAGTTATTCCGCCTGCAGTTGGATCTGTAAAACAGACAAGATAGGGAAGATTATTTTTTTTAAGCTCGTTAATTGCAAGGGTTGTTCTTGTCATTCCAGCAAGAGCTATAGGGCTCTCAAACATTCTTTGACCACCGCCACAAGGAAAAAAAACATATGGAGTTTTATTATCTATAGCATGTTGAACTCCATAAATGATAGCTTCAGATTCTGCTGCTCCACAAGATCCCCCTATAAAGTCAAAGTTAATTGCACCAGCTGTAATATCTATTCCATTAATATTTCCTTTTGCAATCAATACAGCACAATTTTGATTTGTTTTTTTTCTAGCTATTTTTAATCTGTCTTTGTATGATTTTGTATCTACCCAATTCAATGGATCATCTGTTGGTTGAGGAGTTTCAATTATTTCGTAAGCATTTTTCCCAAAAAAAATATCGAATCTTTGCCTACAGGATATTCTATGATGCTTACCACATGAATCACATACCCATAAGTTATTTTCTAAGTCTTTTTTTAAAATTGGGCCCTTACAACAACTTGTCCAATCAGAATTTTCAATTTCTTCCCTTGATGCTCTCTTTCTTAAAACTTTTTTTATTTTCTCACCTAGACCAATTGCTTTTGTTAACCAGTTCATAAAATTTTTTTTTTTAGTTTAGCTACCAATCTACTTACATTTGTGACAGGATTTTGTCTATTATTTAAACTTCTAGTAATTTCTTTACAAATAGCGCTTCCTACCACTAAACCATCGGCTGATTTTAATTTTGAAATTGTTTCTTCTGTAATACCAAAACCAATTACACAATTTTTTTTTGGGTTTATTTTTTTTATATTAAAATAATTTTTAAGTATTTTTTTTGGAGATACCTTCAATCTTCCTCCCGTTGTTGAAAGCATGCTTATATAATAAATCATTTCATGTGAATCTTTTACTATTTTTTTTAGTCTAATTTTTGATGTAGTTGGTGATAACAATTGTACAAAACTTATAGATTTTTTTTTACATTTTTTCGCAAAAACTTTATTCTCTGGCCAAGGTAAGTCTACAACAATAAGACCATTTACACCTGTTTTTTTACATTTATTTAAAAATTTATTTTCTCCATATTGAAGTATCATATTATAATAACCCATCAATATTATTGGCTTAGAATGCTTACCTTTTTTAAATTTTTTAACTATTTGGAATATATCATTCATTGTTATTCCATTTTTTATGGCTCGATAAGAGCTAGTTTGTATTTCTCCACCATCTCCAATAGGAGTATTATGTGGAAATCCAAGTTCACAAATATCAATACTTTTTGAAATAGAATTTAAAATTTCTAGTGATCTCTTTTTTGTATTATCTCCAGCAACTGTATAGGTTAATAGCGCTGGTCTATTTGCTTTTTTTGCCTTTTCAAATGCAAGACTAATTTGACGACTCATATTTTTTACCTAATTTTTTTTTTAAAATATCCCTATCTTTTTTTGCATCTCCACAAGAATTAACTACTATAATTGTATCTTTGTTCAATTTTGGAGCAATTTTAATTGCTTCTGCGAAAGCATGACTTGGTTCTAAACTTGGGTTTAAATTTTCATACTTTGTAATCAACTGATAAGCCATTAACGCCTCTTCATCGCTGGCTGCAGTATATCTAGCTCTTTTTACATCTTTTAAAAAACAATGAAGCGGTGAAACTCCGGGATAATCAAGTCCTGCACTAATTGATTCTGTTTCTTCTATCTGTCCCGTTTTGTTCTGATTCACATATTGCATTGCACCATGAAGTACTCCAATTTTTGATCCATAAGTTAAAGGTGCCGCATGTCTTTTGCTTTTTTTTGGTCCACCAGCTTCAACACCTATAAATTCAACTTTTTTTTTTTCATAGTGCATAAATTCATTCCAAAAACCAAAACTTGAAGAACCGCCCCCAACACAATTTATTAATTTTAATTTATTTGGTATTTTTCCAAATTCTTTTTTAATTTGCATAAAAAGCTCTCTAGAAATTTGTGATGTACTCCATCCACAAATTTTTACAAAAATATTAGGACCAACCGTTGAACCTACACACATATGAGTTTTATCGCAATTTGAAACCCAGTATCTCATACATTCGCTAACTGCATCGACTAAAGTTTGACTTCCAGTGTAAACTGGAACTATTTCTGCACCATTTTTTCTCATAGCATCACAATTTGGTTTTTGTCTTTTAATATCCTTTGCACCCATAAATATTTTACATTTAAGACCAAACTTTTTTGCTGCCATACTTAACATTTTTCCTGCATATCCTGCACCTGTGTCCCCAACTATATATTTTTTTCCAGCTCTTTTTGCTATCAAACAATGTACAGTCGCATTATAAATTTTATGTGCACCTCCGTTTGCATCAGATACAACTTTTGACCAAATCTGTGCTCCACCAAGGTGTTTTGTTAAATTATTAAGTTTAATAAATCTTGTAGGTGAGCCTACCCAATTTTTAAAATATTTATCTCTTTCTAAAAGAAAATTTTTATTATTTCTTAATTTTGCAAAAAGTATTTCAAGGTCTTCAATAGGTTTTTTAAGAGTTTCAGGTATAAAACTACCCCCAAATTTTCCACCCCAAAATCCATTTTTGTCATGTTGATCAATTAAAAGTATATTTTTCTTAATTTTCATTTTTAATTTTATTAACTTTTTTCAGTAAAATATTTATTTTAGAAATATCTTTTATTCCATCTGTCTCTAAACTACCTGAAATATCAATAATGTCAGCTATTTTTGAAAATTTTTCAAGCTCATCATTGTACTGAATATTTCCTGCTATCATTTTTTTAATTGAATTCGAAACATTATCCAGAAGTCTATGATCAAATCCAAATGATTTTTCATAACCTTTTCCGTCAAACAAGATTATATCAGATATATTTTCATATTTTTTATATTGATCTACATCTTTTTTATCAATTATTGTAAGAGCTGAGATAATTTTAATTTTATACTTTTCTTTTATTATTTTTGTATTTTCGGGAGTAACATCATATAGCTGGTAGTAATCAAATTTAAGGTCTTTTATTTTCTCTAAAATTTCATTTTTGGGATTTACCATAACCGAAACAAAACTTATATCTTTTTTATTAATTTTAAGAAGTTCTTTCAATTTTTCAAATTCAACATACCTTTTTGATTTTTTATAATTTGTTATAAATCCTATGAATTGAGGCGGGAAGGGATGCTCAATAATATATTTTAAAGTTTTATGATCAGAAACTCCACATATCTTTAAGCCTTTGATCATTGATTTAAATGATCAACAAGTTTTTTTATATTATTTTTTATATTACCACGGATTAAAGATCTGCCCATAACAATTGCGTTTACATTATAGTTTTTTATTGCTTGGTAAGGTGTAACAACTCTTTCTTGATCATCTAACTTATCACCAGGAAGCCTTATACCCGGAGTAACAATAAATAAATTTTTATATTTTTTTTTAACAATTTTTGATTCTTTTGCTGATAATACAGCACCATATAATCCAGCTTTTTTAATTAAACTTACTTGTTTTAAAACTAATTGATCTACGTTTTTTGTATGACCAATTTCTCTTAAAGATTTATTGTTTAGGCTTGTTAAAACAGTAACACCCAAAACCTTTAATTTTTTATTAGTTTTTTTAGCTTTTTTTTTTACCGCTTTTAACATTTCCAAACCACCATTTGCATGAACGGTAATATAACTACATTTTTTTAAATCTTTTAATGAGTCTATTGCAGATAAAGCAGTTTGTTTAATATCGTTAATTTTTAGATCTAAAAAAAAATTTTTATTAAATTTTTCTAAAAATTTTCTGCCTTTTTTACTATAAAAAAATTGTAATCCAAATTTTGGTATTATTTCTAAATCTTTTGTTTTTGTTTCATTAATTATTTTCTTAACTAAATTTAGATTTGAAGTATCACAGGCAATAAAAACTTTATTCTTTATCATTGATTTTTTTCGTCCAAAATTTTGAAGATTTAAACGTTATTTTTTTCTTTTCTTTTGCAAAGAATGTTTTACCATTTTTTGGGTTTCTTCTAAAACTAGATTTTTGAGTTTTAGGTTCTATTGTAAATACGTCGCGCAATTCTACTCTTTCCCCTCTTTTAAGTGCATTAATCATTTCATATAAAGTTATGTCGATTAAACGCACAAGATCTTTACGTAAAAAATTTGGATAAGAGTCTGTAAGTTCTTTTACTAAGTCTGATTTTGCAAATGGCAACTTTTTTACTTATAAATTATTCTTTATTTTTTTTTTTATCATCTAGCCGGTCCGAAAGCGATGAAAAAGGTAAATTTTTTCCACTTAAAGGGCTTGAAAATTTAGATACAGCCTCTTTATTTTGCAATTCTTCAAGCAATTTAATGCTTAAACTTACTCTTCTTTTGTCTAAATTTAATTCAGCAATAGCAGCATCAATTCTTTCACCTCCAACGAATCTAGAAGGTCTGGCATCTGCTGAACTTACTGCAATTTGGGATTTTTTAATTAGCATTTCCAACTCTGATCCTTCAGGTTTTACCATCAAACCTTTATTATCGGAGGAAATTACTTGAATAGTTATTGTATCATTTACTTTTTTATCTTTAAACCAATCGAACGGATCTTTTTCTAATTGCTTTAATCCTACTCTAATTTTTGAATCTTCTTTATTTATTTCTAAAATCTTAACTTTTATTTTAGCACCTTTTTTATATTTTTTTAGCTCTTCCTCTGGTTTACCGCTATAAGATAGGTCATTAGCATGTAAGAATCCATCTATATCGAAGTCCCCAAGTTTTACATAAACAGCATATTCATTTGTACTTGAAACTATTCCTTCTATATCTGATCCAACTGGGTACTTATTTTCAATAGTTGTATAAGGGTTTTCAATAGTTAATCTATGAGAAATAGCTACTCTTCTTTTATCTTTATCAATTTCAGTAATAATACAATCTATAAGATCTCCAACTTTAAATATTTTTTTTGCAGAAATATTTTTTTTTGTCCAACTAATTTCACTTGAGTGAAGTAAAGTACTTAGACCTGGTTCAAGTTCACAGAAACATCCATAATCTGCAATCTTAACAACTTTTACTTTATATTTCTTGCCTTGTTCATAATTAGAAATATGCTCAAATGGGTCAGGCAAAAGTTGTTTAATTGAGCATCCAATCTGTAATTTTTCTTTATCAATTGATATAACTTTTAAATCATGCTTTTCTCCAATATTAAAAATTTCATCTGGATGATTTACTCTAGAATATGAAATTTCTTGAAGATGCACCAAAACATCTATTTCATTATTTACTTCAAAAAAACAGCCAAAAGAAGAATAGCCTTTCACTACTGCGTCTTTAATAATATCTCCAACTTTAAATTTTTCTACAATTTTTGCTTTATCTACTTTTTTGTGTGAAGAAACAATTTGCCTTCTAGATACGCATGCATTTCCTCTAACTTTATCTAATTTGATAATTGCAAATTTTTGTTCTACACCAATTAAATGATCAATATTTTTTAACGGTTTATCAGAAACTTGTGATCCTGGGCAAAACATCAAAGATTGTGTTTCTAAATGTTCTACAATAACACCACCTTTGCATTTAGAAGTTATTTTACCATTTATGGGTTCATTTTCTTCATAAGCTCTCTCTAATTCATACCAGCCTTTAATTTTTTTTGCTTTTTGGGCAGAAACTATTACATCTCCATTTTTATCTTCGATTTTTTCTAACAAGACAGAAATCTTTTCTCCCTCTACAATTTTATTTTGCATACCAATCATTTTCATCTCATTAATATCTAATACTGGTTCACTTTTTAAGCCTTGTATGAACAAGAAAACATATTTTTCTGTAATTTTAGTAATTTTACCTTCTATTACTTTTCCTTCTTCAATTTTGTTTTTTGATAACTGGTTATTTAGTAATTTTTCAAATTGCTGACTAGCTGGTGAAGATAAGTCTTTGTAAATTTCCATTAAGATTTTAATTTCCTATCCATAATACCTTTAATTTTCATAAAGCACGCTTTCTTACTTAATTTAGTTGTATTAATCAAGATTGAATCTTTTGTTTTTTTTAATGGCCCATATTTTCTCTCTTTATCTGATTTGTCCCTATTTTTAAGGCTTTTTAAGACCATTTTATAAGTAATTTTCTTATTTAATTTTCTAAATTCCATATATCGTCTTTTTGCACGTTCATGAATACTTGCTGATATAAAAAATTTAAACATTGCATCTTTTACTTGAACTGTAATTATATCTCTACCATCTAAAACTGATCCTGCATATTTTAAAGGAGGTGCATAAGCACATTTTTGTTGAAATTTGTGAACAATATTTCTAATTTTTTTATCTTTAGCTATAATTGAAGCTTCAATAGCTACCTTGTCAGATAATAATTTTTTATTTTGTAATATATTTAAATTTAGATTTTTTATTTTTTTTATTATTAAAGAATAACTAAATTTTTTAGGATTTTCCAATTTAAGTTTACCAAGAAGTCTGTATATACGACCAGTGTCAAGATGTAAAAGTTTATAATGTTTAGCTATTAGCTTCGCCTGAGTTCCTCCTCCAGCGGCAGCTGGTGAGTCGATTGCTACAGTAATAATATTTTTTCTTTTCTTCATTTTATTTTAGCTCCAAGACTTCTTATAATATTTAAAAATTTTGGAAATGATGTTTTAATTGAGTCTTTATCATTTATTTTCCAATTTCCACCTAGTGTTAAAGCTGCGATACATGACATCATAAAAATTCTATGATCTTTTAAAAAATTTTTAACATGATAATTTTTTTTTAATTCTAAATTGGGTTTACCATATATTTTAATATCATTTTTATTTCTTAAAACTTTTATTCCTATCATTCTTAAAAATTTTATTGCTAAATCTAGTCTTGGACTTTCTTTTTTATTTAATTCACCTAGATCTTTAAATGTTGAGATACCTTTTGTTTTTGTTCCCACAATAAGAAAAATTAATAAGAATTCATCTATGGCAGAACTATTTAAACTCGAAGGACAATTTATAGCTTTCAACAAATTAGAACTTTTTACAAATATATCTGCAATTTTCTCGCCTTTATAAAATCTTATGTTTTTAAATTTTATTTTAGATTTCATCATTTTTAAAATTTTAATAAGTCCAATTCTAGTACTATTTACATTTACATTAAGAATTGTAATTTCTGAATTTTTTGTAAGTAAAGTTAAAGCAATAAAAAAGGCACTTGAACTAATGTCTCCAGGTATTGAATAATCAAAAGCTTTATATTGTTGTAAGCCTTGAACTTCAATTAAGTCAAAATTTTTATTGGACCTAACCCTGATTGGAATTTTTAAATATTTAAATAAAAGTTCAGTGTGATTCCTGCTCTTTTTTGCACGAATATTTGTTTTACCAGGAGTATTCAATGCAGCAAAACAACAGGCAGTTTTAATTTGTGCTGAACCAATATTTTCCTCATAATAAATGGGCCTAAGAAATTCTGTTCCTATAATTTCTACTGGTAAACAATTTTTTTTTGAACTTATGTTGGCTCCAAAAAGTTGTAAAGGTTTGATTACTCTAGAAAAGTCTCTTTTTGACAAGCTTTTATCTCCAATTAATTTAACTGTTTTATTAGTTTTAATAAGTAGAGAAAGTATAAGTCTTCCAAGTGTCCCAGAATTACCAGCATTAATTACTGTATTATTTTTAGGGCTAAAACCATTTAAACCAAAACCATAAACCTCATAACAATTATTTTTTTTTTTATAATTTATACCAAGTTTTTTTATAGTCTTTAAGGTATTCAAAACATCTTCTGACTCAAGAAGATTTGAAATTTTTGAAGTCCCTAAAGCTTGAGAGGCAAGTAAAATAGTTCTTATAGATAAACTTTTGTCTGAACTAACTTGAATATTTTTTTTGTATGGATGTATTTTTGTATTAATATAAATATGTTTACGCATTCAGATATTAATTTATTTTAAATTCGTCTCCAAAATATACAGTTCGTGCTTGTGAATCTTTTATTATTTCTTGAGGACTTCCTGAAGCAATTATTTTACCATTTGATAAAACTATTGCTCTATCAACACAAGTTAATAAATCTCGAGCATTATGGTCACATACAATAATTGACATTTTTTCCATTGATTGTAGGTTTATAATTATTTCTTGAATCATCTTTATTGATAAAATATCTAAAGCTGCATAAGGTTCATCAAGTAGCAATATTTCAGGATCATTAATTATAGCCATTCCAATTGCTAATTTTCTTCTCTCACCACCAGATACATGTTTTGCTTTCACATTTAAAATTGAGTCAAATCCAAATTGACCAACAATTTTATCAATTTTAGAAATTCTCAAATTTTTTTCTTTTACATGTATCTCTGCAACTGCTGTTAAATTTTCTAAAACAGTTAAATCATAAAAATATCCACCATACTGTGGACAATATGATAAATTAAACTTACTTGATCTTTCATGAATTGGAAGATTTGTGCAATCAATGCCATTTAAGAAAATTTTGCCAGTTTTTAATTGTTCAATATTCATGATAATTTTAAATATTGTACTTTTACCTACTCCATTTGGACCAAGTAATCCCAAAACTTCTGATCGATTAACTTTAAAAGATATATCGTTTAGAATTCTTCTTTTATCATAAAACATAGAAACTTTATCTAATTGAAGCAATGTTTCTTGCTCCTTAAAACTTTTAATTCTAAATTTTTTTATAACTGCCATTAATTTAATGTTACTGATACTTTATTTTTTTTATTTCCTGGATTAATATTGATTACTTTTGTTTCAATATTTAGGATAATTTTTCCTGCTTTCATTATAGACGATGGATCACTTAGTACAACATTATTATAAGCTATAGCAATATTTGTTTTCATGTCCACATCAAAATAATCACAAGTTATTTCTTTATCTTCATAATTTATAACAACATTCCCATAAAAATTTGATTTTAAATTAGATGAATGATATTCAGCAAAATCTGAAACAATATATACTGTAGATCTTTCTTTGGAAGTTATAATACCTCTAACGTTGTCTAGATCTAATATATTTTTATCTTCTGAGTTTGTTCTTCCTGAGGTCGCTAATATTTTATATTTATTTCCATTTTTATCAGTTGTTAAATACTCAATATCTTTAACGACGTTATTAATTTCAGGTTTTTTTGGTTTAAGATTAACCTCTTTGTTCTCTACTGTTTCATTTTTATTTTTTACTTCTTTTACCTCTTCTTTTTTTACTTCTTTAACTTCTTTTGCTTCTTCATTTTTTACTTCTATGGGCTTTTCGATCTGAATTTTTTCTGCTTTCTTATCTGTATTATCTAGCACAATTTTAGCTTCTTCATTTTTATAGTTTTGGTTATCAATTTCTGTTTTGATGTTTTTTTCATTATTTTCAATTGATATTTTGCTGTTATTTGCAAAATAGCTAAAATAAACACTGCCTAAAATAATTATGATAATTAATATTATCATAACTTGGATTAGAGATTTTAAGGACATTTAGCTTATATTTGCTTTTAAAATACTATGTATATGAATTATTCCAATAGTTTTATTTTTTTTATTACCTTTATGAACGCATAGGCATGTAATTTTTTTAGCATTCATTATTGATAGTGCTTGAGCTGCAAGTGTATCTTTATCTACACTTACTGGATTTTTTTTCATTACTGATTTTATTTTTAAATTTTGAAAATTTTCAAATTTTTGATTCAGTCTTTTTAAGTCACCATCAGTTAAAATTCCTTTAGTAATATTATTTTCTTTAATCAAAAGTACACCCAAACCTTTTTTTGTTATTACTCTAAGAGCATCCTTCATATTTGAATTTTGTTTAACAAAAGGAATTTTATTTCCTTTAAACATTAAATCACTAACAGTTTTAAGTTTTATTGAAAGGGATCCTCCTGGATGAAATTTTTTAAAATCTAACTTACCAAATTTATTATATCTCATACACGAAATAGCAATTGCATCACCCAACGCTAATTGTATAGTAGTTGAAGAAGTTGGAACTATATTGCCAGGATCTGCTTCTTTTACTGATGGTAATAAAAATCTTATATCTGAATTTTTATAGAGAATAGAATCTTTTTTTGATGTAATACCAATTAATTTTATATTTTTATTTCTTGATGTGTACTGTATTATATTTTTTAATTCTTCACTTTGCCCACTTAAACTTATTAGTATTACAACATCATTCGAAGTTATTTGCCCCATATCGCCATGACTTGCATTTGAAGCATCTAATAAAAAAGATGGAATTCCAACTGATGAAAATGTTGCAGCCCACTTTTTGCCTATAATACCACTTTTACCAACTCCTGAAACGATTACTTTACCATTCTTGCAGTTTACAACTGCTTTTACTATTTGATTGAAAGAAGTTCCTAAAGATGATTTTAATTTTTTTAAAGAGTAAATTTCATCTTGAATTACATTTTTGGCAATTAATTGTAATTTTTTATTTTTCATTTAATGAGACCAAATATCTTCTTTGAAAGATGCAATATCTAAATCAACTCTTGTTTGAATAAATTTTATAGTTTTATTGTATAAATTTAATCTATTTTCTCTTTCTAAAATTTTATAAAGTCCTTCATAAATTTTGTGAAGATAAACAACATCATTAGCACAGTATTGTAGTTGTTTTTTTGATAGATCTCCACCAAAGTCTGAAGTTTGAAGTTGTTTACTTATATCAATACCAATGAATTCTTTTATTAAATCTTTTAGACCATGTTTATCAGAATAACTTCTCGCTATTTTACTCATTATTTTAGTACAAGAAATATTAGTTACATCAATATTTAGATATTTTTTTATAAATAAAAGATCTGCTCTTGCGTAATGAAATATTTTATTTATTTTTTCATCAACTAATAATTTTTTTAGATTTGGAGCATTATATTTATTTTTATCTAACTGGACGATGTGGGCATCATTTTTACCACATGAAATTTGAACTAAACATAGTCTATCTCTTTCAACATTTAAACCCATGAACTCACAGTCTATTGCTATATTGTCACTTAAATATATTTGATCTGGTAAATCATCTTTATGTAATTTAATATCTAAATCCATTGATGAAATATATATATGAAACCTAAGGAAATTCTAGTTTTCGGTGCTTCTGGCCAAATAGGCAGACACTTATTAAGAAAGCTTACGAAAAATAACTATAAAGTAGTTGCTGTTACTAGAAATATTCATCAAAAAGGATATATTTTAAAGACCCAAGCAAATCCTGGCTACCTTGAGATTGTAGAATTAAGCTATTTTAATTTAGAAAAAATTGAGAATTTAATCGAAGGGTGCTCGATTTGTATTAACTTAATTGGAATATTATTCGAAAAAAAAAAAAATACTTTTAAAAATATTCATACAGATTTTCCAGATCTTTTATCAAAATTATCTTCTAAAAAAAAAATTGAAAAATTAATTCACCTTTCATCTCTGGGAATTGAAAATGCCCTAGATAGTAATTATGCACTTAGCAAACTTAATGGAGAAAATAAAATTAAGCATAATTTTGATAGATCTGTTATTATAAAACCTTCAATAGTTTATTCTGTAGACGATAACTTTACAACAAATTTTATGACTTTATTAAATCGACTTCCAGTTATGCCTTTATATTATGAGGGCAAAACTAAATTTGCGCCAATACATGTTAAAGATTTGTCTCAAATAATTTTTGAAATAATCCAAGGTAAAACAAACGAACAAACTATAGAATGTATTGGTCCAGAAATTATTTCTTTTAAAGAAATAATTTTAAAATTATTAAAAACTATTGACAAAAAAAGATTTTTAATTCCTTTACCATTAATATTAGCCAAAGCTACAGCAAAAATTTTTGAAATAATGCCCAAGCCATTAATTACTGTTGATCAACTCAATTTACTAAAATATGATAATATTCCATCAGGAAAATATAAAACTAATTTTGATCTTGGTCTTGTTGCTAATAGAATGTTTGATGAAGAATTAGAGAAGTACGGTTTTAACTGGAGATCTGGTGGACAATTTTCAAAAAAAAATTTTTTGAAGAAGAAATTATGATAAGTTATATTATTTATATTATTATTATTTTTATATTATTCTTCGTATCTATTTTAGCAATAAAAGCAATTAAGAGAGGTATTAAAGCAAAAAAAAATAAAAAAGATTATGATTAATCTTAAAAATTATTTATAATTTTTATTTTATATTTAAAATTGAATTTTTTAAAACCTTAAAAAAAATTTTTTAAGCTGATTTTATTTTTTTTTCTATGAATTTAGGAACTTCATCCTCTTTTTCTATTACATCTTCTTTTTTGCCTTTAGGCTGGAATACAATCATTAAATGAAGCGGACAGTATGAAAATTTTTCAACATTTTTTCTTCCACAAAAAGAAGATTCTTTTTCATTAGGATGTCCTTCCATATATTTACAGGTATTTTCCGTTAATTCTTCAAGCTGTAAATTTCTTGCCGGCTCAAAATCTTTATTTAATATTAATGACCTAAACTTATTTTTTCTTCCTCTTTTTTGATTTTCTTGATTTATTGATTTAACATACTCTTTATTCTGTGGAATTATTGATCTTGTTTTTAATTTTGCAGATAAATTTAATCTATGAGCTTTCCCAATAACCGCATTTCGACTAATTCCACCAATAATTTGAGCAATTTGACTTGCTGTTTGGCCCTTTCCCCATAACTCTCTTAATTTATTTACTTTTTCTTCAGTCCAGCTCATAATACTATATTTAGTATATTTAAATTTTTAAATAACATTATCTTGAGAACATAAATAATAGTTAATAACAAGCTTTTTTTTTGGTTTTTTAACAATTTTTAAAAAAAAAGTTTATGAGTAAGTATTTATGGTTGAAATAGAAAAAAAATATCAAATTGGAGTTCGCCGTTTCGGTTTAGTTAATTGGGTAGGTGCCTATAGTCTTTATAAGAAAGAAGTTTTGAGATTTTTAATTGTATCAGGACAAACTCTATTAGGACCTATACTGACATCTATATTATTTCTTGTTGTAATTTCTTTAGCAATTGGAGATGAAAGACCAGATGTATTGGGTGTTCCTTACATTGAGTTTTTAGCTAATGGATTGATAATGATGCAAGTAATTCAACAAAGTTTTTCTCACTCAAGTTCATCACTAATGATGAGCAAGATGATGGGAACAATTGT
Organism: uncultured Pelagibacteraceae bacterium; assembly: GCA_902579085.1. Classification (GTDB taxonomy): domain Bacteria; phylum Pseudomonadota; class Alphaproteobacteria; order Pelagibacterales; family Pelagibacteraceae; genus Pelagibacter. The sequence goes on along the minus strand of CACHFK010000001.1, from coordinate 39,455 downwards.
TGATATAGTAAATAGTCCTTTATCTGCCCTTGAGGTAACAATTTCAATTGTTCTCGCCTCAATAACAAGAGGATTATGTATTGCTTCTATATCAACATTTATTTTTGTACTTTTTTTAGATTTAAGTATACAAAATTATTTGCTTTGGTTTTTATATCTTTTTCTTTCAGGTTTTTTTTTAGGATCTGCAGGAATGATAGCAGGACTTTATGCTGATAAATTTGATCAAATGGCGACAGTTACAAATTTTGTAATAGTACCATTATCATTTTTGTCAGGAACCTTTTACAGTATAGAGAAGTTGCCTGACATTTTAAAAAGTTTAAGTTATTATAACCCCTTTTTTCATATGATTGATGGATTTAGATATTCTTTTATAGGTCAATCAGATGGTTCGATAATATTTGGAATAATATTTTTATTTATAATATCCTTAATTACTTTTTTCATTTCTTATTTGCTATATAAAAGAGGATATAAAGTTAAAACTTAATGATGAGTGCTCTAGCAAAAAATTACAACAGAAAAAAAATTTCTTTTAAAAAAGGAAAGGGAAGTTATTTATACTCTACAAATGGTAAAAAATATTTGGATTTTATACAGGGTATAGCCGTAAATTCTTTAGGTCATGCTAATCCTAATTTAATTAAAGCAATAAATAAACAATCTAAAAAGGTTTGGCACGTATCAAATGCATTTATAATACCTGAGGGTGAGAAGTTAGCTAAGAAGTTAACACAAAAAACTTTTGCTGATGCTGTAATTTTTCAAAATAGCGGAACAGAGGCAACAGAGGCTGCAATTAAAGTTGCTAGAAGATATTTTTATTCAATAGGAAAACCAAATAAAAATAGAATTATTTGTATTAAAAATTCATTCCATGGAAGAACAATAGCAGCAATAAACGCAAGTGGTTCTAAAAAAATGACAGAAGGATTTGGACCAAAAGTTCCAGGTTTTGATCATTTTGAATTTGGCAATCATCAAAAAATGAAAAAATTAATTAAAAAAAATACTGCTGCTATCATGGTAGAGACAGTCATGGGAGAAGGCGGGATAAAGGTAATTCCCAACTGGTGCATAAAAGAATTAAGAAAACTTTGTAATAAAAAAGGAATTTTATTAATATTGGACGAAGTTCAATGTGGAATTGGTAGAAGTGGTAAATTTTTTGCATTTGAAGGTGCGAAAGTTAAGCCAGATATAGTACCTATTGCAAAAGGAATAGGAGGGGGATTTCCTATTGGTGCAGTTTTAATGACAAATAAAGTTGCAAAAGCAATGATACCAGGAACGCACGGCTCAACATTTGGAGGAAATCCTCTTGCTATGAGTGTAGGAAATGCAGTGCTTGACCAAATATTTAAAAAAGGCTTTTTGAAAAATGTGAAAAAATTATCAAGTTATTTTCATATAGAGTTAAATAAAATTCAAAAACAATTTCCACAAATTATCCAGGAAGTAAGAGGAGTAGGTTATTTAATTGGTATAAAACTCTTATTTAATCAAACAAAATTTATTCAGCAACTCATGGACAATAAATTATTAACAATTCGGGCTTCAGAAAATGTCATAAGAATATTACCCCCACTCAATGTGAAAAAATCTGAGATAGATTTAGCTTTAAGAATTATAAAAAAAGTTTGTTATACTTACAAAATATGAAAAATTTTATAAATTTAAAAGATATTCCAGCCAAAGATTTAAGAAAAATCTTAAATGACGCAAAGAAAAGAAAAAAGAAAAGAAAGAAACTAAGCACCCTAGATGTTGATAAGGATCGACCATTAAAAGGAAAAATGCTTATACAAATGTATGAAAAACAAAGTTCACGAACGCGTCTAAGCTTTCATATTGCTATTAATCAACTTGGAGCTGGATCAATAATTGTTAAAGCGAGCGAATTACATTTAGGAAAAGGAGAAGAAAGTCTAGCAGATACTGCTAAAATCTTATCGACTTATGGAGATGGATTTATGCTTAGAACGGATAGTGATAAAAAAATAGAAGATTTCAGTAAAAATTTAAAGATTCCAATAATAAATTTATTAAGTCCCAGTTCTCATCCTTGTCAGGTACTTTCAGATATATTTACAGTTGAAGAGATTAAGAAAAAACCAATATCAAAATTGAATATCACATGGATAGGAGACTCTAATAATGTACTAAATTCCTTAATAGCAACTTCAGTTAAATTTAAATTTCAATTAAATATAGGATGTCCAAAGAATTATAGACCACCCAAGTTTATTATGAATTGGCTCAAAAAAAACAAAAGAAAAATTAAAGTTTATAATGATCCAAAAAAAGCTGCAAAAAATGCAGATGTTATTTTCTCTGATAAAGTAGTTTCATTAAACGATAGAGCAAATAAGGCAAAAAAAATAAAAGATTTTAAAAATTACAGAATTAATTCAAGTTTAATTAAGTGTGCAAAAAGAGACGTAATATTTTTACATTGTCTTCCTAGAGGAAACGAAGTTTCAGAGGATGTTTTTTTAGGAAATAAATCTAGAGTCTGGCAACAAGCGCTTAATAGAGTACATGTTCAAAAAAGTATTTTATTATATTGTTTTGAAAAGTTAAGGTAGATCTAAAGGACTATCAGAATTAGCATTCATATAAAGTATAACAGAAGCTCTATCTTTTTCTTTTTTAAGTCCAGCAAAAGCCATTTTTGTTCCTTTGATATATGAAGTTGGTTTAATTAAAAAGCTATTCATTTCATCAAATGTCCAATCTCTTCCAAATGCTATCAATGCTTTTGAGTATTTGTAATCTTCTAGTGCTCCCATATTTCTTCCTAATACATTATAAAGTGCTGGGCCAATATTATTTCTGCCACCCTTTTTGATTGAATGACACGCACTACATTTTTTAAAAACTTTTTGACCATGTTCAACACTTCCCAAAGCTAATAATGCCGCTATATCAACTGTTTGAACTGATGAAGAGACTCCAGATTTGTCTGCCTCTGCAAATTCGACTTTATATGCACTAGTATTTGGCCTTTCAACATGGAAAACCATATCTGATATTTTACCTATTCCAAAAATTACTAAAAAAACAACTAGAACTGCTGCAACAATTTTATTTATTTCAAAGGAATCCATGGTTTTTTATTATTATGGTCGTATAACATGTAAAACAAAAAAAATACTAAATTTAATTTCAATTATTGCGTCTCAAAGACGCATAAAAGCTGAAATTTATGACTAAAACTATAATATTAATACCTTCTAGGTTAGCAGCAACTAGATTGCCTAATAAACCTCTTTTAGAGATTAATGGCATATCAATTATTAACCATGTTTATAAAAAAGCACAATCTTCAAAAATTGGAGATGTTTTTGTTGCAACAGGAGATAATGAAATTTTTGAAGAGGTTACCAAAAAAGGTGGAAAATGTGTTTTAACTGAAAAGGAACATCAAACTGGAACAGATAGGATTTTTGAAGCATATCAAAAATTAAAACCAAAAAATGTTGATTATATAATAAATTTGCAGGGTGATGAGCCAATGATAGATATTCAAGATATTAAAAATCTTAACTTAAATACAATTAATAACAAATCTGAATTAGGCACATTAGCCTCAGAAATTAGTGACCAAAATATATTAAATAAAAATAATATTGTAAAAGTAATTACAGAAGAAAAAATTTCAAAGCAAAATATTTCTAAAGCTAAAACTTTTTTAAGAGAAGTTCCACCAAACTATAATGCGAATATTTATCATCATATAGGTGTCTATATTTACAAAGTCTCTATATTGGAAAAATTTGTTAATTTAAAACAAACTAAAAATGAAATAGAGCAAAGACTTGAACAATTGAGAGCAATCGAGAATAATATTGAAATTAATGTAATTTTAGCAAATTCAACTCCAATTGGCGTAGACACAAAAGAGGATTATATGGAAATAAAAAAAATAATGAATTATAAAGATTGAAAATATGAAAATTGCTTATCAAGGAATACCTGGTAGTTATAGCGAAAGTTGTGCAAAAAAAATGTATCCTGATTGTAAAACAATATCTTGCAAAACTTTTGATGAATGTTTTGAAAAATCAAGTAAAGATAGTGAAGTTAAAAGCATCATACCAGAATCTAATAAAACAACTGGTAATATAGGCGTCGAATATTTAATATTTAAATATAGATTAAATATTTATGCTGAACATTTTTTTCCAATAAAGCATAATTTATTAGGAATTCAAGGATCAGAATTACAAGATGTCAAAGAAGTTTATTCTCATGCGCAAGCTTTAAGTCAATCATCTAATTTTATTAAGAGCAATAATTTAAACGAGAATGTTAGGGCTGATACAGCTGGTTCAGCTAAGTATATTTCTGATACCAATGATAAAACGAAGGCAGCAATTGCATCTGAGTTAAGTGCTGAGATTTACAATCTTAAAATTTTAAAAAAAGATATTCAAGATGAAAAAAATAATGTAACTAGATTTTTGTTGATGGGTAAAGAAATTTATCAGCCAGAATTAAATGAAGACAATTTTATTACTTCGTTTTTATTTAAACTAAAGAGCAAACCAGCGGCGTTATATTCGGCCCTTTCTGGATTTGCTATTAATGGAGTAAATATGACTAAATTACAGAGTTTTCCTGAAAAAAATTCGTTTTCCTCATTTTTCTTTCTTTGTGATATTGAAGGACACATTGAAGAACAAAAAATTAAAAATTCTCTTAAAGAATTGGGACTTCATTGTGAAGATATGCACGTACTAGGTGTTTTTAATTCAGATAAATTGCGAGAAAAATAATTTTTAAGTTTATTGTAGATTAGAAAATATTATTGATATAATAAATCTGGAGGCCAATCAGGTGGAGTTACCATGAACTCCCCCAGACTTGAAAAAGAGCAAGGGTAATGAGTATTTTCCAGGTTGGTTGGTCTCCTTAAATAATGAAAAATAACTCAACAGTATTGGCTTTGAAATATAGACCTCAAGTCTTTAAAGATTTGATAGGACAAGAGGTTATTGCTGAAACAATATATAATTCAATAAAATTTAATAAATCAGCAAATGCATTCTTATTCACTGGGATTAGAGGAGTTGGAAAAACTACAATTGCAAGAATTGTTGCTAAAGCCTTAAACTGCAAAAAGGGAATTGAGAATATTTCTGAGGAGAGTTCTTGTGAAAACTGTCATTGTAAGGAGATAGCTAATTCAAACCATATTGACGTTTTAGAGATGGATGCCGCTAGCAAAACCGGCGTGGATGATGTTAGAGATTTAATTGAATTTTCTAGGTATGGACCAACTTCTGCTAAGTATAAAATATTTATAATAGATGAAGTTCATATGCTTAGCAAACAAGCATTCAATGCGCTATTAAAAACTTTAGAAGAACCACCAGATTATTTAAAATTTATTTTTGCAACAACTGAAATAAAAAAAATTCCTGTTACTGTTGTTTCCAGATGTCAAAGATTTGATTTATCAAGAATAAAAACAGAAAAATTATTTCAATACATTAAAAAAATTGCTGAGCAAGAAAAAGGCAAAGTGACAGATGATGCAATAAAATTGATAGTAAAAATTTCAGAAGGATCTGTTAGAGATGCATTATCTTTACTTGATCGAGGATTAATCAGCAATCTAGAAGGCGAAGAATTAAATTTAAAAAAAGCACAAAAAATTTACGGTTATTTTGATAAAAGTTTGTTAATTGAATTATTTTTTAATTTATTTAAAGGAGAGGAAAATAAAGTAATTAATATTTATAGAAAAATATATGAAGCTGGAGTTGAACCTAGAACGTTTTTAAATGACTTTTTAGAAATTTTATATTTTATAAAAAATATTTCTAGCATAAAAGTAGATGGAACTAACTTTTCGTTGAACGATAATGAATTTAATGAAATTGAAATAATTTCAAAATCAGTTGATCCAAAAGATATAATTTTATTTTGGCAATTTACAATAGAAGCTATTGATGAGCTTGATTTAGTTGCAAATCCAAATTTATGTGTAGAAATGTTTTTAATTAGACTAATGTATATAAAAGAAAAAAATGAATATAATAATGAAGGTTTGACTATGATAAACGACAAGATAAGCCAAACAAATAATCAACAGGAAAAATTATTAAATAATAAAACTGTTGATCAAATTAAAAATATTACTCAACAAGATGAAATAAAACCAAAATCTCAAGATAAAACTAGTAAATTATCTATTAATAGTTTTGAGGAATTAATTGAATTCTGTATAAAAAAAAAAGAGATCAAGTTGAAATATGAATTAGAAAATAACGTAAATCTTGTAACTTTTGATGAAGGTAGAATTGAAATAGCTTTTAATGAAAATTTAGACAAAGATTTTATTAAAGAATTATCGAATAAGTTATTTGAATGGACAAATATAAGATGGATAATTTCACTTTCTAAAAAAGAAGGTTTAATTTCAAAAAAACAAGAGAAAAAAAAAAATAAAAATAAAATTTTAGAGAGTGTTAAAAAAAGTACAATTTATAATAAGGTTTTAGAGGTTTTACCTGATGCAGAGCTAGCAGAATTTATACCAAACAAGGATAAACATGACTGATTTTAGTAAAATATTAGAAAAAGCTAAAGAAGTAGAGGCTAAAATGAAGGAAAGCCAAGAGAAAATAAAACAAATCGAGGTTGTTGGTGTTTCAGGAGGTGATGCCGTAAAATTAACTTTGAATGGAGAAGGTGAAATGACTAATTTAGATCTTAGCGATGAAGTAATGAAAGAAGACAAAGGTATCATTGTTGACTTAATAAGAGCAGCTCATTCAAATGCAAAAAATCAACTTAAATCAAAAACTTCTGAAGAAATTTCTAAAGTAGCCGGAGGTGGCTTGGGTATTCCAGGATTTAAATGGCCACTTTGATTTAATGCAGAATATTTCAGAAATTGATAATTTAATTAAACTTATTTCAAAATTGCCAGGATTAGGTCCAAAATCTGCAAAGAGAATTATTTTAAAGTTAATTAATAATCGTCAAGAATTAATGAAACCATTGGCTCAAACATTGAGTGAAGCTTATAAAAATGTAGCTAGGTGTAAAATTTGTGGTTCTTTAAAATCTAATAACTCAAGTTGTGATAATTGTCAGAATAATTCTAAAAAAAATAATAAAATCTGCGTTGTTGAAAATATTGCAGATCAATGGACCATTGAAAGCTCAAGTATTTTTAAAGGATATTTTCATATACTTGGAGGCACATTATCTAATTCAAATTCTCAAAGAAAAGAAGATTTGCTTTTAGACTCATTAATTGAAAGAGTAAAAAAAAATAATATAGATGAAGTTATTTTGGCAACAAGCGCTACAGTTGAAGGCCAAACAACAGCCTTTTATATTCAAGAAAGTTTAAAGAATATAAATATAAAAGTTTCAAAACTTGCTCAAGGTTTGCCAATAGGTGGTGAAATTGAAAGCTTGGACGATGGCACTTTAATCTCTGCATTCAAAAACAGAAAAGGATTAAATTCAGAGTCAGATTGATTTTTTGATTAATCTATTAAAATGTAATAATGGTTCAGTATATCCTGAGGGTTGATACTTTCCGTGAAAAATTAAATCACATGCTGCTTTGAAAGCAATTGATTTTTCAAAGTTACCAGCCATTGGTTGATAAGGATCCTGACCTTTCATACCACGATCCTTTAAATTTTGATAATCAACTATTCTCGCCATTTTTTTCATAGTTTCTAAAACTTGTTTTTGCTGCAAATACCGTGATGGAGCCAATTAGCTATATGTTGACTGCTTATTCTACATGTAGCTCTATCTTCCATCAAACCTATTCCATTTATATCAGGAACTTTTGAGCACCCTACAGATTGATCAATCCATCTAACAACGTAACCTAAAATACCTTGAGCATTATTTTTTAATTCTTTCTCAATTTCATCCTGTGACCAATCATTTTTGATTTTTACTGGTATGCTAAGGAGATCGTCTAATTTAGCTGGTTTTCTATTTTTTAATTTTTGATGAATGGAAAATACATTTACTTCATGATAGTGTAATGCATGTATTGCTGCTGCAGTTGGCGAAGGAACCCATGCACAATTAGCACCTGACATTGGATGAGAGATTTTTTGATGCATCATCTCTTTTAACAAATCTGGCATTGCCCACATTCCTTTTCCAATTTGTGCTTTTCCAGAAAAACCACAAGCTAATCCTACATCTACATTGTTATTTTCATATGCCTTAATCCATTTTGAGGATTTCATATCTCCCTTTTTTATCATTGGACCAATTTCCATAGAGGTATGTATTTCATCACCAGTCCTATCAAGAAAACCAGTATTGATAAAAAATACTCTTTTCCTTAAAATTCTGACGCATTCTTTAAGATTAGTTGTTGTTCTTCTCTCCTCATCCATAATTCCACATAGGATTTGATTCTTTTTTAGTTTTAAAATCTTTTCAACTTTTTCAAAAATTTTATTTGTAAATGCACATTCTTCTGGTCCATGCATTTTTGGTTTAACGATATAAATAGAGTTAGTTCTAGAATTTCCTTTTCTTTTAAAATCGTGAAGACATGCTGCGGATGTAATAAAAGCATCTAATATTCCTTCAGGGCATTCTGATCCATCCTTTAGAAGAATTGCTGGATTTGTCATTAGGTGCCCAACATTTCTGTTTAGCAACAATGATCTACCATGTAATTTAAATTTTTTTCCTTTAAGAGATAAATATTCTCTATCTGAATTTAATTTTCTGAGTATAGTTTTATTTTTTTTTCTGAATTTTGAGGTTAAGTTTCCTTTCATTAAAGAAAGCCAATTTCTATAACCTAAAACTTTATCTTCAGCATCTACAGCGGCAACACTATCTTCATGATCACATATTGTAGAGATCGCTGACTCCAAGAAAATATCATGTATTTTTAATGGATCTTGATTTCCTTCAGGATTATTTACCTCTAAATTACCTTTTTGATCAAATAAAATATCTAAGTGCAAATTATTATTTACAAAAAGCAGAGAGAATATTTTACCTTTTTGTCTCCTAAATCCTAAAAATTGTTTAGGGTTTTTTAGTTTAATACTTAGCTCTCCTTTTTGAATATGAGGAATTTTTTCTATACTTTTCCAACTTTGGTTTTTAAGTGGTATATATTTATCTAAAAGTTCTCTTGCATAATCAATAACCTTTCCACCTCTTATCGGATTATAAGTTTTACCTTTTAAAGCACCTTTTGTTTCAGGAATAATATTTGCTCCATAGAGACTATCATAAAGGCTTACCCATCTTGCGTTTGCCGCATTTAATAAAAATCTTGCATTAGAAACTGGACATACTAGCTGAGGTCCACAAATACTAGAAATTTCTTTATCAACATTTTTTGTTTGTATTTTAAAATTTTTACCATTTTTTTTTAAATAATTAATTTTTTTCAAAAAATTTTTATAATCATTTAAATTTATTTTTTTCCCTTTCTTTTCTAAATGATATGAGTCAATTGATTTTTGAATCTTCTCTCTTGTATCAATAAGTTCTTTATTTTTTTTTGCTAATTCATGTATAGATTTATTAAATCCTTTCCAAAAACGTTCTTTTGAAATATTTGTTCCTGGCAATAATTCTTTATTTATAAACGACAAAAGGACTTGAGATACTGATAAATCAAGTATTTTAACAAATTTCTCTTTTTTATTCATAATTATATTTTTACCATTTTATTGCCTATTTTTAGTTTATAAAGACTAAATATGAAAAATTATCTAAATTTTGAAACTGAGGTAAAAAACCTAGAAAATGAATTAGAAAAATTAAAAGATCCGTATAATCAAGAAGGTTTAACAGAAGTTGATACTAAAAATATATCAAAAGTCCAAAATGAAATAGATGAAAAACTTAAAAATATTTATTCTAATTTAGATCCTTGGCAAACAGCATTAGTTGCTAGACACGAAGATAGACCAAAAGCAAAATTTTTTATTGATCATTTGTTTGATGATTTTATACCTCTTTCAGGTGATAGATTTTATGGCGAAGATAAATCTGTAATTGCAGGTTTTGGAAAATTTAACAACAAATCAGTTTTGGTTATTGGTCAAGAAAAAGGAGAGGATTTAGAATCAAGAATTGAAAGAAACTTTGGAATGATGAGGCCTGAAGGTTACAGGAAATCAATTAGACTAATGAAGTTGGCAGATAAATTTAGAATTCCAATAATATCTTTTATAGATACTCCTGGGGCCTACCCAGGAGTTGGTGCAGAAGAAAGAGGCCAAGCAGAAGCAATTGCAAAGTCTATAGAGTGTTGTATGGAGTTATCAGTTCCAACAATATCTATCATCATTGGAGAAGGTGGTTCAGGTGGCGCAATTGCATTAGCATCCTCTAATAAGGTTTTAATGTTTCAAAACGCAATTTATTCTGTAATTTCTCCAGAAGGCTGTGCAACAATTCTTTGGAGAGATCCCAAAAAAACTTTAGAGGCATCAAAGGCAATGAAGCTTTCTTCAAAAGATCTCTTAAGTCTTGATATAATTGATGAGATAATCCCAGAACCAATTGGAGGAGCTCATAGAGATAAGGATTTAATTTTAGATAATATTAGAGACTCAATAAAAAAAAATTTACAATTTTTCTCAACAATGGATAAAAATGACATAATAAATCATAGAAAAAATAAATTTTTATCAATTGGAAGAAACAAAGGATTTACGATTCAAAAAGACACTGAAAAACTATCAATGAAACAAAATATATTAGATAGGATTACAAAAGATCAAAAAATAATTTATTTTATTATTGCAATCATTATATTTATATCAACTATTATAATTTTTTTATAAAGAACCGTGACAATGTTTATATTTTTTTCCTGAATTACAGGGACAAGGCTCATTTCTTCCTACTTTTTTTGATGACAATTTTTCAAAATTGTCATTTTGTTTTTTTTTAAAGTCTTCTTCATTTTCAGTATTATCTACTATTTTTATATTAATTAAAAAAGTAATTAAATCAGATTTAAGTTTGCTTAGTAAATTTTCAAATAAAACAAATGCTTCTTTCTTGTATTCAACCAAAGGATCTCTTTGCCCAAAAGATCTTAAGCCAATAACTTGTCTAAGTTGTTCAAGGTATTGTATATGCATTTTCCAATTTTGGTCAATTACTTGTAAAAATATTGTTTTTTCAATTTCTTTTGCTTTATCAATTCCTAACAAATTAATTCTTTCGTTTCTTTTTTCTAAAAATTTTTCTTTTATTAGTTCTTCTAATTTAACATCATTGATATTTGTTAAGTTATCAATTTCAGATTGATTAAATGATTTTCCAAATAAAGATTTAAATTGATTTATAAATTCATTTGAGTTCGGTTTTGATAAATATTTTGATTTAGTTTCTTTTAAATCTTTAATAATTTCATTCAGAAAATCATCAGAAATTACATTTATATTTTCACTATTAATAACTTTATCTCTTTGTCCAAATATAACTTGCCTTTGATCATTTAGTACATTGTCAAATTTTAATAAAGTTTTTCTAATATCAAAATTTCTAGCTTCTACTTTTTGCTGTGCTCTCTCCAATGCTTTATTAATCCATGGATGGTCAATACTTTCACCATCTTTTAAACCAAGTTTTTCTAAAATATTGTTCATTGACTCAGTTCCAAAAATTCTCATTAGATCATCTTCTAGACTTACAAAAAATATTGAATTACCCTCATCTCCTTGTCTACCAGACCTTCCTCGCGCTTGATTGTCTACCCTTCTGCTTTCCATTCTCTCAGTACCTATTACAAACAAACCTCCAATTTTTTTAATATCTTCCTTTTGGCTTTGATCTTGACCTCCTAATTTTATGTCTACCCCTCTTCCTGAAATACTTGTAGTGATGATTATGGAATTTTTTCTTCCGGCATTTTCTATTATCTCAGCTTCTTTTTCATGGTTTTTTGCATTAAGCACTATGTGCTTTATAGATTTTTTTTCCAATAACTTAGAGTAATGTTCAGACTTATTTATGCTTGCAGTAAAAATAAGAAGTGGCTGTTCTAGTTTGTTACATTCTATTATTTTATTTATAATTGCTTCGTCTTTTTCTTTAATAGTTCTAAAAATTTGATCATTCCAATCTTTTCTAATCATTTCTTTATTAGTTGGTATTGTCACTACCGGAAGATTATATATTTCAAAAAATTCTTGAGACTCAGTTTGAGCGGTACCAGTACATCCAGACAGTTTTGAATATAATTTAAAAAAATTTTGGTAAGTAATAGACGCCAGTGTTTGATTTTCTGCATTTACAACTAGTTTCTCTTTTGCTTCTAAACTTTGGTGCAATCCATCTCCAAATCTTCTACCTGGTAATTGTCTACCTGTTTGTTCATCAATAATTATAATTTGATTATCTTTTACAATATAATCTCTTCCATTTTGAAAAAGATGATTAGCTTTTAATGCTTGATTTACATGATGGACTAAATGTAAATTTTCAGGATCATAAAAATTATTATTTTTTAAAATACCCGCATTTGAAAATAGTTTTTCAATATTATCTATACCTTGGTTAGTAAGTAAAATATTTTTGTCTTTTTCATCTATTTCAAAGTCATTCTCATTTAAATTTTTAACAAATTTATCAATTGCTATATATTGGCTTGTTTTATCTTCAGCAGCACCAGATATAATTAAAGGTGTTCTTGCTTCATCAATTAAACAAGAGTCGATTTCATCAACAATTGCATAATGATGTTTTCTTTGAACCATATCTTTTTTAGAAAATTTCATATTGTCTCTAAGGTAGTCAAAACCTAATTCACTATTTGTTGCATATGTGATATCTTTTGAATAATTATATCTCCTCTCCTCATCTGATTGACCTGAATTTATGAAACCACACTCTAGTCCTAAAAAATTATAAATTTTTCCCATATTTTGACTATCTCTTTTAGCAAGATAATCATTAACTGTTACTATATGAACTCCTTTTTTTTCTAGAGCATTTAAATAGGCCGAAAGTACAATGGTTAAAGTTTTACCTTCGCCAGTTTTCATTTCTGCTATTTTATTCTCGTGAAGTGCAACACCGCCAATTAATTGTACATCAAAATGTCTTTCATTATTTATTCTTTTTGAAGCTTCTCTAACTAAAGCAAAGGCTTCTGGCAAAACATCAACAAGTTTCTTACCATTTTTTATTTGTTCAATAAATTCAATTGTTTTTTTTGGAAACTCTGACTTATCTAAATTTTCAACATCTTTTTCAAATAGATTTATATTTTTTACTATTTTTTGGATTCGATCTAACTCTTTTTGATTACTACTTTTGATTATTTTCGAGATTAGATTTAAAGGATTAAACATTTTGATGTAAATTAATTATTATGATTATATAGTAATTATTTTATTAATTTAAATATCATGGTTTTTAACATAAACAACTTTTTTGATAATAGAAATAGAAAGTCAAAAATAGCTGATTTTCAAGATTTAGATCATTTAGATGGAGTTTCTATCTCAACAGTTAGCGCTAATCTATATGATCAAAAAAGAGATGATTTAGTTTTATTTTATTTTAGATCTGGAGCTAGCCATGCATCAGTTTTTACCCAATCCAGGATAGTGTCAGAAAATATTAAATGGAATAAAAAAATTAGTTCAAAAAATCTCAGCGCATTATTAATAAATACCAGAAACGCAAATGCTTTAACTGGATCAACAGGTTATAATGCCATTAAAGAACTCGCTAAGGACTTGGCAAACAAATTGTCAGAAAAGCAAAATTTAGACGAAGAATATTCTAAAGAAATTAAATCAAATGAAATATTATTTGCTTCTACAGGAACTATAGGTGAAAAATTTCCTTTAAATAAAATTAAAAATGTAATTCCGTCTTTAATTAAAAATATAAAATATACTCAAAATAAGTTAATTTGGATGAAGGCAGCAATGGGAATAATTACTACTGATACGAAGCCAAAACTTGCAATGTCTGAGTGTAAAATAGGATCAACAATTGTAAAATTATATGGAATTGCTAAAGGATCAGGTATGATTTATCCAAATATGGCAACAACTCTTGGTTTTGTTTTTACAGATGCAAAGCTATCTTCAACTATTTTACAAAAAATTCTTAAAGAAAGCATAAAAACAACATTTAACGCTATATCTTGTGACGGGGATACAAGTACAAATGATATGGTTTCAGTTTTTGCAACTAATAGTGCAAGAAACCCAAATATAAAAGATTTTAATGATCCGAAATTAAAAAATTTCCGTCAATCTCTAAATGATGTTTTGTTAGATTTAGCAAAAAGGGTTGTTGGGGATGGAGAAGGTGCGTCTAAATTTATTTCTATATCATGTATAAATGCAAAAACATTAGATGATGCAAAAAATATATGTTTTTCAATAGCTAATTCCCCTTTGGTCAAAACTGCAATTGCAGGCGAAGATCCTAATTGGGGAAGAATTGTAATGGCTATTGGAAAAAGCTATGCAAAAATTGATGAAAAAAAATTATCAATAAAAATAGGACCTTTTAAAATTTTGCATAAAGGAAATCTATTTAAGGATTATGATGAAAAAAATGTAAGTGAGTACATGCAAAATGAATTATTAGATATCACTATAGATATTGGCTTAGGCAAAAAAAATTTTAAAGCATACACGATGGACTTAACAAAAAAATATATAGAAATTAATGCAGATTATAGATCTTGAAGGTTATAGATTTAATAATATATAATTAAATAATCTATGATCAAATACTGTTTAAAATGTAATGATTGTTCATTAGAATTTGAAAGCTGGTTTAGTTCATCAAAAGAATTTGATCGTTTGAAAAAACTTAAATATCTAAACTGCCAAAATTGCAATTCTATAAAAATAGAAAAATCTTTAATGTCACCAAATTTGAAAAATACAAAAAAGAAATTGATAGATCAAAATGGACAAAAATTTAAAGAAGTAAAAAATAAACTAAGAAATTACCAAAAATTCGTTAAGGAAAATTTTGAATTTGTTGGTGATAATTTTGCATATGAGGCTAGATCTATTCATTATAATAAAAAAAATGAAAAAAAAGGCATTTATGGAAAAGCCTCTCCACAAGAGGTTAAAGAATTGAATAATGAAGGAATAGAAACAGCATTGATACCTTGGATAAAAGATAAAGAAAATTAATTTTTTTTGAATTTAGCAATATAGTTTACAGATTTATCAGTAGAAATATTCCATTTATCTAATATAGGATTAAAACTCATTCCATTTATCATTTTTAACTTTAAAGAGTTTTTTTTACAAATTGAAACAAGTTCTGATGGCTTAACAAATTTTTGCCAATCATGTGTACCAATAGGTAGCCATTTTAAAATATATTCAGCACCTATTATTGCAAACATATATGATTTTAATGTTTTATTTAGTGTTGCAACAAACATTATTCCTGATTTTTTTAAGAACTTTGCACTTTGATTTATAAATAAATCTATATTCTCGACATGTTCAACAATTTCCATATTTAAAATTACATCATATTTAATATTTGATTTAAATTTCTCAGGAGAAAAATTATAATATTTAACTCTAAGGTTACTTTTTTTTAAATGATGTTTTGCTATCTCAATATTTCTTTTAATTGGATCAATCCCAGTAACTTTTGCACCAAGTCTTGCCAATGGCTCAGATAATAAGCCACCACCACACCCTACATCTAAAATATTTAAATTCTCTAGAGGTTTTTTTTTATTTTTAAGATTAAAATCATTAATTAAATTATCTTTTATATACTTAATTCTTATAGGGTTAAATTTATGTAAAGGCTTGAATTTACCAGTTGGATTCCACCATTCTTCTGCAATTTTTGTAAATTTTTCTATTTCTTTTTTATCTAATGTGTTATTTTTCATTCTTAATTGACTTTATAATCAAGATGTATTTTATCAATATATTTTAACTTATATAAAAATTTAATTTAATGAAAATTGTAGTTTTGAAATTTGGAGGCACATCAGTTGGTACAATTGATAGAATTAAAAAAGTAGCTGATATAATTGCTAAATATGTAAAAAAAAAATATAAAGTAATTGTTGTCTCTTCAGCAATGAGCGGTGTGACAAATGATTTAGTTAATAAATCAAATAATATAAGTAATGATTTTTCTAATGCCGAATATGATGTATTAGTTTCATCTGGAGAACAAGTTGCCTGCGCTCTTATTGCGGGAAGATTAATTCATAAAGGTTACAACTCACGATCTTGGATGGGTTGGCAAATTCCTATCATTACTGATGATGATCATAAATATTCAAAAATTAATACAATTTATAAAAAAAATATAAATCAATATTTAAAATCTAATGGGATACCCATTATTGCAGGTTTTCAAGGAATAAATTTTGATAGAAGAATTACAACAATTGGAAGAGGTGGATCAGATGCAACTGCTATTATGCTTGCAAAATTCTTTAAAGCAGAAAGATGTATAATTTATACAGATGTAGAAGGAGTATACACTACAGATCCAAGAAAATTAAAAAAAGCAAGAAAAATAAAAGTAATATCTTATGAAGAAATGTTAGAAATGGCTTCATTAGGAGCGAAAGTAATGCAACCAGTTTCTATTCAAGATGCAAGATTAAGCAGGATAGATATTGAAGTTAAATCTTCCTTTAATAATAAAAGAGGAACTTTAATTACAAAAAGAAAGAATATAGTAAACCGAAATATTATTACTGGAATTTCTTCAACGCAAAATGATGCAAAAGTTACATTGGTAGGAGTAATAGATAAACCAGGAATTGCCGCTTCAATATTTAAACCCCTTTCTGAAAGTTCAATAAATGTTGATATGGTAGTTCAAAATATATCTGCAAATGGAAAGGAAACTGATTTAACATTTACTATCAAAAGTGATGATTTAAATAAAACTAGAAAAATAATTAATTCAAATAAAAATATTAATTTTAAAAATTTATTGTTTGATAAAAACGTATCAAAAGTTTCAATTATTGGAGTAGGAATGATAACCACTCCTGGAGTAACTTATAGAATGTTTCAAGCATTAGCCAAGAATAAAATTAATATACAAGTTATTTCTACATCCGAAATTAAAATATCAGTTTTAATCAATAAAAAAAATATAAACCAAGCAATTGCTGCTTTACATAAAGAATTTAAATTAGATAAATAATATTAATGAGTATTAGACCATTTAGAGATATTAAAAGAAAATTAACAAAAGAAATAAATGTTGGTCATGTAAAAGTTGGAGGAAATAATCCAATTACTGTTCAGTCAATGACTAATACACTAACTACAGATGTAAAAAAAACTATTAATCAAATAAACCAAATTTCCGAAGCTGGCGCAGATATAGTTAGAGTTTCATGTCCAGATGAAAATTCCACTAAAGCTATAAAAGAAATAGTTAAACATGTTTCCATACCAATAGTAGCAGATATTCACTTTCATTATAAAAGAGCAATTGAAGCCGCAGATAATGGAGCTAAATGTTTAAGAATTAACCCCGGTAATATCGGTGATGATAAAAAAATTAAAGAAGTAATTAATGCTGCAAAAAATAATAACTGCTCAATCAGAATTGGTGTTAATGCGGGATCTCTTGAAAGGGATATATTAGAAAAATATAGAGAACCTTGTCCTGAAGCGCTAGTTGAAAGTGCATTAAGAAATATTAGTATTATTGAAAATGAGGATTTTTTTAACTTTAAAGTGAGCGTTAAATCTTCTGATGTTTTCTTATCGATTGCAGCATATAAACAATTATCATTAAAAACAAATTATCCTTTACACATTGGAATTACTGAAGCTGGAAGTTTTTTACCTGGAAGCATCAAGTCATCTATTGGATTTGGTGCATTATTATTAGATGGAATTGGAGACACAATTAGAGTTTCTCTATCTGATAATCCGGTAGAGGAAGTAAAAGTAGGTAATGAAATACTAAAATCACTAAATCTTAGAAATCGAGGAGTAAAAATAATTTCATGTCCTTCCTGTGCAAGACAAGCTTTTCAAGTAATTGATACAGTGAAAATTCTAGAGGATAAACTATCACATATTAAAACTCCAATAACATTGTCAATTATTGGATGTGTGGTCAATGGGCCAGGCGAAGCGGCACAAACAGATATTGGCATAACTGGCGGTGGAAAAGGAAGCAATATGCTTTATTTAAATGGCATAGAAACTGAAAAAATATCTACCGAAAATATTATTTCTAAGGTTGTACGCTTAGTTGAAAAAAAAGCTGAAGAAATTGAAAAAAATAATTAATGTTACCAATTAATAAAGTCCAAAGTTTAATCAACAAACATGCTGAATTAGAAAAAGAACTATCCTCAGGTGAAATTGACAAAAAAAGATTTGCTGAAAAGTCCAAAGAATATTCTGAATTGAATGAGATAATAAAAGAGGCAAAAGAATATATTGAATTTGATAAAAATAAAGAAGAATTAAAAAATATAATCAGTGATACAAAAAGCGAAAAAGATATTAGAGATTTGGCAGAATTAGAATTAGAAGATTTAATAAGAAAAAAAAATAATAATGAAAATAAAATAAAAGTTTTCCTTCTTCCTAAGGATGAGGCTGATACAAAAAATGCAATTATAGAAATAAGAGCAGGTACTGGTGGATTAGAGGCAAGTCTTTTTGCCTCAGATCTTTTTAAAATGTATGAAAAGGTTAGTCACAAAAAAAAATGGTTAATGGAAATTATAAATATATCCAAAAGTGAAGCTGGAGGATTAAAAGAGGTTATAGCAACAATAAAAGGAAAAAATATTTATTCATCTTTAAAGTACGAAAGTGGAGTTCATAGAGTTCAAAGAGTTCCTGATACTGAAACGCAAGGTAGAGTTCACACCTCTGCAGCCACTGTAGCAGTTTTGCCAGAAGCTGAAGAGGTAGATGTAAAGATTGAAGATAAAGACTTAAGAATTGATGTTTTTAGAAGTAGCGGTCCTGGCGGACAAAGCGTTAACACAACCGACTCTGCTGTAAGAATTACTCATATACCTACAGGAATAGTAGTTAGCCAACAAGATGAAAAATCACAAATTAGAAATAAAGAAAAAGGACTAAAAATATTGAGATCAAGAATTTATGAGTATGAGAGACAAAAAAGAGATACCGAAAGATCTCAAGATAGAAAGAGTAAAATTGGAACAGGAGATAGATCAGAAAGAATTAGAACATATAATTTTCCACAAGGAAGAGTTACAGATCATAGAATAAATCTAACTCTTCATAAATTGGAAGAATTTATGCAAGGTGAAATATTTGATGAAATGATAGAAAATTTAAGTATTCAAGCACAACAAGAAGAATTAAGTAATTTAAGTTAAATGAACTATCAAGAAATATTAGATAAAGGAAATCAAGTTTTAAAAGATAAAAATATAAAAAGCTCAAATTTAGATTGTGAATTAATTTTATCCAAAGTTTTAAACAAATCAAGAGAAGAAATTTTAATCAATTTAAATAATCAAATTAGCAATAAACAAAAAAAACAATTTGTTTTTTATTTAAATAAAAGAAGAAAAAAAAATCCAATTTCATATATCTTAGGTTTTAAATTCTTTTGGAAAAATAAATTTTATATCAATAATTCAGCACTCATACCTAGACCAGAGTCCGAACATCTTGTGGAAGAGACACTAAGAAATATAACAAATCACAAGTCAATGAGGATTTTAGATATTGGAACTGGCTCAGGCTGTTTAATAATTTCTTTATTAAAAGAGAGACCTAATTGTCATGCTACGGCTATTGATATATCCAAAGAAGCTTTAAAACTGGCAAAATTTAATGCAAAATTACATCACTTAGAAAATAAAATTAAATTTTTTAACATCGATATTGACAAATTTAATTCAAATAAATATGATTTAATTATATCTAATCCTCCATATATAAATAAAGTAGACTTAAATAGATTGGATGATGATGTTAAATTATATGAGCCAAAATTAGCATTATATGGTGGGATTACAGGTTTCGAAGAAATAAAAAAAATAATTGAGAAAAGTTCAAAATTATTAAAATATAACGGAAAATTGATCATAGAAATCGGATATAAACAAAGAAATTATACGGCAAAGATTTTATTAAAAAATGGATTTTTTATTAATAATGTATGTAAAGATTTTTCAGGTAAAGATAGATGTTTAATAAGTACAAAAATTAAAAAATGAACAGTTATAAAAATAACTATAGAAGAAACAGATTTAAATCCAGTAATGGTGATAGAAACTTTAGAAAAAGGAATGGAAATGGACATAAAATTAATGGAGAATTTAATAACAACTTGGAATTTAAGAGAAAAAATCCAGGTAGAAATAATCAAAATGCATCGCAATTAATAGAAAAATATAATGATCTTGCAAGAGAAGCACTATCGAATGGTGATAAAATTTTAT
Organism: uncultured Pelagibacteraceae bacterium; assembly: GCA_902579085.1. GTDB lineage: Bacteria > Pseudomonadota > Alphaproteobacteria > Pelagibacterales > Pelagibacteraceae > Pelagibacter. The sequence goes on along the minus strand of CACHFK010000001.1, from coordinate 19,030 downwards.
CAGAAAATTACTTACAACATGCTGATCATTTTTCAAGGATCTACAAAAGTCGAGAATTAGCAAAGGACATTAATTCAAATACAACGAATGAAGAGAAAAAAAACTCTGAAAATGAAAATCATACAGAAAATAACAAAGAAAAAGCCCAATCTACTGACTTAAATATTTCTGACTAGTTTAATTTTGCAATTAAATCTGATTTTAATACATCAGTTTTTATTTTCTTTACCTCAAATTTTTTTCTTAAATCTCCTTTAAGGATTTTTCCAGATGGTAATTTTAATTTTTGTGAATTTATTTTTCTTCCATTTTCAATAACTTCATAATGCAAGTGAGGACCAGTTGACAATCCTGTAGATCCAACATAACCAATTATTTGTCCTTGTTTTACTCTAACACCTTTTTTAATTCCTCTCCCAAATTTTGACATATGAGCATATACAGTTTGATAAGTAGAATTATGTTTAATTTTTACGCAATTTCCTCCCCCCCCACACCATTTTGCTCTGGTAACAATGCCATCGCCCGATGCCATTATTGGTGTTCCTTTAGGTGCGGCAAAATCAGTTCCGGCATGCAATCTTGTAAATCCAAGTATTGGATGCTTCCTTTTACCAAAAGGAGAAGAAAGTCTTGCACCATTAATTGGAGTTTTCATTAAAGTTTTTCTCATACTTTTTCCATTTTCATCAAAATAATCGATTTTATTTTTTTCGTATTCAAATTTATATAATTTTAAATCATTGTTTTGAATATTTAAATTTGCATAAATTATTTCACCAACTTCTACTACTTTACCTTCTTCATTTTTAAACTCTTCATAAATTATTTGAAAGGAATCATTTTTCCAAATATCTCTTTGAAAATCTACCTGAAATCCATACAATCTTGCAAATTCAATAATTGTATTTGCTTTTACTCCAATTTCTAAAGCAGTATTATATAGGCTGTTTGTTATAGTGCCTTCTTTATAGGTAATTGATTTTTTAAGATTTTTTTCAATAATTTTTGAAACAAATTGATCTTCACTCTGCAGTCTTTCAAAGTAGATATCTTTTTTTTTTATCTACTTCAATTAAAAAATTAATAATTTTTATATTATTTTTATTATCAAATTTAAAAATAATTTTTTGGTTTAATTTTAAAATTTTTATATTTTTATTTGTAGTGACTGATTTTAAAAATAATTTTTTTTCTGTTTTTGGTATATCTAAATTGTTTATAATATTTACGTATGTATCACCTTCTTTTACCGTATATTCTATAGAAGTATATCTTGGATTTAATTCAGAGGTAATTTTTTTTAAGGTATTATCTAGATAAATGTTTTTAAAAGATTTTTTTAAATAATTTATTTGAGACCTTTTATTATGATCATAAAAGTATGTAATGAAAACTGTAAAAAATATTAAAAATATAAGCCAAATAAAATAACTATATTTGCCAATTATTTTGAAGATTATTTTTTTGTTCATTAATAGTTTAGTTAAAAATGTACTGATTTATAAGGATTTTTAGCATATTTTTAATAAATCTAATAACTTGATTTATTAATTTTTTCTAATATAAGCGGTCCACTCAACATAAGAAAAAATGTTATTTATTAGGCTTTATAAGCCTAATTAGCTATTTAATTTGTTAAAATTTTAAGAAGAGAAGTGTGGACGGTTAAGGTTACCAAAATTTGTCGTACACACTTCAAACATATATAAATATTATTCTTAGTATTTATATAGAAGCTAGTGTGCGCCGTTTTTAAACTTGAGAGTTTGATCATGGCTCAGAACGTACGCTGGCGGCACGCCTTATACATGCAAGTCGAACGAAGTAGCAATACTTAGTGGCAGACGGGTGAGTAACATGTGGGTATCTTCCCTTTGGTGAGGAATAACACGAGGAAACTTGTGCTAATACCTCATAAGTCTTTACGGAGAAAGCTTTATGCGCCAATGGATGAGCCCGCACTTGATTAGTTTGTTGGTGGGGTAATGGCCTACCAAGACTTTGATCAATAGCTGATCTGAGAGGATGATCAGCCACATTGGGACTGAGACACGGCCCAAACTCCTACGGGAGGCAGCAGTAGGGAATATTGCACAATGGAGGAAACTCTGATGCAGCGATGCCGCGTGAGTGAAGAAGGCCTTTGGGTTGTAAAGCTCTTTCGTCGGGGAAGAAAATGACTGTACCCGAATAAGAAGGTCCGGCTAACTTCGTGCCAGCAGCCGCGGTAATACGAAGGGACCTAGCGTAGTTCGGAATTACTGGGCTTAAAGAGTTCGTAGGTGGTTAAAAAAGTTGGTTGTGAAATCCCGGAGCTTAACTCCGGAACTGCAATCAAAACTTTTTAGCTAGAGTATGATAGAGGAAAGCAGAATTTCTAGTGTAGAGGTGAAATTCGTAGATATTAGAAAGAATACCAATTGCGAAGGCAGCTTTCTGGATCATTACTGACGCTGAGGAACGAAAGCATGGGTAGCGAAGAGGATTAGATACCCTCGTAGTCCATGCCGTAAACGATGTGTGTTAGACGTTGGAAATTTATTTTTAGTGTCGCAGCGAAAGCAGTAAACACACCGCCTGGGGAGTACGACCGCAAGGTTAAAACTCAAATGAATTGACGGGGACCCGCACAAGTAGTGGAGCATGTGGTTTAATTCGAAGATACGCGCAGAACCTTACCAACACTTGACATGTTCGTCGCGACTCTAAGAGATTAGAGTTTTCGGTTCGGCCGGACGAAACACAGGTGCTGCATGGCTGTCGTCAGCTCGTGTCGTGAGATGTTGGGTTAAGTCCCGCAACGAGCGCAACCCTCACTTTTAGTTGCCATCATTTAGTTGGGCACTCTGAAAGAACTGCCAGTGATAAGCTGGAGGAAGGTGGGGATGACGTCAAGTCCTCATGGCCCTTACGTGTTGGGCTACACACGTGCTACAATGGCATTTACAATAGGAAGCAAGACGGCGACGTCGAGCAAATCCTAAAAAGATGCCTCAGTTCGGATTGTACTCTGCAACTCGAGTACATGAAGCTGGAATTACTAGTAATCGCGGATCAGCGCGCCGCGGTGAATACGTTCCCGGGTCTTGTACACACCGCCCGTCACACCATGGGAGTTGGTTCTACCTTAAGGCAAGGCTTTAAACCCTTGACCACGGTATAGTCAGCGACTGGGGTGAAGTCGTAACAAGGTAGCCGTAGGGGAACCTGCGGCTGGATTACCTCCTTTCTAAGGATGATTAAGGATTTTTTCTTAATCTAAATAATATAACAGGTTAATGTTGACCGTCCTCATTTCTCTTCTTGAAATAGTGTTTCTCGCTTCTGCATAGGGGCCGGTAGCTCAGTTGGTTAGAGCACACCCTTGATAAGGGTGGGGTCGAAAGTTCGAGTCTTTCTCGGCCCACCAAAAAACTGGGGGATTAGCTCAGCTGGGAGAGCGCCTGATTTGCATTCAGGAGGTCAGCGGTTCGATCCCGCTATCCTCCACCAAGAAACACTTAGCTATTTTACTTGTGAAAATTATTTTTATATTATCAATATCTATATCCGATTGTTCGAATAGATGAACAATCAAAGAATGTTCGAATAGATGAACATTCTAAAAAATTTGATTCAACACAGAATTTTTTTCTGTGCATAAATCAAGCGTTTAAGGGCGTGTGGCGGATGCCTTGGCACTGAAAGCCGATGAAGGACGTGGTATACTGCGATAAGTTACGGGGAGCTGTATGCAAGTTTTGATCCGTAAATTTCCGAATGGGGAAACCCAACACTTTATGTGTTACTTTAAACTGAATACATAGGTTTAAAGAGATAACCCGGAGAACTGAAACATCTAAGTAACCGGAGGAAAAGAAATCAATTGAGATTCCGTTAGTAGTGGCGAGCGAACGCGGAATAGGCCAGTAGATTTGTTAAAAAAATTTGAATAGTTTGGAAAAGCTAACCATAGAGGGTGATAGTCCCGTATAAGTAATGTTTAACAAATTTCTTGAGTAAAGCGGGACACGTGAAATCCTGCTCG
>CACHFK010000001.1:0-12500 GCA_902579085.1 uncultured Pelagibacteraceae bacterium | reverse complement strand
GCAATTTTGTCTGATTTATTATCACCAATAAAGTATGAACCTTTTTTTATTATTGGAAATTCTCTTAAACTCTTTAAAATCATTCCAGGATTTGGTTTTCTAAAAAAAGATTTTTTTTTATATTTTTTAATGACTGCTTTTTCGTGGTACGGACAAAAATATATTTTATCTATATGAGCGCCAATTTTTAAAAGATCACTTTTAATTTTTTTTTCTATATCCATGTAATCTTTAAATTTAATAAACCCTTTCCCTATTCCTGCTTGATTAGAAATAATAAATACATAATAGTTATTATCATTAAAAAATTTGATTGTTTCTTTTGCTCCTTCAATCCATTTATATTGATTTTTATTTACAATGTATTTCCCTTTTTTTATTTTATTCAAAACGCCATCCCTATCAAAGAAAATGGCTTTCTTTGGAAAATTTTTTTTAATAAAGTTTGGAGTTGAGTAAAAATCCTGAGGAACTCCAATATCAATAAATTTTTGATTATAAATTTTTCCCGTTAATTTTTTTTTAAATTTCGTATTTTTATTAAAATATTCTTCAAAATTTCCAACTTTATTTAAATTTTTAAGAATTGACTTTTTACAAAAAATAATACCTCCACTTATAAGCATCATTTTGTTAAGCTTTTTTTTATCAGATATTAAGTTTTTATTTGAAAATTTATAATTATTATATCTCTTTAAGTTTCTACAAACTTTTTTTCTTAAAGATAAATAAATTTTTTTCCCTTTGATATTTTTTGACAATAACAAAAGATCTAAATAGTTAAAATTAAATAATGTGTCACCATTAAAAATAAAAAAATCCGAATTTATTTTTTTTTTTATTTTATAAATAGCGCCTAATGTTCCATTTATTTTTTTTTCAATAAACAAATCTATTTTACAACTTAAAACTTTTTTATTTTTATAAGTTAAAAATTGCTTTCCTTTATAACCAGCAACAATAATAATTTTTTTAAATCCAAATCTTGCAATATCAAATATTAAATAGTCTAAAAATTTTTTATTATTTATCTTTAGTAATGGTTTTGGTGTACTTTTTGTTAAATTTCCCAATCTTACTCCTTTACCTCCAGCCAAAACTATTGCAACAAGATCATTCATGCTTTTAGATTATTAATTTCAATATATTTCTTTAGAACACTAAATGATCTATCTTTTAAAGGGTTATGATAATTGGTTGTATTGTAAGTAGGTGTATAAAAACCTATTTTCTTTTTACTTATTAAATTGAAGATATTCTTGTTTATTTTTTGTAATATATTTCTTCTTGTAATATTTGGATTTATTTGGAAAGCATTCATAATAAGATCTTTATTTACAAAAGGAATTCTTAATTCAACAGAGTTTGACATGCTAGCCCAGTCACTATCTCGCAATAGTTGGTTCCTCAAATAAATTTTATACTCTAAATAACTTGTATTTAAATATAAATCATCAAATGGAAGTTTTTTTTCTTCAAATTTATCTAATAAAATTGAATTATTAAAAATATCAATTTTTTCACCACTAACAAAAAGTGACCTTACAAAGTAATATATTTGACTTACTTCATCATAATCAAATATATTTTTGTACTTGGGATTATTGTAATTAATTTTTTTTGATAGTTTGCCTAATGCTTCTCTTAAACCAAACATTTTTACAAAATTATTTATTTTATAAATCATTTTAATTTTTTTTAATGTTCCATAATCACAAAATAGTTCATCTCCACCTAGGCCGCTATAAGCAACTTTATGATTCATTTGATTTGCAATATCGCTCACTATAAATGAGTTTAATCCATCAGTTGTTGGTTGGTCCATTTCATTACAAAATTGATTATCGTATTCTTTTATTAAATCTTTTGTAATTAATGAATGATGATTTTCTATTTTGTGCTCAGTGCAGATTTTTTTGACAATTTGACTTTCATTTGAAATTTTAGAATCTTGGATAGATTTTTCAAAACTTATAGAAATAGTTGGAATTTCTACATTATTTTTTTTTAGTATGGCGAGTATTAAATTTGAATCTAGTCCTGATGATAAAAAAAGGCATGAAGAAACCTCATCTGTGTAATGTTTCATTACTGATTTTTCTATTTCAATATCAATTTCTTTATTCTTATCTGTAAAAATACTTTTTAATTCAAAATAATTTTTTTTGATTAATTGGTTATTCTTATATAATAAAAAATGACCTGGCTCTAAACTTTCAACATTTTCTAAAATAGTTTTTGGCTCTCTTACGAAGCCAAGAGAAAAAAAATCAATTAAAGCCTCTTTATTTAATTTTTTTTTAAAATAAAATGATTTTACAGAAGAAGCAAAATAAATATAATTTTCACCAATGGTATAATAAAGTGGTTTTATTCCAAGTGGATCTCTTGCTAAAAATAATTGATCATTAATTAAGTCATATATCGCTATTGAATACATTCCATCTAATAAATCTAAACATTTATTACCATGAATTATGTACAACTGAAGTATAACTTCCGTATCTGAATTTGTTTTCAATTTTACATCTCTAAGATATTTTTCAATAAGGAATTTTTTATTATATAACTCGCCATTATAGGTGATAATAAAGTTTTTACATTCTGACTGCATAGGCATGTTGGCCCTATCTTTTAAATCCTGAATTTTGAGTCTAGTATTTAATAGAAAACAATTTTTATCTTGATTGTGCCAAAAATCTTGAAAATCAGGTCCTCTATTTTTAAGTGAATTTAAAATTTGATTTATATTATCTTGAAATAAGTTTTCATCTTTTCCTCTAAACTTATAACCAGCTATCCCACACATTCTAGTACATCCTTCCATTTAGCAATTGAGATATTTCTTTTTTTCTTTAAAAATTCTAATTTTTTATAATTATTTTTATATGATTTAATGAGAGCTTTGACTTGTTGAATATCAGAAAATAAATTAATAAATTTTTTTTTGTTTTTACTATTTATACTTATTCCAATTTTATATTTATTTAAAAATTTAGATATTTCATCGTTATCATTTTTATTAAAATAAATTATTGGCTTTCTGTAATACAAAATATTATAAATTTTACTTGGATATACATAATTTAATGCGCTAGGCTTGGAAAATATCATTTGAAAATCACTTTTTAAAAGACATTCGTGAAATGAATTTTCACTAAGAAAACCCTCATGTAATATTCTTTTATCTAATTTTTTTTTAATTTTTTGCGAATTAGTAAAAATTTTAAAATTTAAATGATCATTTTTGATTTGCCTTATAAAACTAAGGGCAAATTGTTCATCATGAACTAAGCCAATATTTCCATTGTAAAAAATATTAATTTTGTTTTTTTTAATTTTTATTTTTTTCTTTAAATATACTAAATTCCAATTTTCAATAACACTGATTTTATTTTTATTTACTTTGTAATCCTTAATAAGTGTTTTCTGCATAGAACTTGAAATTGTTATAATTTTATCTACATTATTATAAATAAATTTATTGATTAATTTTAATAAATAGAAAAAGATATTATTTCTTCCCATAATATTTGAAACTACCAATGTATTAGGAAAAATATCTTGGCACCAAAAAATCGTATTACATTTTGATATTTTACTAATCAATACCAACATAAGCCCTAACATTGGTGGATCACTAGTAAAAACAATAGTTTCGTTTCTAAGCTCATTTAGATTTTTAAAAATTAGATAGTACATCAAAAAAATTTCAACTATTTTTCCTAAAAAATTTTTTGACTTCCTCTTACCTTGAAAAGTAAAAACTTTATATTTTTTATTATTATTTTTATAGCTTAAAGAAATTATTTTTATTGATTTTAGATTTAATTTGTTAATTAAATCTAATAAATAAAAACCATTACCATTTTCCTTAGTTGTATGATTATTTATAAAAACCGTCATTATTTTCTGTTGATTATAAAATTTTCTATTATCAAACAGTCCATTTTTGACTTTTGAAAACATTTGATTGCATCGTAAGGCTTGCAAACAATAGGTTCTTGAACATTAAACGATGTATTCAATAACATAGGTATTTTTGTTTCTTTATAAAATTCATTTAATAATTTAAAATAAAATTGGTTATCTTTTTTTTTTACAGTTTGAAGTCTTCCCGTATTATCTACATGTCTGATCGCTGGTGCAATTTTCCTAACATCCTTTTTAAATTTTAAAACTTGCATCATATTTGAAACTTCCTTAATTTTATTAAATTTAAACCATTTATTTGCATGTATATGTAAAACAGAAGGTGCAAAGGGTCTAAAGTTCTCTCTTAATTTAATTTTTTTGTTAATTATTTCTTTTATATTTTTTTCTCTAGGGTCTGCTATAATTGATCTATTACCAAGAGCTCGTGCTCCCCATTCTAGACGACCCCTAAATAAACCAACAATTTTTTTTTGTTTTATTTTTTTTACAATAAACTTAATTATATCTTCATCATTTTTTTTAAATTGTACTTGAAACTTTTTAAACAAATTATTTTTTTTAATTATGCTTTTTATTTCGTTATTATTAAATACTGGACCAAGATAATTTGATTTTATAATTATTTTTTTTTTAAAATATTTTAAATAAGCATATGCAGCTGCACCGATAGCTCCCCCAGCATCATATGAAGCAGAATGAATTGATAAATTCTTAAATTTTGTATTTTGTAAAATTTTACCATTCGCCAAAGAGTTCATTGCACATCCACCTGAATAACTTAAGTTATTTGTATTAAAATTTTTTTCCATATAATGAAGAATTGAAAAAAGAGCTTTTTCAAAAGTAACCTGTAAGGAACATGCAATATCTGCTCTTAATTCATTTGAGTGCAAATTTTTTTTATTTAAACCAAATAGATTTAGCATATTTTTATTGTAAAGATTTGGAAATATAGGTTTGATATTATTAAAATTAAAATTGAGACCCTTATCAAAATAACTAAAATAATTTTTATTCAGTTTATAGTCCCAATCTTTAAATGAAATAATTTTTTGAAAATGCTTTTCAAATTTATTTTCACCCAAAGCTGACATGCCCATAATTTTATATTCGTCACCATAATTTTTAAAACCTAACATTTGAGTTATAGATTGATATAGAATTCCCAAAGAATGTGGATAAAAAACTTTATGTTTAATTTTTAAATCATTTGAGTTTCCAAACCCTACTGCACAACTTGCAAAATCTCCAAAACCATCTAAAGACAAAACTGCAGATTTTTTAAAATTACTAGTCAGATAAGATGATGATACATGAGCTAAATGATGATCAACAAATAAAATTTTGGGAATTAATTTTGATATTTTGAATTCTTTCAAAAAATAATCTTCGATATTATTTAGATTTAATAAGTTCTTACTTTTATTAATTGCATATTTAAAATTATTATAATTCTTTATAGAAAATAAGATTTTATGTTTTAGATTAGATTTAAAGTTTCTATTAATTGCTATACATTTTATTTCATCTAGATTTTTGCCAGCATAGTCTAGACACATTCGTATTGATTTTATTGGAAATCCAGACCAGTTTTTTATTCTATTAATTCTTTCTTCTTCTATAGCAAAAACAACTTCATTATTTTTTAAAATACAAGCCGAAGAATTTCCATGAAAAGCATTTATTCCTAAGATATATGACATAAAGAATATTATAATTTATAGTTATTGTTTATAAATAAATATGAAAAAAAAAATAGCTATTTTTACCACTCATCCAATACAATATCAGGTGCCATTATTTAAGCAGTTAGCGAAAAAGAAAAATATTAAGTTAACTGTTTATTTTGCTTCAAATCATGGAATCAAAATAAATAAAGATAAAGATTTTAATAAAAAATTTGCTTGGAATATTAACTTAGACTCAGGATATAATTATAGATTTATTGGTACATTTAAAAAAGATGTAAATAGTTTTTTTCTTAATTCGCAATTTATCAAAAAAGAAATTAAAGATAATAACTATGATTTATCAATAATTTTTGGCTGGAATAATATTTTTTATATTAAAGCAATTATCTATAGTTTTTGTTATGCAAAGAAAATATTTTTAAGATCAGAAAATAACTTATCAAAAAAAGAAAATATATTAAAAAAATATTTAAAAAGCATAATCTTTTATTTTTTATTTAAAATTTTTGATAAGTTTTTGGTAATAGGATTAAGAAATTATAATTTCTATATTAAAAATGGTGTAAAAAAAAAAAAATTACTTAATGCTCCGTATAGCGTAGATAATAATTTTTTCAGAAAAAAAAAATTAAACAAAAAAAAGATTAAATCGAAGTTAAATATTAAGAATGAAATTGTTTTTATATTTTCAGGTAAATTTATTAAAAGAAAAAGACCAATGGATATTTTAAAAGCTATAAATTTAATTAAAACTGAAAGAAATAATTATAAATTTTTATTTATTGGTGATGGTATATTGAAAGATAAATGCATTTCCTATTGCAAAAAAAATAAATTAAAAAATATTTTATTCCTTGGTTTTGTTAACCAGAATGAAATTGTTAATTATTATAATATTTCTGATGTAGTCATAATGCCATCAGAATATGAAACTTGGGGATTATCAGTAAATGAGGCAATGGCATCTCAATGCGCATGTCTAGTTAGCAAAGAATCAGGTTGCAGTGATGACCTAGTTAAAACTAGTGGAAAAAAAAAGAATGGTTTTATATTTAAATCAGGCGATATTCAAAATTTAAGTTTAAAAATTAAATATTTATTAAAAAATAAGAAAAAAATTCGTCAAATGAAAAAAAATTCTTTAGAAATTATTAAATCATATGAGTTCAAGGAAACTATTAATTCAATTGAAAAATCATTAAGATGAAGAAATTTTGTTTAGTTTGTTCTGGAGGTGGTCATTTAAGTGAAATATTGCAAATTAAAGATAACTCTAATATTAAAGATTTTTTTTTCATAATTAATTCAAAAGTAAAATTTAAATCTAAAAATAAAGTTTATTTTGTGGCTCATGGTATAAAGGGCATAAAATTATTTATCAATCTAATTGAAATATTTTTAATTTTTCTTAAAGAAAAACCTAACACTATAATTTCAACAGGAGCTAGTATTGCATTGCCAGCATTTATCATTGGAAAATTTTTTTTTAAAACTAAATTTATTTTTTTTGAAACTGTTACAAGAATTAAAAAACCGTCTTTATCAGGAAAAATTATGTATAAATTATGCGATGAATTTTATTTTCAGTGGAAAGATTTAAAAAAATTTTATCCTAAAGGTAAATATTACAATATTTTGGATAATTTATGATTTTTATATCAGCAGGAAATAATGAACAATCATTCATCAGACTTTTTAAAAGTTTTGAAAATATCTTTTTTAAACTTAAAAAAAAAAATTTAAAGGTAATATGTCAAGTTGGTTATACTGATTACAGAAATAAAAATTTTCAAATTATTAAATTTTTAGAAAAAAAAAAATTTAATGAACTTGTTAAAAAAAGTAGTTTGTTTATATCTCACGCAGGAGCAGGAAGTGTAATTGACTCAATAAAAAATAAAAAAATACCTATTTTATTACCTAGAAAAAAAAATTTTAAAGAGCATGTCGATAATCATCAAATTGAACTGTACAATAAATTGATCAAATTGAATTTAGCCTCTCCATTTAGCCAAATTTATTCTATGAGTAATAAAAAGTTTAAAAGAAAAAATTCAAAAAAAAAAATAATTCTTTAAAGATATTTTTTTATATTATTAAAAATAATTTTTGGTTTAAAGCTTTTAATACACTTTTTATCATAGTGGCAAAAATCTGTTAGTTTACAATTGGAGCAACTAATATCCTTGTAAAAATTTAAATGATTTGTACCAATTGGAAACCATTTGCCTTTAATCTCTCTTGAAGAAAAGATAGATATTGTTTTTAATCCAAGTAAAGCCGCTAAGTGCATATTTGCAGTATCATGACCAATATATAATTTTGAAGTTGATATAGTATTAATTAACTTTTCAAAAGATTCATTAATATATAACTTGCAATTGTTTGGAAAATTCTTTTTAAGTAATTTAGCCTTTTGACTTTCAGTTTTTCCAGATCCAATTATGATAAATTTTTGTTTTTTATTTTTGTCAATTATAAGTTTAATTAAATTCAGCCAATTATTTAATCCCCAATCTTTAACTTTAAATTTTCCACCTAAACACAGAATAATATCAGTATTCTTTTTTATTTTATTTTTCTGATTTAAAAGCTTAATAATATTTTCTTCATTAATTTTATCTTTATACAATCTATTTATTAGTCTTAAACTTTCTTTTTGATTACTTTTATTGTCAAAATTTTTACTATTAAGGCCAATAATTTTTTTAACTTGTAAAATTTTAAAAAAAAAAAATTCAAGTAAAGAATTTATCTTTATAGATATTTTATTATTATTTTTTAAAATAAAACTAGTAGGCTCTTCTTTAAGATAATGCATTTCATTAAATTTATTAGATAGAAAAAAAAAAATAAATTTAAGAAAATAAAAATTTTCTTTTTTAAAAATTTTGTATTTAAAATTTAAACCAAATTTATTATACAAATTTTTAGGTTTAAAAAATTTTGTTTCTTCATTTTGCAAACTCAGATAAAATATTTCAGATGAATTATTTTTAGTTTGTATTAGCTTTAAACAAGGTAATGCCACTAAAGCATCACCATAACTCCCATTTCTAAATATTACTATTTTCTTTTTCACTTTTATAATTTTCATATATATATATCATTTATGATTATAATAACAGGTGGTTTGGGTTTTATAGGTAGCAATATCTTATCTCATCTAAATAAAAAAAAAAAAACTAATATTATTTTAGTAGATAGCTTTACCCAAAAAAAATTTAACAATGTAAAAAACTTTAAATATCTTGATTTTGTAGATAAAAAAAAATTTATAAAAAATCTTAATAAAAATAAATATAAAAATATAGATTTTATTTTTCATCAAGGTGCATGCACCGATACACAAGAAACTAATTTGGATTACCTTATAGAAAATAATTTTGAGTATTCAAAAAAACTATTACAATACAGCAGTAACCATAATACTAATTTTGTTTATGCATCTTCAGGATCAATTTATGGAAATATAAAAAAAGAAATGAAAGAAAGCCGTATTTTAAAACAAAATACTATAAAAAATTATTATGCTTTATCTAAATTGATGTTTGATAAATATGTTTATCAAAACAGAAAAAAAATAAAGTCTGCAGTTGGTTTGCGCTATTTCAATGTTTATGGAATGAATGAATTTCACAAAAAAAATATGTCAAGTCCTATATTAACTTTTTATAATCAAATAAAAAAAAATAATATTTGTAATATATTTGGTAAATATGATGGTTTTGAAAAAGGAAAACATGAACGTGATTTTATTTATATTGATGATGTAGTTGATATTAATATTTGGGCTTCAAAAAAGAAAATTGTAGATATTATAAATGTTGGCACAGGAACTACTACTAATTTTCAATCTATTGCCAATATTATCATTAAAAAATTGCAAAAAGGTAAAATTGAATATATTAAATTTCCAAATAAATTTAAGGGTAAATATCAATCATTTACAAAAGCAAATATTTCTAAATTAAGAAAATTAGGTTACAAAAAAAAATTAACAAATATTGATAAAGGAATTTCTCTTTATCTAAGTAAATTAAATAATGTATAAAAAAATTCTGGTAATAGGTGATTTATTTTTAGATATATATTCAAAATATAAATCTATTAGAAACTCGCCTGAAGTTAATGCTCCAGTATTAATTAATAAAAAAATGGAATTTTACATAGGTGGGGCAGGAAATGTTGCTGCAAATTTAAGGTCATTTAATGAAAATGTAATCTTAATGTCTTTTTTTACCGAGGATGAGAATGCATTTACAATTAAAAATATTTTAAATAAAAAAAAAATTAAAACTAAATTTTTATATAATAAAAATTTTACCAATATAACTAAAGAAAGAATATTAAAAAATGATTTACAGATAGCAAGAATTGATACAGAAAAAAAAAAAAACCATACAAAAATTACAATAAAAAAATTTGAAGAGTATTTAAAAAAAAATATAAAAAAATTTAAGTCTATAATTATTTCTGATTACGCAAAAGGGTTTATAGATAAAAAAATTGTTAAAATTACAACATTTTATTCTGAAAAAAATAATATTCCTTTGTTTATTGATCCAAAAAATTCAAATCCAAGTATTTACAAAAATGCAAATTTTATTTCTCCAAATTATAAAGAATTTAAAAATTTTTATCCTAATTTAGGATATAAAAAAAAAATAAAAAAATTTTTTGACAAAACAAATATAAATTATTTGATAGTTACAAATGGGTCAAAAGGATCTTTCTATATTAATAGGAATTTAAAAAAAATTAATTTTAACGGTTTTAAAATAAAAAAACAGGATGTTAGTGGAGCAGGTGATACATTTATTTCTTCTTTAGTTTATGCTTATAATAAAACAAGAAATATTGATTTATCAATGAATTTTGCAAATAAGATGGCTTCAGAAGTTGTAAAAGTAAAAAATATTTCAGTACCTAAAAAAAAAATATTTCTATACGAAAAAAAAAAACTTCTAAATGATAATAAAAAAATTCAGATTAATTTTTGGAAAAAAAAAAAATTTAAAATAGGACTTACCAATGGATGTTTTGATTTATATCACCAAGGGCATAAATATTTGCTTAATCAGTGTAAAAAATATTGTGATAAATTAGTTGTTCTTTTAAATACGGATAGCTCAATTAAAATTAATAAAGGAAAAAATAGACCTATAAATAAATTAAATGTTAGATTTCAAAAAATTATTCAAAACATAAATGTAGATAATTGTGAAGTTTTTTCAGAAAAAACACCTTTAAAAAAAATAAAAAAAATACTTCCAGATATTATTTTTAAAGGTAGCGATTATAAAATGAAAGATGTAGTTGGTTACTCATTAATGAAAAAATATAAAGGAAAAGTGCATATAATTAACAGATATAAAAATTATAGTACTACTAACCTTATAAATAATCGCTAAAAATTATTTTTTACAATTTTCTTACTATTTAAAATGAAAATATTTTATTTATCATTTTATAGATAAATAATATATTCGTTCAATATCACAATTTAATATTATATTAAATGATATAGCCACAAGTTTTTATGGAAAAAATAAAAAAATTTAATTTGATTCTTATTTATTCAATACCTTTTTTTTTAATTTTTTCACATTCTATTGCCGATGCAATAGTTGTATTAGTAGGATTAATTTTTATAATATTATTATCTTTAAATAGATTAACTTATACAGTTGATAAGATATTAAAAGATAAGGTTATTATAAGTTTTATTTTATTTTATCTAATTTTAATATTTTCTTCTTTCCTATCTGAGTTTCAGTCTTTGTCCCTTAAAAGATCCTTACCATACATAAGATTTATTTTTTTTGTTGCCGCTTTGAAATATTGGTTATTAATAGACAAAAATAGTATTAAAATTTTAGTTTATTCTATTATAGCTTGCTTATTGTTTGTTTGCTTCGACGTTATATTTCAATATTTTAATTATAAATACATTCCTGAAATGGTTTCATTAAATTCGAATTTAAATACTTCTTCAGAAAATTTAATAAAACAAGGACATGATATATTCGGCTATGCCTCAAAAAATTATGAAAGATTCCAAGGACCTTTCAAAGATGAATTTATTGCAGGAGGCTTCATATTAAAATTAAGCCCATTTTTATTTATGATCACTTTTAATATTTTTAAATTAAAAAGAAATAATTTATCAAAAGTACTAATTTTTGTATCAACAATACTAATTATCTTTACAATCTTTATAACAGGAGATAGAGCACCTTTCTTCACATTAATTTTAATATCTTTATTTATTTTATTTTTTTTTAATAAAAAATTAATTTTAATTTTTTTATCTTCTTTAATATTAATTTCATATCTAGCAGGACTAAATTCAGATAAAAAACAAAGATATTTCAATCAATCTTTGACAGCATTTGGTATAGAAAATAATGAATTCACATTAGATACTGGTTATGGCCATCTCTTTTATTCAGCTATAAAAATTTGGATTGACAAACCTTTGATAGGAGCAGGAACAAAGAATTATCGAAAAATTTGTGATAGAGATGAATATAATTTTGAAACCAAGCGTAATGTTCAACTGTGTTCAACTCATCCTCATAATTACGTTTTAGAACTATTATCTGAAACAGGCTTAATTGGATTAATACTTTTTTATTCAATATTTTTTTATTTGATGAAAGATTCTGATCTAATTGAAAAAATTTTAAAAAAAAATTTAGATAATCTTAATCTCAAATTTTCAATTATTTCATTAATTTTTATTTTATGGCCAATATCAACTACAGGTTCAATATTAACAAATAAAAGTAGTATTATTTTATGGTTTATTTTTGGTATAGTATATTCATCTATTAGTGTTGAAAAAAAATCTCATTCGTTATGATTTTA